>DATFQU010000271.1:0-15519 GCA_035264005.1 Candidatus Acidiferrales bacterium
CGGCGCAGTGGCAGTTGCTTCGGGCATGCGCGCTTCGGCGCAGCAGGCGCAGGACCCGGACAAGAAGCCGACGGATCCTGATAAGAAGAAAGCGTCCGACCCGGATACGGCTGACAAGAAGAAGGCCAACGATCCGGACAAGAAGAAGAAAGTAAGCGCAAAGTCAAAGATGAAGGCGAAGGCTTCCGATCCGGACAAGAAGAAAGCTGCCGATCCGGATAAGAAAAAGGCGACGGACCCGGACAAGAAGCCAACGGATCCGGACGGCTACCGGCGTTAGTTAGACGGATTTAAATTTCAGCGGCAGGTCACACCGCCACCTGAGGCGCAACAGCGTCCGGGTGGCGTCTGTGTCTAGGGCAGGTTTTTCCTCATGGCACATCCAGCAGCAGGATTCAGCGAGCAGAAAAAAAAGCAGAGTGTGGCGGGAAGTAAGCCTTCGCTCGATTGGCTGATTCATCCGACCAGCAAGAAAATTTTCTTCGAGGAATATTTTGAGAAGCAGACGCTGGTCATAAAAAGAGGACAGGCGGACTATTTCAAGGAACTGCTGTCGCTCGATGAAATCGACCGCGTGATTACTACGCTCGACCGCAGCACGGACGAAATTATTTTGAAGAATGCTGCCCGCGATGTGTCGGAAAGCGATTACACGGTTGATGGAAGCATTGACGTGGCGAAGCTGTATCAGCTTTTTGGCGAAGGCTCGACGATTACGCTGGCGTTTTTGGATACGGTGCTGCCGCAACTGGCGCGATTCTGCAGAAGCTTGGAAAGCGAGTTCACGTGCCCGTTTCAGGCGAACATTTATTTGACTCCGCCGGGAGCGCAAGGCGCGAAAGTGCATTACGACACGCATGATGTTTTTGTTTTGCAAGTTGCGGGCTCGAAAAAATGGACGATTTACGGGACGCCGGTGGAGTTGCCGCTGGCGGGGCAGGATTTCGACGCGAAGATTCACGATGTGGGCAAGCCGACGCTGGAATTCGAATTGGAAGCAGGAGACGTGGCGTACATTCCGCGTGGAGTGGGGCACGATGCGCGGTCGACAGATACGGTATCACTGCACATCACCGCGGGGATTTTGAGATTTACGTGGACGGACCTGCTGCTGGAGTTTGTGGCGAGTGCGAGCCTGCGCGATGCGGCGTTTCGCAAGTCGCTGCCGCCAGGATTTGCGCGCGCGGGATTCGACAGGACGCAGGCGCGAGAAACGGTGCGGGAGCTTTTGCGGCGCGTTGCGGCGAGCGGAGATTTCGACGCAGCGCTGGATCATTTTGCGGGCGAGTTTTTTTCGCGGTGCCGGCCGCTGCTGCGCGGGCAAATGGCGCAGATGGCGGCGCTCGGTGGGCTGACGGCGGAGAGCGTCGCCAGCGTGAGAGATGGAACGATTTTTCGAATCGAAAGTGCGGAGAACGCCGATTCGCTGACAGTGGAATGTTATGGGCGGCGAGTCACCTTTCCGGTGGCAGCGCGCGAACCGGTGGAGTTTGCGCTCGAGAATTCGCGATTTGTGATTCGCGAACTGCCGGGGGATTTGGACGACGCGGGGAAAATAGTGATTGTGAAGAGGCTGATTCAAGAAGGGCTGGTTGAGGCTGTACTGGGCGAGTGAAGTTCCTTCGTCTTGGTTAATTTCATCGGCGAGAGGGTTTTGGCGTCACACAAGGTGGTTTATGGCTGAAAATGATCAACTGGTGATCCCTGACGCAGCGAAAAAGGATCCGCGGTCTTTCGAGCTTTTACGGGTGTGGATAGCGAATAGGGATCAGCACGTCAGTTTGCGGGCTGGTGTGGAAGGATCCATCCGCGTGGGGGATCATGCTCGCTGACTTGGCGAGACATGTAGCGAACTCATATCAGCAGGATGCTGGCCTTGATCGGACCAAGACCTTGCAGCAGATCAAGACTGCACTGAACGCCGAGCTATCCGCGCCCACCGACGAGCCTTCAGGGCAAATCGTCCGTTAGGCAGCCACGCGCTGGAGGACACTGACGGCAAATTCTCATTCATGCCTTAGCGCCAGGATGGGGTCTACGTCCATGGCGCGGCGGGCGGGGAAGTAGCAGGCCGCAAGGGCGACGGCGGCGAGAAGAACAGCGACGAGCGTGTAAGTGAGCGGGTCTTCGGGGCGAACGCCGAAAAGCATGGTGGAGATGAGGCGCGTGAGAGCGAGGGCTCCGGCGATGCCGAGAACGAGTCCGATGAAAATGACGGCCATGCCGCGACCGATGACCAACGCGAAGATGTTGCGCGGCTGCGCGCCGAGAGCCATGCGCACGCCGATCTCCTGAGTGCGCTGCTTCACCCAGTAGGAAATGCTTCCGTAAATTCCCACCGCAGCAAGCAAAAGGGCAATGAAGGCGAATGCGCCGAGGAGCCAAGCGTTGAATTTGCGTTGAGATTCGTGCGCGGAGAGGGCATCGCTGACGAGAGCGAAGTGATCGACGAAGGAGTTTTTGTCCACCGCTGCGACTTGAGCCTTGATGGCGGCGAGCAAAGTCTTTGCGTCTCCGTTAGAACGGACAACGATATCGTCGCCGTAATAATCGGCAGAGGGTTCGTAAACCATAGGACTTGCGGAGTTTTCCAGGCCTTCTTGACGGACATCGCCGACGACGCCGACGATGGTGAACCAGGGGCTGGGTAAATTGGGATCGTTCATCTTGAACTGCTTGCCGATGGGGTCTTCGTTTGGCCAGTAGAGGCGCGCCATCGTCTGGTTGATGATGGCTGCAGGATGCTCGTTTTGGGCGACCTGAGTGGCGGCAGGCTCTGCGTTCTCGGCTACGTCGGCGTCGGTGAAAACACGGCCGCGCAAGAGAGGAATGCCCATGGCACGGAAAAAGTCGGGGGACGCGTCTCCGGCGGTGAGCGGAGAAATTTGGGCAGAGGAATTCGTGCGGCCTTCGATGATGATGGAACCTTTGAACATTTCGTCAGGGAACAAAACGTTCGAAGTGGAACCGACCGCGGTGACGGTCGGCAAGGCACGAATGCGACTGGTGAATCGAGCCATGTTGGAGTCCATCGCTTTGACGGAGCCCTTTGCCGGCGGAGAGTAAATGCGCAGGCTGTAGACGTTTTCGGCGTCGAAGCCGGGATTGACGGAGAAGATTTGCCAGAGGCTGCGAATGAGGAGGCCGGAGCCAGCGAGAAGAATGAAAGCGAGCCCGACTTCGGCCACGATGAGAATTTTGCGGATGAGCTGCGCGCCGTGAGAGGCGGATCCGCTGGTTTCTTTCAGGGCGCGATTCAAATCGAAGCTCGAAGCGGAGAATGCGGGAAGAACCGCGCAAATGATGGCCGTTAATGCCGCAACAGCGATGGTGTAAAGCAGCACGCGCGGATCGAGAATGCTGCCGCCGAGACGGGCGATGTCGGGATTGAATTTTGAGACGAGAGCGACGGTCCAATAGGCGAGGAAGAGTCCGGCGGCTGCGCCCGTGGCGGCGAGCAGCAAACTTTCGGCGAGGAATTGAGCGACGATGCGGCTACGCGTGGCGCCGAGAGAGAAGCGCACGGCGATTTCTTTTTGGCGTCCGGCGGCGCGGGCCATCATGAGATTGGCGGCGTTCACGCAGGCGATGAGAAGCACGGCGAAGATGGCGGCCCAGAGGACCATAAGTCCCTGGCTGACTTTTTGCGAGAGCTGTTCACGCAGAGGAACGATGCGAATGCCGACGCCGGCGTCATCCTTGGGATATTGGGCTGCGAGGCGCGCAGCGATGGTGTCCATTTCGGTTTGGGCTTGGGACCATGTGACGCCGGGATTCAGACGGCCGACGACGCCCATGTTGGGATACTGGCGCATATCGAATTTCCCTGTGATGATTTGCTGACGAGGCTTCCAGAGTTGAGTACCCACAGGAAAATCAAAGCCTGAGGGCATCACTCCGATGATGGTGTCGCCGGGATCGTCTCCGAAGCCGAGGCGCTGGCCGATGACGGTGGGACTGGAGGCGAAGCGGGACTTCCAAAAAGCGAAGCTAATGATGACGACGTTGGTGTTGCCGCGAAGAGCGTCGTTTGCGGCGAAAGCGCGGCCGAGAATTGGGTTGACACCGAGGACGGAGAAGAAATTCGTGGAGACGAGGGCCCCGGGGATGCGCTCGGGGCCATTTGCGCCGCTCAACAGTTCCTTGGTGCCGCTGCCGCCGAGAATTTGTTTGGCGAACATGAGGAAGGCCATGTCTTCGAAATTGTGGGACTGGGCGCGCCAGTCGGCGTAATTGGGATAGGAGACGGCGCCTTCGGATTCGCCGGTGCGCTGATTGTTCTGCCAGAGGAAGGCGAGGCGTTCGGCATGGGGATAGGGGAGCGCGCGGAAAAAGGCTGCGTTGGCGAGTCCAAAGATTGCGGTGTTGGCGCCGATGCCGATGACGAGGACGGCGACGATCAGAAATGAGTAGCCGGGATTGCGAAGGGCGGAGCGGAAGGCGAGTTGCAGATCGCGCCAGAACATAAGCACCTCGGTTATGTTGATGCGAGAAGAGTCGCACGGGTGAGATGCGAGGGCGAGGGAAATTTGCAGGCGTTCGCGAATGAGTTAAGGAAAAAGGCCGTGCGGCGCGCGAAAGAAGCGAAACTCCGAGGTGAAAGTTGCGCTAGGTGGTTTCGCAGCAGGGGCGACCGGGGCGGCAGGCATCGAAGGCGACGAGCTGGCCGTCGGGGCCGATGGGCCGTTGGGTGCGGGAGCACCAGAACGGGCCGGCGTTGCGGGCGTCGGAGGCGTCTTCGTCCTGTTGGTAGAAGAGTTTTTTGGAGCGAACGGAGCGGCAGATTTGTCCGGTGGAGATGAGGATGTTGAGGCTTGGCGCGGCGGAAGATTTCAGCATGATGTGAACTCCTCTCTAAGAACAGTGACCAGTGATGAGTGGTCAGTGCTCAGCAAGCAAAAACAGCGGCAAAGACCTAACAGCAGATTCCTCGTCGGATGCTCGCCGCATCCTTCCTTCGGAATGACAATTCCGTTCGGTATGTGCCCCGGTAATTCCGAGCGAGCGGCGGCCCGGTAACTTCAAACGGCCCTGCAAAGGCAAAAACATAAGGTCTGCGCGACAGCAAAAACTGGCGGGATAAACCCGCCGCTACAAAATCGAAACCAAACCAAACCAAACCAAACCAAAAACTAGGCCGAGGCGGCGGCAGAATTTTTGCCGACGGCGGCGAGCAAGGCGCGCTTGACGGCGACGCGCGCCAGCTGAACTTTGTATCCGTTACGGCTGAGCGGCGTGGCGCCCTGCACGGCAGCGTCGCCGGCCTTCGCAGCAGTTTCCTCGGTGATGGTTTTGCCCTCGAGCGATTTCGCCGCGTCATCGGCGGGCCAGGGTGTGGGCGCGACGTGACCCATGACGATGCGAGCGCTTTGGACGGTGTCGCCGCTCATTTTGAGCGCGACGGCCGCGGAGGTAAGCGGCCAATCGAGGCCTTCCTTCGGGCGCACTTCGTACCAGCCGTTGCGCATTGCTCGCGATGAGGCGGGAATTGAGATTTCCGTAACAATTTCATTGGGGGCGAGAGCTAGTTCGCGGTCGCCCTGCTTTTGCGGAGTTACGAAAAACTCGCGAGCGGCGATGTCGCGCGGCCCGTTCGGACCTTCGATGTGGATTCTGCCATCGAGCGCGAGAAGCACAGGGCCCAAACTCGAAGGGCTGATGAATTTGGCGGGCCCCGAATTTCCGAAGATGGCATGGTAGCGATTGTCGCCTTGCTCGACGAGAGATTTTCCGTTGGCGTCGAGCGCCAGGAGGCCGAAGCCCTGGCGGTAGTACCAGCAGCGCGGGCGCTGGCAGATCCATCCGCCGACGGTGCTCATGTTGTGAAGCTGAGGACTGCGAATGCCTTCGGCGGCGTCGGTGATGGAGGGGAAATTTTTGCGAACGTCGGATGCCAAGAGCAACTGTTCGATGGTGACCGCGGCGCCGACGCGCAGGCCGCCATTGACGTTCTGGATCGCGTGAAGAGCGCCAATCCTCTTGATGTTGACGAGGCGCTTAGTTTCCTCGATGTCGTCTTTAAGCAACGAGAGCAGATCGGTGCCGCCTCCAAAGACGGTGGCGGACTCCCAATCGGAACCGAGCAGCGCGATGGCTTCTTTGACGGTTGAGGGGCTTGCGTATTCGAAAGCGTCCATTTAGGCGACACCTCCTTTACCGAGAGCGGCGAGGACGCGGTCTGGCGTGAGCGGAAGTTCAGGAACGCGAACGCCGATGGCGTTGGCGACAGCGTTGGAGATGGCCGCGCCGGGCGAAATGACAGGCGGCTCGCCGAGGCCGATGGTGCCGCGCTCGTCGTAGCCGGGACCCTGCATCATGTGGACGACGATTTCTCCGATGTCGGCGATGCTGGCGAGTTTGTAGAACTCCATGTTGGGATTCAGGCAGCGGCCCGTTGCCTGATCCATGATTTTTTCTTCATAGATCGCGTAGCAGATGCCCATGATCGACGCGCCGTAGAGCTGGCTCTCGGCGGTTTTGACGTCGATGACAAGGCCGCAGTCCTGAACGGCGACGTGCTTGATCATGCGGACGATGCCGGTTTCGGTGTCAACTTCGACCTCGCTCATCTGAACGCCGCCGACGCCGCTGGACATGAGGGCATTATTGGTGCGGCCCGTGCCGGTGACGGAAGCAGTGCCCAGTTTGGCGCAGGCTTGCTTCCACGGAATGGATTTCGAAGGATCGCCGACGACTTGAATCTTGCCGTTCCAGGCTTCGAGCTTGTCTGGAGTTGTTCCGAGAGATGGAGCGACTTTGGCGAGAAGATCGTTCAACGCGGCGGTTGCGGCCATGCGGGTGGAAGTGCTGACGCCGCTGACCGTGGTGGAACCGCCAGAAGCGCCGGCGGGTGGATATTTGTTGTCGCCGAGATTGACTTTGACGCCGCCGAGCGGAAGGCCGAGAGTCTCGGCGGTGACGATGTTGATGACGGTGCGCGTGCCGGTGCCAAGATCCTGGCTGCCAATGTTGGTTTCGACGGAGCCGTCAGGATGAATGACGACTTGGCAATTGCTCATGTTGCCGCGGCCGCCCCAAGTGTGGATGGAGAGGCCGAGGCCGCGCTTGATTGTGCCGGAGCCCTGGCCGCGCGGGTGCCATTTGGACTTCCAGTCCATCAATTCGGAGGCTTTAGCGAATTCATCGCGGTAGATTTTTGCATGCGCGCCAGCCAAGTCGATGTTCTTGAGATAGAAATCGACAGGGTCCATGTTGAGTTTGGCAGCGAGGTCTTCCATAGCGCCATTCGAGATAAGGGCCATTTGGGGATGATTGGGTGCGCGCCAGGCGCGGGCCGGGCCGATGTTGGTTAGCACGGCGGTGTATTTGGCGCGGACGTTCGGGACTTGCAAAACGTAAGGAAGCGTCGGCGAGCCTTCGGCTTGCGGGCCTTGCGTGCCCCAAGTGTCGGAATCCCAGGCCACTAGGGTTCCGTCGCGTTTTGCGCCGACTTTTACATGCGCATGCATGGACGGGCGGCAACCGGCGACCATGAGTTCGTGGTCGCGCTCAAGCATCATTTTCACGGGCCGACCAGTTTTCTTGGAGAGCTGAGCGCAAGCGATGCCCCAGGAATCGGCGGCGAATTTGCTGCCGAATCCACCGCCCATGTATTGAGTGACGACGTGAACATTGTTTGCGGCAATCTTGATGCCTTGCTCGCCGAGACCGCCAACGTATTCGCTAGCCATGTCGCTCACGCCTTGGGTGGACGCCCAGACGGTCAAATCATCGCCGTTCCATTCGGTGACTTGGCCGTGAGTTTCGAGACAGCAGTGGGTGATGACAGGGATGCCGTAGTCGCCCTCGCTGACAACTTCGGCCTGTTGGAACGCCTGATCAGGGTTGCCCTTAACGTTGTTGGCGAGTTCTTTCGTGTATTGCGCACCGGCTTGCTGAGGGTTGGTGTCGGCAACGAGATAAGGCAGCTGTTGGTATTCTATTTTCACGGCGTCCGCGGCGGATTCAGCGCGTTCTTCGGTGTCCGCGGCGACGGCGACAATTTCCTGGCCGGCCCAGAAGACTTCCTGACCTTCAGGCACGATTGTGACGACGCCTTTCACGCCGGGCATAGCTTCGGCGGCGCTGGTGTCGATTTTGGTGATTTTGGCGTGAGCATACGGTGAGGTGGCCATTTTGCCCCAGAGCATTCCGGGGCGATTGATGTCATAGGAATATTTGGCGTCGCCAGAAGATTTTTGGGGTCCATCAATTCTCTTGATGCGCTTGCCGATGAGCGCGCGGTGATCTGCGGGAGGCCAGTGATAGTCAGCCATTAGGCTCGCGCTCCTTTCGCTTTGGATGATTTAGCCGCTTCGAGGACAGCGTCTTTGATTCCCATGTAGGTGCCGCAGCGGCAAAGATTTCCGCCGAGCGATCTTTCAAGGCCTTCGCGCGTGGGATGCGGTTCGTGGTCAAGATAAGCGGTGCAGGCCATCACGAATCCGGGAGTGCAGAAGCCGCACTGTTGCGCGTCGTTGTTCCAGAAGGCTTCGGACATCGGGCTCAGATGCTCGGCGGTACCGAGACCCTCGATGGTGGTGATCTCGCGCCCCTGGACGTCGATGGCGAGCGTGGTGCAGGAGTAGACGGCGCGCCCGTCGATGTGGACGGTGCAGGCGCCGCAAGTGGCACGGTCGCAAACTTTCTTTGCGCCCGTCAGATCGAGATGATTTCGCAGAGCATCGAGGAGCATGACGCGAGGCTCGATTTTCAGGGTTTGCATCTTGCCATTGATTCTCAGCGTGACAGGAACTTCGCCCGGGCCGACGACGCCTGCTGCGGAGCCTTCGGTCTGCGGCAGCGGCAGAGCTTCGACGACGCGGTCGGCGAGAAGAGCGCCCGCGGATGCGGCTACGCTCGCGATGCCCGCGCCTTTGATGAAACTGCGACGGGAAAGGTCTGCGCCACTCTTTTTGGTCTTAGGATCTTTGGCGGGATCCTTGGCACGCGAACCGTCCGGCTTTCCGTTGCTGTTCGGACGCGGCTTATCGTCACTAGACGACATGAATGCACCTCCTGCGAAATGCGAAATGGGAAATATAAGGAAGGAACTGAGATGCGAGCCGAGTTAGACGAGCCGTTCGAATCACTTGCAGGCCCTCAGAACGTCGCGGCTATGATAGTTTCAGCGCGGCCAGAAAGTCAAAGCATTAGAGACCAGTGCTCGTACGTTCGCTTGCGTTGACTTGCTCGGTGAGGCGACCGTAAGATGCGTCAGTGCCACAGGCGGAATCTTTCATCGGTAAAACGATCAGCCATTACCGCATCGCCGAGAAGCTCGGTGGGGGCGGGATGGGTGTGGTGTACAGGGCTGAGGATACGAAGCTCGGCCGATTCGTTGCGCTGAAGTTCCTGCCCGATGCGCTGGCTGACGACAAGCAGGCGCTGGAGAGATTCCAACGCGAGGCGCGCACGGCCTCGGCGCTTGACCATCCAAATATTTGCACCATTTACGAAATTGGCGAGCAGGACGGGAAGTTATTTATCGCCATGCAATATTTGGAAGGCCAAACGCTGCGCAACCGCATTGGCGGACGGTCGCTGCCCACAGACATAACGCTAGAGCTGAGTGCTGAAATCGCAGACGCTTTGGACGCAGCGCACGGCAAGGGAATTGTCCACCGGGACATCAAACCAGCAAACATTTTCGTGACGGATCGCGGACACGCGAAGATTCTCGATTTTGGCTTGGCGAAGCTCACGACCACGACGACGGCGGATTTGGAAAATACTTCAGGCTCGCCTACTGCAGATGCGGCTGAGGCGCTCCTGACGAGTCCTGGGACAGCGCTGGGCACAGTCGCGTATATGTCTCCCGAGCAGGTGCGCGGAGAAACGCTGGATGCGCGAACGGACCTTTTTTCGTTTGGCTTAGTGCTATACGAAATGGCGACGGGTCGGCAGGCATTTACAGGCAATACGACAGGTGTGATTCAGGAAGCGATTCTGAACCGCGATCCGGCGGCGGCGAGCCGTGCGAATCCGGATATTCCCGAAAAGCTCGAAGAGATTATCGGCAAGGCGTTGGAAAAAGACCGGAACCTCAGATATCAGCACGCTTCGGATATGCGCGCGGACTTGGCGCGGCTGAAGCGCGACACGGATTCGGGGCGCACAGGCGCGCGACCGGCAGTGAGAGAAACGGCGGCGGACGAGGCTGACGCATCGGCGCATTCTTCAGGCCCATCGCGCATCAGCTCGGCGTTCACGCCGGCGACGGGAGTTACGGCGCCGATGAGTGTTGCCGCGGGCGCGAAGAGGCGATGGCCGCTGTTCACAGCGATCGGCGCAATCGTCGCCGTGGCGATTGCGGCGGGCTGGTACTTCTATGAGCAGCGCAAGCCGATGCTTACGACGAAAGATTCGATTGTGCTGGCGGATTTTGTGAACACGACAGGGGATTCCGTTTTCGACGGTTCGCTGCGTGAGGCACTGGCGGCAAAACTGGCGGAGTCACCGTACCTGAATGTGGTTTCTGACACGGCAGTTCAGCAAACGCTGGGATTTATGGAGCAGCCTGCAAACGCGCGGATGACGCCGGATCTGGCGCGGCAGGTGTGCCAGCGGAATGGCAGCCGGGCGGTGCTTGATGGAACCATCGCGGGCATCGGAGGGCAGTATGCGCTGACGCTCGATGCGGTGAATTGCGATTCGGGCGCGTCGCTGGCGAGTGTGGAGGAAGATGCAAGCGGCAAGGACAAGGTCCTGCCAGCGCTTGGACAGCTGGCGTCACATATGCGCTCCAAGCTAGGCGAGTCGCTAGCAATGGTTCAGAAGTTTGACACGCCAGTGGAGATGGCGACGACGAGTTCGCTGGACGCGTTGAAGGATTATTCGCTGGCACGGAAAGACTTGGACATGGGCGAAGCATCGGAGGAGATCCCGCTGTTACAACAAGCGGTTGGGCTCGATCCAAATTTCGCGATGGCCTATGCGACGCTTGGCACAGTCTATTCAAATCTGGGCAGCGGTGGGAACGCCAAGGAAAACATGCGAAAGGCTTTTGCTCTGCGGGATCGCGCCGGCGAGCGCGAAAAACTCTACATCGACTCTCATTACTACCAATTCGTAGATGGCGACTTCGCGAAGGCGGAACAAACGTACTTGCTTTGGGAGCAGACCTATCCGCGTGACGACGTCCCCTGGATCAACCTAGGGAACATTTATTTGGAGGAGGGAAGGCTCGAGGACGGAACGCAACAAGAGTCAACCGCACTGCAACTTGTTCCGGACAATGCGATCGGGACGAGCCAGTTGGCAAACGCATACATCGATCGCGATCGATTCGACGAGGCCAAGGCAGTAGTCGCAAAAGGGCTGGCGAAATTTCCTGATGGCGAGGGTTACCATCAATTGTTATGGAAGATCGCGTATCTGCAGAACGATGCGGCGGCGCAGAAGAAACAGCTGGATTGGATACTGCCGAAATATCCTCAGGCAGCCGGTATCATCCAACTGAACGTCGACGTTGCCCTAGGAAAGGTAGCCGAAGCGAATAAGCTGCTGGCAATGGCGCTGGCAGGCGCCGGAGGAATACGCCCATCGAAAGAGTTAACGATCAGCGTGCTGTCTCAGCGCGCTTCTATGGAGTGTCCGTATGGTTTTGTACAGCAAGGGCGTGCTGATGCCGAGAAGGTGCTTGCGCTTGATCCGGATCAGACGAATTCGAGCGGCGCTGAGCTGCTGGCCGCTTGTGGCGACGTCGCAGGAAGCGAGAAGGGTCTGGACGCCGCCTTGAAGGAGGATCCCAAGAACTTTGAGTTGAATAGCCTTGTTGCGCCGGGTTGGCGCGCACTGCTTGCGCTGGATCGCCATGACGCGCAGCAAGCCTTGACGGATCTTCAGCCACTCGCGCTGTATACGCTATCGTCGTCGGAGGCCGAATACTCCTATTTGCACGGTCTAGCGAATTTGGAGGCGAAAGACGGCAAGGATGCGGTAACGGATTTTCAGGCTGTGCTCGACCACCGCGGCCTCAACGCTCTCAGTGGAACATATCCATTGGCGATGCTGGGTGTGGCGAGAGCACGAGCAATGTCGGGAGACACGGCAGGGGCGCGAACTGGCTATCAGGATTTCTTCGCGTACTGGAAGGATGCGGACGCCGACATCCCGGTTCTTCAACAGGCGAAAGCAGAATACGCCAAACTGCACTAGACGCTTTTCCTTTTCCACAGGGCATTAGCGAAATAACAGAAAAAGCACGAAACTTGCCGGGCCGCCGACGAATCAAAAGGTAGTAGAAGTGAAACGGGTGGAGTCCACAACTTAGCACCTCGGCGCGGTCCCAAACGATGCAAATTCCGCGCCAGACAACTCGGTCGCGGCGAGTTATAATGGAGCAGGTTGAGATTTCGCTCGTAGGCTCAGGCGAGTTTTGGGGGTAGTAACCATGAAGAGGCCACCCTTTTCGCAGGCGCTGAAGAGCGGGCTCCGTTTTCGCTGTCCGAACTGTGGAGACGGCCGGCTGTTCTCCAGTTTTTTCAAAATCCGCGATGAATGCCCTGTTTGCGGACTCTCTTTCTATCCGGAATCCGGCTATTACGCGGGCGCAATGTATTTGGACTACGCGCTGTCAGCGGCGGTTTTTCTGGCGTTTTTCATCCCTTCCCTTTTCATTCCTCCGTTGACGCACCTTTCGTACGTGCAAAAGAACATCCTGTGGGTTGCTTTCGGCACGGCGCTCTGTCTTGGTTTTTCACGCCCGTCGTACAGCCTGTGGCTGACGATCGATTACTGGATCAGCCCGTGGAAGCCGCAAAAACTGCAAGGAACGCAGGGAAACAACGAAATTCTGGAAGTTCCTCTGGTTAGCATGATTATTCGCACCGACCGAGAAGAACCCCGGCACGGAACGCATCACTCGCCCGAGAATTAATTTTCCAGAATCTTTGCTAGAGCAAGTCTGTGGCCTCAGTCAGCCGGCGGCTGCGGTATGCGTTTTTGGCCGCGCAGTTCGAGGTCCGTGTAGTGAATGGCGGGCTTCGCAAAGCCGATGAAGTCCCACTTGCCGTACTTCTGCTGAATCTCAGGCAAAACGACCTCAGTGAGAGCGTCGTCTGTTTTCCCCGCGGCTTGCGCCTGGGCGACATCACTTCGCAGGTCGGCAAGGAAATCGCGGAAGTCGCGGACGTCTTGAACGTGTCCCACCTCGCCATGACCGGGAACAAAAATCGCGTCAGAGTGGTGCTGGATGCCGGCGTCAAGAGTCTCGATCCAGGGTTTAGTGGAAGCATCGATCAGATTCGGCAAGGTGTGGTTCCAAAAGAGGTCGCCGCAGAAAACGACGTTGGCGTCTGGTATGAACACGGCACTGTCGCCGCCGGTGTGTCCGGGGAAAGAACGGACGATGACTTGGCGGGTGCCGAGGAAAAGTGTGACACCGTCAGCGTAGGTAATTGAAGGCAGGCCGAGCGATTCCACCATGTTTTTTTGTTCGTCAGTGATCTTGGCGCCGAAGAATTTTTTGTTTTCGGTACGTTCCCAGACGCGGACGTTTTGTTGCGCGAGCACAGTCGCTCCAGCCGCGATGAAAGTATTATTTCCAGCAACGTGGTCGAGGTGATAGTGCGTGTTCACAACGAAGCGAATGGGGAGATTCGTTTTCTGGCGAATCTGATTGAGGAGTTCTTTCGCGGCGTCGGGATTCTCGAAAGTGTCGACCACGAGGACGCTGTCGCTGCCGATGACGAATCCGGCGTTGGCTCCGGCGCGCGCAGCTTTAGCGGCGGGATTGTCGATGGCAGCCCAGACACCGGGAGCGATTTCGTGAAGCGCAAACGGAGCGGGAGTGTCAGCCGCGAAAGCGGCGGAAGCCAGTATTGCGAAAACGGGAATCAACACCGGCAAGAATCTGCTTTTCGGGAGCATGGCATTCTCTCCTTAGAAAATGTCCGTGAATGATACGACGCAATCGTGAGCAGGGATAGGGAAACTAGCGGGCGGGCAACTCGGGTTGGGGGAGGGCGGAGACGGCGACGCGATTCCGGCGATGAAGAATGAATGCGCCGATGGTGACGACGAGGCCGAGAGCAAAAAAGCCTCCGTCCTCGACCACTCGCCAGCCCGTGAGCTTTTCGTTCGGGCCGAAGCAGCCGCAATTGATGCCGAGATGCAGAGCGTAAGACCGAATAATCAGCGCCCAAAATGCTGCGAAAAAGACAGTTGCTATGACTCCCACGTATCGCAAGGCAAGACCTGTGAGGAGGAAAATGCCCAAGGCGATTTCAATCCAAGGCAAAGTGTGGGCGATGGGGCTGACTGACCAGTCAGGAAACATCTGGTAGGAACTGATCTGCATGGCGAAGAACGTCATCGACAGATTCAGCGATGCTGGAGTGATTTTCAGTGAACTGATGGTCCATTGTTTGGCGGTTAATGGGCTGAGCTTGCCGTAAGCGGCGGCGAGGAAAATTGCTGCCAGGGCGAGACGGCCCACGAGCAAGAGAACACGACCAAAAGTCCAGCGCGCGTTAGCGGCCATAGATTATTTCTGGTTGAGGATTTGATCGAAAAACTGTTTCAGCAGCGTCCAGGGCACCATGCCAGATTCTGGAGGGTAGGGTTGGCCCTTATAATAGATCTGGAAAGTCGGCGTTTGTCGGATCGGGATTAAATCTCCAGCGGCTATGTTACGCTGGATTTCGGTGTCGACAGCGCAGCCCTTTAGTTCATCGTGGTCGTTGGACTCGCAACCCTGCATGAGGCGCTCAACGCGTTTAAATTCGACTGGCGTGAGAGCTGACTCCACGAATGGCTTCATGATTCCTTTGGGGTTTTCCGCGCCATATTCCGACCAACCCATCTGATTGTCAAAAAGGGCGCGTTCGACGGCTTCGAATTTCCCGATACGGGCTGCGGCGTTGACCCAGCGGGCCGCCTGGCGTGAGTATTGGTGCATGGGAAGCGGAAAATCGCGATGGACCAGATAGACTTTGCCCTCTGCAACATAGGTATCGATCATTGGACGCAGGGTCTGTTCGTAGAATGCGCCGCAGGCGGGGCACTCGTAGTCGTCATAAACGATGAGCTTGATGGGGGCCGAAGGTGAGCCGAGCGACTTTTCCGCTGCCAGCTGGGCTTCGTCGTCGGCATGGCTCTGAGCGGCCGCGCGAAGAGAGGGGACTGAAAGCGCCCCGATGACGAGCGCGGCTCCGGTGAGAATGGGCAGTAAACAACGGCGCAAATTCATGGGCGACTCGTCCTCTCTTGGCAAATGCTTCGACTCGAAGGCATTCTACGCGATTCGCCGAGCATAGAGCGCAAAATCGCGAGCGATGACGCGAAAGGCGCACAGGCAACGGCAAGTTTCTAGGATGCGAGTCTTGAGCAAGAGGTTAGACGAATCTGCGGCGGGTTGGAATCAAGGGAAAGCAAAGATGAGGCGACTGCTGCCAAGGGCTAGATAAGTGGCACGGATTCATAGCGATATAGACACATTCAACAAACTTGACAATGACATGCTCAATGTGTAGAATGCAGTCCGTGAAGCACATAGCAATCATTGAGCTGGCTTAT
>DATFQU010000272.1:0-2767 GCA_035264005.1 Candidatus Acidiferrales bacterium
GACGCGTCGTCGCGCAGCGCATGAATATCCGGCCGCGGCACCATGATTTCGCGCACCTGCACATCGCCCAGATTCATCGCGCCGTGAATGAATCTTTCTTCCGCCGGCGCCAGCACTCCGCGCTCGCGCGCCTGCTCCACAAGAATGCGCAGCTCTTCTTCCGAGCGCACCGCCGAATGCGCGCGCGTCGTTTTTACGCCGAGCGCCTTCACAAATTTACCCGCGAACACGTCCAGCAGCGCAATCGCCCAGCGAAACGTCTTCAGAAACCACTCGAACGGCCGCGCGATCAGCAGCGCAACGCGCTCTGACTGCGCCAGGCTCAGATTCTTCGGCACCAGCTCGCCGAGCACGACTTGCAGGATCGTCAGTAGCCCAAACGCCACCACCAACGCAGCGCCGTGCGCCGCAATCGCTCCATATCGACCGGGAACTTCACGGAAAATCGGATCGAGAAACTGCGCTAGCGTCAGTTCGCCCAAATATCCCAGCGCGAGGCTCGTCAGCGTGATTCCCACCTGCACGCCGGACACGACGGTGCCCATGTCCGCCGCCAGCGTCTCCACGATGCGCGCGCTCGCGTTCCCGTGCTTCACCAGCTGCCGGATGCGCGAATGCCGGATCGCCACAAGCGAAAACTCTACGGCCGCGAAAAATCCGTTGATCGCGATGAGGATCAGAATGGAAAACAAACGCAGAACGATCATGGTTCGGCGCTGCCCCCTGCGCGCCTCTTGTTCTCCTACGATTCTAACAAGACCGCTGCATCACAGCGCGTCCGCGCAACATCTGTTTGCGTCAACAGTCACGCTCTCGCTGCGCGCCGCCATTCGCACAACGCCATTTGGCCATCCCGCCGTCGTGCGTTAGAATGCTCCTTCCATGACTGCAACACCCAACAAAGCCCCTGAGCCGCCGCGCAAAGGCGAATTCGAAAAGTCCCTCGCGCGCCTCGAAGAAGTCGTCAAGCGCCTCGAATCCGCCGAGCTGCCTCTCGACGAAGCGATGAAACTTTTCGAGGAAGGCGTGAACCTCTCGCGCGACTGCCAGAAGCAGCTCGAAGAAGCCGAAGGCAAAGTGGAAATTTTGCTCAGAAAAGCCGACGGCAAACTTGCCGCCGAGCCGTTTGACACCGACGAGGACAATCCACAATCTCAGCGCTAATCCACTTGTTCCGCGCGCTGCCTCTTCGCCGCCGCGCTCTTACGTCAGCCCAATGACTCAGCCCGCGTTTTTCTCCGAAGACCAAAGCGTCATCGAAGCCACGCTCGAAAAACTTCTCCCCGCCGAATCCACGCCGCCCGCTACAATCCATCAGGCTATGCGCTACAGCGTTTTCGCCGGAGGCAAGCGCATCCGCCCGATTCTCTGCTACGAAGCCGCGCGCCTTTTTTCGCAGCAACTCGACGCCGCCGCAACCGTCGGATGCGCCCTCGAATTCATTCACACGTATTCGCTGATTCACGACGACTTGCCTGCGCTCGACAACGACGATCTTCGCCGCGGCAAGCCCACCTGCCACAAAAAATTCGGCGTCGCCATGGCCATACTCGCCGGAGATGGCCTGCTCACTCTCGCTTTCGAAACGCTCTCTCACGCCGACGTCGCCGCCGACCGCCGCGTTCGCATCATTTCTGAAATCGGCCGCGCCGCCGGAACCGTCAATGGCATGGTCGGTGGACAGGTCGCCGATGTCGAAGCCGAAGGCAAGCAAGTCGATGCCGCCGCGCTCGAATACATTCATCGCTCGAAGACCGCCGCACTGATTCGCGCCTCCGTCATCGCCGGAGCTATCGCGGGCGGCGCGCATGACGAAGATGTCGCGCGTCTTGGCCGCTTCGGTGAAGCCGTCGGTTGGGCATTCCAAGTCGTCGACGATCTTCTCGACGTGGAAGAATCTTCCGCCGCTCTCGGCAAAACCGCTGGGAAGGACCAGGCACAAAAGAAAGCCACGTACCCTGCGATTTTCGGCATCGACAAATCCCGCGCCTTCGCAGAGGAACTCAGCGCGCGCGCCGATCGCGAACTCCATTGTTACGGCGAACACGCCCAGCGCCTTCGCCAACTCGCGGGCTATCTTCTGTCTCGGCGCGCATAAAAGCTGTTTTTCGAGTTTCGATTTTCGCTTTTCGCTGTTATCTTTTACAGAATGGTTGCTCCGAAAACTCTCGAACTCGCGCTGCTCACCGCCGCCGTCCTCGGCTTCAAGCACGGCTTCGATTACGACCACATCGCCGCCATTTCCGACATCACCAACGTCGAAACCGAACCTCGCCGCGCGATGCGCATGGGTTTGCTCTACGTTCTCGGCCACGCAGCCACAGTCGCGGCGCTCGGCAGCCTCGTCATCGTTTTGCAGACTTCCCTTCCGCCGGTCATCGACAACTGGGCCGAACGCCTCGTCGGCCTCACGCTCGTCATCCTCGGCATCTACGTTCTCGGTTCGATGTTCCGCGGCGGAGCCAAAGCGCCGCCCAAATCGCGCATCCTAATTTTGATCAACGCGTTTCGCTGGACAAGTTGGAAAGCCCGCCAACTCTTGCACGGCAAAGCAATCGAGCGCCCCGCCGGCGCCAATTGGAATTACACAAAGAAATCCGTCTTCTTCATCGGTGTGATTCACGGCCTCGGCGCGGAAACACCCAGCCAGCTCCTCATTTTTCTTCTCGCCGCAAATCTTGGCGGCGTCGCGCGCGGATTCCTCGGCCTCGCGATGTTTCTCGCCGGCCTGCTGCTGATGAACACGCTCATGACCGCCTCCGCCGTC
>DATFQU010000273.1:0-3138 GCA_035264005.1 Candidatus Acidiferrales bacterium
ATTTTGAATTTCAGCCACTCAGTCGTCCGTCCGCTCGGGTAAACGCTCGACGCCTGTTTCCCAATGATTCCTTCCAGGTGTTGTTCCCGCGCGAGCTCAAAAAGTTTCTCGCCCTCTCCCACTTGGTGGTCTGAGTAACGCATCACCGCGCTCGCGCCGATAATCTCGCGCAAGAATTCTTTTCTCTCAATCAATGGGACCCTTCGCAGGTCGTATCCATCACAGTACAAAACATCGAACACGTAATACACCACCGGCGCAGCGCTGATGAGTTTCGCCGACGGACTTCTGACGCCCATTCTCGATTGCAGCCGCTGAAAATCGCTTCGCCCGTCCTCATTCAGTACAACCACCTCCCCGTCGAGCAATGCTTCTTTGGCATTCACCGCGCCAGCAATCGCGGAAAGCTCAGGGAATTCCGGCGTGATGTCCCGCTTTGTGCGCGACCACAATCGAACCTTTCCGTTATCCACGCGGGCAATAGTCCGAATCCCGTCCCATTTGATTTCGAAAATCCAGTCCGGATCGGACGACGGATTCTCTGCCAGTGTCGCCAACGCCACCTGCGGAATCTCCGGCATCGCGGACTTTCGCGCGCCTTCGGGCATTTGCGGCTGCTTGCCAAAATCCACGCGCACATGACCGTCCACTTTGTGCTTCTTCGCGTGCACCGGAAGCATCGGCTCAGCAACTTTTCCCGCCGGACTGCTCGTGTCGGCCGCCGCATCGCGATGCTTTATCAGCAGCCACTCTTTTTTGTCTTTGTCTCCATTTCGTCGTCCGCGAATCCGCACCAGCACAAAGCTCCCATTCAGTTTTTTCCCATGCAAAATGAATTTCAATTCGCCGCGTTCGATTTGCTCAGCGGCTCCCATCTGTCCTTCTGGCTCAAACGTTCCGCTGTCCCAAATCGCCACTTCTCCCGCGCCGTAGTGTCCCGCCGGAATCGTCCCTTCGAACTTCCCGTACTCCAGCGGATGATCTTCTGTCTGAACCGCCAGCCGTTTGTCAGCGGGATTGAGCGAAGGCCCTTTCGGCACCGCCCAAGATTTCAGCACGCCGTTCACTTCCAGCCGAAAATCGTAATGAAGCCGCCGCGCATGATGCTCCTGAACAACAAATCGGTTTCCGCGCAGCCGGCCAACTTTTCCGCTCGGCTCCGGCGTCTCTTTGAAGTGGCGTTTCTTGCGATATTCTTCGAGGGCAGCCATATACTCGCGATTACAAAGAGGCTCTCACTTGCATTCTCATTCAAACTATCGCGTACGGCCTTTCCTGTCTAGCCGTGCGGTTTTTCCTTGATGCGTTGAGCCATAAAACCGCCTAAAATTCGTTCACTTCCAAGAAAGCGAGATTGCGCGAACATGGCTTCCTCTGCATGGAAAGGCTCCATAACTTTCGGACTCGTTTCTCTTCCAATCCGTTTGTACGCGGCGGCCCGCTCCTCGCGCGTCGAACTCCATCAGCTCCACAGCGTGTGCAAGACGCGCCTGCGTCAGCCGCTCTTTTGCCCAACCTGCAATCGTATAGTCGACCGCTCCGAAGTGGTCAAAGGATACGAATACGAAAACGGCAAGTACGTGCTGCTCGATCCAGAGGAAATCAAGAAAATCGCGCCGCACTCCGCGCGCACCATGGACATTCTCGCTTTTGTGAAAGAATCGGAAATCGATCCGCTGTTCTTCGATTCATCCTACTTTGTTGTTCCAGAAGAAGAAGGGCGCAAGGCCTATCAGCTCTTACTCAAGACGCTCGAAGCTACCAAGCGCGTCGGCATTGCAAAAGTCGCCATGCACCAGCGCGAATACACCGTGTTCATTCGTCCGTATGACCACGGTCTGACGCTTCACACCATGTACTTCGCCAATGAAATTCGCGAAGCTCCGGGATATGGCAAGACCGAAGACATAAAGCTCAAGCCGCAGGAAGTAAAACTCGCGGAGCAACTCGTCGAAAATCTTTCCGAGCCCTTCCGTCTCAACAAATATCACGACGAATTTCAAGACCGCCTGAAGTCTCTCATCGAAGCCAAACAAAAGGGCAGGGAAGTTGCCGCTGCGCCCGAGCCGCATCGCGCCCCTGTCATTGACATGATGGCCGCGCTCAAAAAGAGCCTCGCCGTCTCAGGTGCTTCGCGCAAGCAGCCAGCGCATGCGCGGAAACAAGCAGAGCGCCATCGCAAGCCTGCCCGCCGCGCCAGCTAAACGCCGCCTAAAACGGGCTCGTCGATGGCGCCGGCAGCGGTTTCCGCGGAATCATCTCGTCCCGGTTCGCCGTCAGGTAGACCCACGACGCGATAATCACCGCCATCTGCTTCATATCCGGTTCCTGCAAACGCTCATAGACGTCCATGTTTGAATGGTGCGTCCGCGTCTCATACTCGATCGGATCCTGAATGAACTGAAACCCCGGTATGCCAACGTCATTAAAAGACAAATGGTCCGTCCCGCCAGTGTTTCGAATCGTGAGCGTTGCCATCCCTAAATCGTGAAATGGAACCATCCACTTCTCGAACAGTGAAGCGACCGCCTCATTCCCTTGCAGGTAGACTCCGCGAATCTTGCCCGTGCCATTGTCAATGTTGTAGTACGCGTCCAGCTTCTTCTGCTCCGGCTTGAGCTGCATCGTCTTCGGATCGCCAAAATGGTCCTTCACGTATGCGCGCGATCCCAGCAATCCCTCTTCTTCTCCCGTCCACAGTCCAATCCGCACCGTGCGCCGCATTTTCAGCCCACTGGCTTTCAGGATGCGCATCGCTTCGAGCATCACGCCGGAGCCGGCCCCATTATCCGTCGCGCCCGTTCCGGAATGCCACGAATCAAAGTGTCCGCCGATCATCACGACCTCATCTGCTTTATCGGTACCCGGAATTTCGCCGATGATGTTAAACGAATTCAAATCGTCATCGTAAAACTTGTTCTCGTCATTGATTCGCAGCATGACCGGAATTTTCTTCTCCAGCAGCCGGTAAATGCGTCCATAACACTCGCTCGCCATCGCAATGCCCATTGGCGCTGGCGGCCCATTCGGATCATACGAACCGCCGGATTGAACGTACACAGTCCCGTCGTCTCCGCGTGAGGGCTGGATCCATCCCGCTACGCCTTCCGCGACCATGAACGCCTGAATCTTGTCGCG
>DATFQU010000274.1:0-2757 GCA_035264005.1 Candidatus Acidiferrales bacterium
CGCCTGCGCCAGCCCCACCGACTGCGCCGCGATTCCTACGCGCCCTCCATCGAGCGCCTCAAACGCAATTTTCAGCCCCTGCCCTTCCTCGCCAATGCGATTCTCCACCGGCACGCGCAGATCATCGAACGAAAGCTCCGCAGATTTCGAAATTCTCAAACCCATCTTATCTTCGAACCGCGCCACGCGAAAACCCGGAAACGTCGACTCCACCAGGAACGCCGTCACTCCCTTCGCCCCCGCAGCCGGATCTGTCTTCGCGAACACAACGTAAACTCCCGTCTGTCCGCCGCTCGAAACCCAGCTTTTCGTCCCGTTCAGCACATAAAAATCGCCGTCGCGCACCGCCCGCGCCTGAATCGCTGCTGCATCCGATCCCGCCTGCGGCTCGGTCAGGCAGAACGAGCCAAGTATTTCCCCCTTCGCCAGCCGCGTCAGATATTTCTTCTTCTGCGCCTCCGTGCCAAACTTCCAAATGGGCACCGCCACCACCGAATTCGTCACGCTCAACGTCACCGCCGTCGACGCGCACACGCGCGCCACTTCCTCCAGCATCACTGCGTAGCTGACCGTGTCCATCTCCGCGCCGCCCCACTCCTCCGGGATCAGCATCCCGCAACAGCCAAGCTCGCCCAGCTTGCGCAGCTCCTCGGCGGGAAATTTCTCCTCGCGCTCGTACGCGCGCAACACGGGACGCATCTCCGTCTCCATGAACTGCCGCACCGTGTCGCGCAGCACTTTCTGTTCCGAGTTGAGCGAAAAATCCATTCCTTATTCAATCCTTCGAGCCAGTCATCTTAAAACGAATCGCCGCACTCTCAAATGCCTTTGCGCGATTGCCAGCGGGCTAGTTTGGACTCTTGATCGTGACACTGATCTCAGTTAACTCATGCCAGGCCGATAAATCGCTTTCGCCTATGTGGACGTTACTCGGACGGTATGATTCAATGCGCGAAATGCAAACGCTGGGAATTTCCAACTCGCCTGTTAAGTCGGAAGGTCGTCTCAAGAGTCTGCTCTGGCCTTCTGTGCAAACGAGCAATGACGTCGATTATCTTGGTGCGCAGGGCTATTGGGTCTGCACCATTGTCGCGGTCCTTTCCTTCGTTGTGTCGATCATCGGCTCTCATCCGATCGCAGGATTCTTTGTTCTGTTTTTTTACTACCTCGGGGGTATCGGAGTGCGAGAGCGAAGTCGTTATGCCGCAGCCGCCGTTCTGGCTTTGTACGTTAGCGACTCGTTGTTGAGCATCGCGGGAAATCCGATAATCAAGATCCTGATTTCAGCGTTGCTCCTAGCCAACCTCAGAGCGACCTGGATTGCGGCGCGCTGGGAGCCTCAAACGGACGAAGCCACTTCGGTACCGCGCTTCGGCGAAACGTGGAGCGATAAGTTTGCTGACCAGCTCCCGATGTGGTTATGGCCTAAGCTCCGCATCCCCTATTACATTTTCTCTGGCGTTTTCCTCGCATTACAGGCCATTGGCATCGTGGTTTTAATGCATCGACACGCTCTCTGAAGCGGCGCTCCTTTAAAATCATTTTACATTTTGATGAGTTCGCGGAGGCGGCGCGTCTGCGCCCGGCTCACCGGAATCTCGCTGACTCGCTTATCGCTCATCTTCAGCATGAAGCTCGACTTGAACCACGGCACCACTTCTTTGATGTGATCAATATTCACCAGATAAGAGCGGTGCGCTCGCCAAAAATGCGCCGCGTCGAGCTGCGATTGCAGCTCTTCAATTGTCCGATAATTCGAAACGCCTTCCGAATCCTTCGTGAAAATCGTAATCGTCCCGTCCTGAATCGACGCGTACACCATTTCGTCCGCGTCCACCAAAAACATCCGCTGCTGCGCCTTCAGCAGCAATTTCACGTGCTTGCCTGTTTCCGGCGGTTTCGCAGCGCCCGCGCCCGCCCCAAGCTGCCCCACTAGCGTTTCCAATCGCTCCACCGGAGACGCCTGCGCCTCGATCATTTTCTTCGCGCGCTGCACTGCCTTCGCCACGCGCCCTTTGTCAAAAGGCTTCAGCACGTAATCCACCGCGTTCACTTCGAATGCCTGCACGGCGTATTCGTCGAACGCCGTCGCAAAAATTATCTGCGGCATCTTGATCTTTTTCTCGGCCAGCTTTTTGATCACGCCGAACCCATCCAGCCCCGGCATCTGCACATCCAGAAAAACCAGGTCCGGACTGTGCTCTTTGATCAAGTTCACCGCGTCCAAGCCGTTTTTCCCCTGCCCGATAATCGCAACATCGGGAATGCCCTTCAGCAGGAACGCCAATTCCTCCCGCGCGGGCCGTTCATCATCAACAATCAGCGTTTGCATCGCCATAATCTGCTCTTCTCAAAATTCCCGCGCCAGTATACGCAATCCTCGCCCCGCCGCCAATTCATCCGAAGCTTCCCTTCTGACATTTCAGGCAAGAATTCTCGCATTTTAGCTTCCGCGTCTTCGGCTTTCGCTTTTCGATTTCTGTTTTTTCGCTCTATGATGTTGCACGGGAGAAACCCATGAGCCCGCGCGCCAAAATTACATCCAGCGAAACTCTCTTCCACGGACGCGTATTCGACGTCCGCCGCGAGCATGTCCAAGAGCCCAACGGCGTCGAAACCACGCGCGAATTCGTCGTGCACAACGGCTCCGTCGTCGTCCTTCCCGTCTTCGACGACGGCCGCATGCTCCTCATTTGTCAGTACCGCCATTCCGTCGGCGGATATTTGTGGGAACTTGTCGCGGGCCGCATGGAGCCA
>DATFQU010000275.1:0-6286 GCA_035264005.1 Candidatus Acidiferrales bacterium
CTCGAAGACCATGAAACCATGCTTTCCTCGGAAATCAGCGAAGCCAAGGCCGAACAGAAAAGCGATACGAAATTCGCCGATCTCCTCAAATCCGTCAAAGACATGGACGACAAGATGCAGACCGTCGAGTACTCGCTCCTCGCCAAGGCCGACGCAAACAGCGACGACAAGTATTACGTCTCTGCCTACAAGGTCTATCTCAATTTGATCTGGCTCAATGCTGAAATCGGTTCCGGCGGTGGCGACGTTGCCGGCGGCGCAGATTTTGCTCCCACCGACACGGACATGATGCTCCTCGGTATGTACGAGAAAGCCCTCGCGTCCGCCACTGAGAATTATCGCCAGCTCATGGACAAGGACTTTCCGGCCTTCAACCATTCGCTCGCGGAAAGCGGCATCGTCGCCTCGCTGCAATCAGCGCCCGTCGCTGACTCGAGCGCCAACCCAGCCCGCCCGTAGCATCGAGTTGTATTTTTGGAGGAGGGCCTCCCGGCCCTCCTAGACCTACGTTGTCATCCCGAACCCAGCCCGCCGCTTTCGCGGGATGGCGGTGAGGGACCTGCTTTCGCTTTTGCACGTTAGAGCGAAGCAGGAGGCATTGCACTAGGCGTTCCCGCCCTCCTGGGTTTACTTTTGTCATCCTGAGCGAAGCGACGTTTTCGCAGCGAAGGATCTCGCCGTGGCATTTAGTTTGAAAGGAAGGGAAACTCTCACTGCAGAACCGCGTCGTGTTACTTTCGATGCGTCTTCACAAATTCTTTCAACATTCGCCCGGCATTGTGAATATGCCGTTCAAGCAGATCGCTCGCCGCCTCAATATCCCGCTTTCGGCATAGCTCCAACAATTGCCTGTGCTCCGTCTTTGCCCGCTCGAACGCCTGTGTCAAGTAAAGCTGCAACCTTGTATACCGGTCGCCGTTGTTGTTGATCATCTTGATGATCGACAGGAAATGCGGCCGGTTCGCTCGCGAATACAGGACTGAATGGAACTGCCAATTGAGCCGTCCCCATGTTCCCACTTCTTCCTTCATCCACAGGGCTTTTTCGTAGGTCTCCAGAATCGACTCAGCCTTTCCAAAGTCCGCTTCCGTCAGGTGAGGAATGGAAACTTTCAGCACCTCGCACTCCAGCAGCGCGCGAATGTCGAAGAGCTCTTCGATTTCATCCGCCGACAGTGCCGAGACCACAGCGCCGCGATGCGCCACAATCTTAATCAGTCCCTCGGCCTCCAGTTGCCGCAGTGCCTCTCGCACAGGAATCCGGCTCACTTGAAAATCCGAAGCAATCGCATCCTGACGCAACTGCTCGCCTTCTTGCACGTCTCCGTGAATGATCATCGCGCGCAGCTTGTCCGCCACCGCCGACGCCAGCGACGTTCGCGGTATTCCGTTCGATTCCTTCGTGTTTTCAGTCTCGGTGTTTTGCTTTGTCGGCATTTTGCTCGTAAACGGCGAACAGCCCAATCCCGGCTCGCCAAGCCGCATAACATAACACATCGCCAATCAACGGATGTTATTACATTTTAATTTCGCAGCTGCCCGTCCGACAATTGGCCTCGTGGGTTCACGACGTCTTGCCCCAAATATCTCCCACCGTGAACCCTTCCGGAAAAGGATCGCCCGCATCTACCACATACTCCGAAAATCCCGTAATCCACGCGCGCCCGCTGATCGTCGGAATCACCGCCGCATATTTTCCCACTTGTGTTTCCGCGATCAGCTTTCCAGTGAACGTCGTGCCCAGAATTCCTTCATGCACGAAATCGCAATTGAGCGCCAGCTCGCCCTTCGCGTGTAGCGTCGCCATCTTCGCGCAAGTTCCCGTACCGCACGGCGAACGGTCGAGCGCGCCTGTCCACGACTCCGGCCGTTTCCAATCCAGTTCGCCTGTCGAAACAATCACCGCATTCTTTCGGCTCACACCCGCAGTCGTCGACGGCCCGGAAAGCTGCGCAATCGTAATTCCCGAAATCTCGGGATTCTCTGGGTGCGCCACTGGAAGCTGCTCCCGCGCCGCTGCCTTAATCATTTCCCCGATGCGAACGACATCTCGCCCTTCGTCCGGTGTGAGCCTCAAGTCAAACTGTTCCGCATCCGCGATAACGTAAAACATTCCGCCGTAAGCCACGTCCACCTTCACCGTCCCCAACTGTGGCACTTCCACGTCCGTATCCAGATGCGTCGCAAACGCCGCAACATTCTGAAACGTCACTCGCGTAACTTTCCTGTTCTCCATTTCCGCTTCGACTTCCACGAGGCCCGCGGGCGTTTCCAGCTTGAGTTTTGCAATCCTGTCTTTTGCCGCCACTATTCCTGTTTCCAGTAGCACTGTGACCACGCAAATCGTGTTCGTGCCCGACATCGGCGGATACTCAACCTGCTCCATGATGACAAAACCGGCGTCTGCATCCGCGCGCGTCGGCGGCAAAATCAGATTGCAGTTCGACGCCGGATATCCGCGCGGTTCCCTCAGCATCAGCTTGCGCAGGTCATCTGCGTGCGTGCGCAGATACACCATCTTCTCGAACATGCTCTTCCCGGGCACGTCCTCGACGCCGCCGGTAATCACGCGTCCCGGCTCTCCGCAAGCGTGTGCATCAACGGCGCGAATTTTTCTATTGATCCGCACTAAGATTCTCCGTGGCCGCAACCTGCCGCATTTTGCGCTAAACTGCGCGGCCTATTATGTCTCTCACAGTCGCCATCGGCAACGCACGCTCTATTGCCTCAGCTTGCATCCGCACTTGCCCCAGAGTCAAACATCGGATATTTTATACAGAGAGTGCCGCATCACCTTTATGAATACTGGTATACATCGTCTCCGTGTCATTGACTCTCATACTGCCGGAGAACCCACGCGCATTATCATCTCTGGCGGTCCCGACCTCGGCAACGGTTCCGTCGCTTCCAAGCTCGCTGCCTTCCGAGACAAATTTGACTCGATCCGCTCCGCCGTCGTCAACGAGCCGCGCGGTTCGGACGCCATCGTTGGCGCCCTTTTATGCCAGCCTTCTGACCCAAGCTGTTCTGCCGGCGTCATTTTCTTCAACAACGTAGGCTACCTCGGAATGTGCGGCCACGGAACCATCGGCCTTATGGTGACGCTCGCGCACCTGGGTAAGCTGTCGTCCGGCGAGCATCAAATTGAAACGCCTGTCGGCAAAGTATCCGCTTGCCTGGACGGCGACGGTCGTGCCACCGTTCAGAATGTCACCAGCTACCGCTACGCCACGAAAGTCAAAGTCGACGTTCCCGGACACGGCCCTGTCACAGGCGACATCGCTTGGGGCGGAAACTGGTTTTTCCTCGTGAGCGATCACGGGATGCACATTCACTTCTCCCATATCGACCGTCTCACCGACTTCACCTGGGCCATTCGCCAGCAACTCAAAAAACAGAACATCACCGGCCGCGATGGCCAGGAAATCGACCATATCGAACTCTTCGGCCCTCCCGAAGCGCCCGAAGCCGACAGCAAGAATTTCGTTTTGTGCCCGGGAAAGAGCTACGACCGCTCTCCATGCGGCACTGGCACATCCGCAAAAATGGCTTGCCTCTACGCCGACGGTAAATTACGCGCTGGCGAAGTCTGGCGCCAGGAAAGCATCGTCGGCAGCATCTTCGAAGGAACCATCACCGAGCGCGATGGCGAATTGCATCCCACCATCACGGGTTCCGCATTTGTGAACGCAGACAGCGAGTTGATCCTCGACCCGCAGGATCCCTTTTGCTTCGGAATCCGAAAATGAAGTTGCCCGTCTATGACGTTCTGATTATCGGAGCGGGAATCGTTGGAGCGGCCTGCGCCACCGCATGCGCCGCGGAGGGCCTTAGCGTTGGAGTCGTTGAAGCCGAAATCATCGGTGGCGGAGCCACTGCCGCAGGAATGGGTCATCTTGTCGTCATGGACGATTCAGAAGCCCAGTTCGCTCTGACGCGTTATTCGCAAACGCTCTGGCAGCGCCTGTCTGCTGAACTTCCGCCGGATGTTGAATATGAAGGCTGCGGCACCATCTGGGTCGCGGCCGACGCCGAAGAGATGCGCGCCGTAACTGAAAAAAGGTACTTCTACGAATCCCGTGGCGTTCCCGCCGAAATCCTCGACGCCCGCGCGCTTCACGAAGCTGAACCCAATCTTCGCGCTGGTCTTCCCGGAGGTCTGCTCGTTCCACAAGACGCCGTAATTTACGCCCCCTGTGCCGCGCGTTTCTTCATCGAACAGGCGCAGTCGCGCGGCGCGCAGTTGCATCATCCTCGCGTCGTCACGGAAATTGCTCCAGATGGCGTTCGTTTGGACGACGGAACATCCATCGTCGCGCAATCCATCGTCGTCGCCGCCGGTACTTGGTCCGCAAAATTGCTTCCCGGTATCGAAGTTCGCAAGCGCGAGGGCCACTTGGTTATCACCGACCGCTATCCCGGGTTTGTGCGCCACCAGCTTGTCGAACTCGGCTACTTGAGAAGCGCTCATTCCCTTACCAGTGAATCCGTCGCCTTCAATATCCAGCCGCGCAAAACCGGCCAAATGCTCCTCGGCTCTTCTCGCCAGTTCGATAAAGACAGTACTGCTGTCGACCACGCCATTCTCGGTCGCATGATTGCACGCGCCGAAGAATTTATCCCCGATCTCGGCTGCCTTTCCGCGATTCGCACCTGGACAGGATTCCGCGCCGCCACGCCCGACAAGCTCCCGCTCATCGGTCCGATGCCGGGCTACGAAAATCTTTTCCTCGCAACAGGTCACGAAGGCCTCGGCATCACCACGTCGCTCGGCACTGCTCGCCTGCTCGTCGATCAATTGTTGCAACGCACCTCAGAAATTCCCACGGCTCCGTATCTACCGGGCCGCGTCTACGAGAATGTCCATGCCTGACGCCGTCTCGATCACCGTGAACGGTGCCGGCATCATGGTTCCCTCAGGCACCACCGCGCTCGCCGCAATTCTCTCGACTGGCGCATCAACCGTCCGCCGTTCCGTCAGCGGCGCTCTGCGCGGTCCACTCTGCGGTATGGGCGTCTGTTTCGAGTGCCGCGCCACCGTCAATCGCAGGCGCCACTCGCGCACTTGTGAAATTTTGTGCGCGCCCGGAATGGACATTCGCACCGGTAATTACGCCGAGGAACATGTAGATGGCTAGCCGCTCATCAAATTTCGATGTTCTCGTCGTCGGCGCTGGCCCGGCGGGTATCGCGGCGGCCTGCTGCGCAGCCGAAAGCGGCGCAAGCGTCGGCCTCCTCGATAATAATCCGCGTGCCGGAGGTCAGATCTGGCGCGGCCATCAGCGCAACGATGCAAATCCCGATGCCCGCAAATGGTTCGACAAGTTCGCCGCCGCAAAAATCGAATTTCTCCCGTCTACGGAAGTCATCGACCAGCTTGAGAACGGCCGCCTTATCGTCCAGTCCATCGACGCGCAGTCCATCGACGAAGTCCGCGAGCTCACGTACAAAAATCTGATCCTTTGCACCGGCGCGCGCGAACTCTTCCTCCCGTTCCCCGGTTGGACGCTCCCGAATGTCATGGGCGCTGGCGGTTTGCAGGCGCTCGTCAAAGGCGGCCTGTCGATCAACGGAAAGAAAGTCGTCGTCGCCGGCAGCGGCCCTCTTCTTCTTGCCGTCGCCGCGCATCTTCGCGAACACGGTGCCGACGTTCGCCTCATCGCCGAGCAAGCGCCCTGGCATCGCCTCGCGCGTTTCGGCATGTCGCTCGCCTTCGAAAAAACAAAACTCGCGCAGGCCTTCGCAATCAAGCGCCAGCTTTCTGGCGTTCCGTACAAAACCAATTGCTGGCCCCTTCGCGCCAACGGCGCTGAAAAACTCGAAAGTGTCACGCTCCGCAGTGGCGATCGCACTTGGCAGGAACCCTGCGACTATCTCGCATGCGGCTTTCATCTCGTGCCTAACACCGAACTTGCCGCGCTTCTTGGCTGCGAGCTCCGCGCCGGTTTTATTCGCATAGACGAAAATCAACGCAGTTCCATCGCAAACATTTTTGCCGCTGGCGAATTGACCAGCATCGGCGGCGTCGATCTCTCCATCCTCGAAGGCCAAATCGCCGGATACGTCGCATCAGGCCAGGCCGCCAGCGCCGCACAATTGGCTCCGCAAAAGCGCCGCCTCGATCGCTTCGCCGCGCTCCTGCGTGAAACTTTCGCTCTTCGCGACGAACTTCGCTCGCTTGCCGATCCCGAAACAATTATTTGCCGCTGCGAGGACGTGACGCTCTCGCGCATCCGGCATCATTCCTCTTGGCGCGCGTCGAAGCTTCACACGCGCTGCGGCATGGG
>DATFQU010000276.1:0-3147 GCA_035264005.1 Candidatus Acidiferrales bacterium
AATACCGGTTCGCTCACGCTCATTGCGCTCGGCTGGGGCGTTGTGGCCACGTGGTGGGGCGGACTTGCCGCCGGAATTTTGTTTGCACTGGCGGCGCGCGCAGGCTCACCGGAAAAGTTCACCTGGCGGCGGTTTGTGCGCCCGGCAGTGGTGCTGCTGCTTGTGATGGGCGTCTGCGCGACGGTCGCGGGATTCATCGGCCACTACTTGTCCAGCACTGGACAAATCCCCTCTGTGCAAGCGTGGGGCCTGATGCTGCCCGTGGAGAAACAGCCCGCGTTTATGGCCGACCTTTTCGCCCACTCGATCAGTTACCTGGTTGGCGGCATGGGCAGCGTGACCATCGCCCTGGTCGTTGCATGGCAACGCTTCTCTATGCATCCGTAGGGTTCTCAGTTACTGCCCTCACCTAAGGTCCGCTTCGGCCCGAACGGATTTCCGTAGCACCATTGATTAGCCTCGGCAAATTTCAGTCCAGTCGCGGGGCAGCAGGCGCTACTAGGTTTCTCAAGCGCCTCTTGGTACGAGTCGAGCTCACTCGCGGAATTCTGCTTCATTACTATTCTCTTCGTGACCGATTGCATGTCGTCAGGTTGGGAGCTCAAAAAATAAAAGAACGTGATCTTTATGTCCGCTCACGTTGGCGCAGGATTAATGTTCCAGACTGCCAAGCACGATTCTGTTGTGGCATCAGCATTTCCCGTTGCACCCGTACCACTTATTGGCCAAGACCTCTCAATTTCATTTGCGCGCGGTTGTCCGCCTATTACGTACCAACCACCGCCGGCCTTGTTGCTATGTGCCGACACCATGCCTTGAATCACTAAACCGCCCGGGTTGACTGTGAATATGGATTCACAAGTCAAAAGGTGCCTGTCCGTGAGGTTCTGCGCACTATCGTTCACCACGGTTATTCGAGATTGCATCATGTCGTTGCTTTGTCGCGGAAGTGAAAAACGGATCTCGATATTCCTGTGTGCATCGTCTCGTTCGGCGCTGAGGGTAGCTGACAGGAAGAAGTACATTACGCGGATTCCTGAGTTACATAGAACGCAGAAAGCCGTACAAAAGACGATGATCTTCCAATATCGATGCCAGTTCGTGTGGGATAGCCAAAATCCAACGTCAAGTGCCAACCATACGGCGCAAACGACAATGCCAATGCTACGCCCGAGCATGTGCGAATCCCCAGCCCCTAGAAGTGCTCCTGCGAAGACGGGAACGATCCCGTGTGCGGATAACCGCTTGATGAACTTCATAGGCAGGCTTCGAAACACTACGTCGTAATAATTCGACGTAGCTTCCTTTGCTATTTGAGTGTGAAATCGCCCTTGGGGCGGCGCTGGATAACTGAGCGGATGTCTGCGCGTCATTTGGCACGATTATAAACCTTCTTTGTCATGAGAATTGCAGCATCGGCTAGTTGTGGCCGCGGATGAGAGAGAACGGCGCGGGCTTGGCCCACGGAACGAGCTTCGTCAACGAAAACCACGAGCCGGCGGCGTTCGTTCCTAGCTGATACGCGACGCGCTCAGCGGTGAGATTTGTCATCAGTTCCAAATCCTGCGGCGCGGGAGACAAAAGCGTGAGAACGCCGAGGGAAATTTCCGTGGCGTCTCCGGGAGTGAACGCATTCACGTTCAAAATGCCGGAACCTTGCGCGTATGCCGTCAAATAGCCGAACAGATCGCGGCCCGTCGCGCCGGTGCGCGAAAGAAACGCGGTGGTGTAGTAAGAATTGATCGCGGCCCCATCGTCCGACAATTGGCCGTCGGTAAGCTGATAGATTTTGCCGTTCCCAGCGTTATTGCCGAGAAAAAGCGCTGCGGTACCGTTCGCGCGTTCGATCAAGCCCGCGCTGTTTGCTGAAATGACCCACGGAGCCCATTTGCGTGAATTGCCCGGCGCGGAAAGCGAAGCCCATAGCGGATCGCTGAACCCTTCCGTGTAATCCAGGACCAGAATTTCATTCGGTGTTGTGGCCGTTCCCATCGGCACGCCAACGTAGATGCGCTTGTGCTGCGTGTCCACGGTGACCCAGAGCGAACCGCCGTATTGCCAGTTGATGGCGTCCCAGGTAGGCTGAATCTCCTGCGATAGCTTTTGCGGCTCGCCGCCACTGAAAAGGTAGAGTCCCGCGCGCGACGCGATGACCACCCAGTCTTCGCCGATGCCGACGCCGTGCGCGGAGGGCGTGCCGGTTGAATTGGAAACCTGCTCGACGTTCCAGAACGCAGGCTCGGTGGTGCCATTATCCGAAGTGACGTAGAGGCTGCGCTCCTTCACGAAGTAGAGATTATTGCGAATGACGAACGCGGAGCGAATCGCCTGACCGTCGTTCACGTCAATTTCGATGAGGCCCTGCACGCCATCGTACGATTCGGGGTCCGAGTTGCGCGAGGCGCGTACCACGTCGGGGCTTTCCGCGGCGTTCGTCGGGAAAATCTCGATATTGTCGACGATAAAATATTCGCCACTCGGGGAAGGCAGGCCGTCGGCGTAAACCTGAAGCATCAAATCGCTCGGCAGCGAGCTTTCCGGCGGCATAAGCTGCGCGGTGAATTCCTGATAGTCGCCGGTTGCCTGCACGGCGGTGACGGCAAGGCCGCTGCCGAAAAATCCATGGCTCACGCTGAAGCAATTGATACGAAAAGTGCCCTGCGTAAGATTCGCGCTGCGCACGACTTTTGCGCGTACGGAATACTCCGTATTAGTTTGCAGAAGCGCGTTGCCGTTTACATCGGTGAGCGCCGATTGCTGAATCAGTCCGCGCTCGATGGTGGAGCCATCGGCAGTGATGCGGTACGCGTCGCCCCAGACGACTTCATTCGATTCCCGCGAGCCGCCCGCGCTGAAAGTCGCGCCGAGCTGCCATCCGAGCGGACGGCCGTTGCCTGAGGCGTCCCAGCCGCCATCGAAAGATAGATTGCGCCAGTTAGGCATCTTGGTCCGCTCGCCCCACCAAAAAAGTCGCTGCGAGTAGGCGATGACTCCGAGCTGGTCGGGCAGTTCAACGTTCTGGAAAAGATCCTGCATGCTGACGCCGGCGAGCAGAATGTCGTCGGTGAAATCCACTTCGAGCGATGTGGTGACGTTGTCGTTGATAGTCATCGTTGCCGGCACTTGGTAAAAAGTAGCGCCGCCTGC
>DATFQU010000277.1:0-8859 GCA_035264005.1 Candidatus Acidiferrales bacterium
GACGGCGATTGGAGGTTGACAATGCCTGTGCCACTCAAAGTGACCGTGGAGCCAGCAAGACGCGGCCCCAGTGTACCGGAAACATTAATTGTGCCGTTGTTGGTGATGCTCGAGCCGTTAACGAACAAGTAGGAGCTCATCTCATCGATCACGTCGCCGGAATCGAGCGTTAAATTGGCGACGGATTGGTCGTCGTTCGTCTCCGTAACGGGGCCACCTTGAATTGTTACGTCCGTGCCGGAGTCAGGGAGATTCGGACACGTACTCCAGAGCGCATCCCCGGTTGGAGGACAAGGAGACCAATTACCGGCTCCGCCGCTCCATGTGGCGGTCGTTGGAGCAAGTGCTGGAGAAGTAGCGAAAAAGAAAGCAAACACGAGTATCGGGGAATACTGCATCAAGCGGATGTGGCGGCTCGTGAACATCGAAGGCCTCCTTACATCGGTGGGAAATGGGCAATTGCGCGCAATATACGCTCGGTCGCCCGGCAAAGCAAGCTCCAGTCCAGTGTAGCGGTGAAGGGCCTCCATGGAGCCTTGGATGGTTGCGCGGTAGCTTCGTGGAGCGTACCATTTCGGCCAATAGCTCGGGGCCCTGGAGTGCGCAAGATCGTTCGCCACGGAGAGCTATTCTCGGCGGACCGGATTCGTCAACAGGCAGAACAACGTGACGAAGCAATCCATTCCAACACGGCCAGTTGGGGGGCGGGATCTCACGGGGAAACTTGTGGGCCGCTTCGCGATTGACGCTCGCCTCGGCGCGGGCGGCATGGGTGAAGTCTATCGCGCGCGCGATACAAAGCTGCGTCGCACGGTGGCCTTGAAGCGCATTTCGGGGAACTTGTGGACAAACGAGAAATCCCGGGAACGACTGTGGAAAGAGGCCCTTTGCGCTTCGCGGTTGAACGATCCTCACATCGCCGCGATTCACGATGCGTTCGAGGAACAGCACGAGATTTTTCTAGTCATGGAGTACGTCGAAGGTCAAAGCCTGCGCAACCGCATGCGTGCGCCGCTTTCGGTGGGAGAGTTTTTGCCGATCGCCATTCAATGCGTCGCGGGGCTCGCTGCGGCGCATCGCGGCGGGATTCAGCACCGAGACATCAAACCGGAAAACATTCTGCTGACGCGCGATGAGCAGGTAAAGATTCTCGATTTTGGCGTTGCCCGCCGGCTGCCGGGAGACACAGAAGGCACAACCATCGACTCGCTGACGAACGATGGCCTAATCGGAACGATCATCTACATGGCGCCAGAGATCATCGAACAGAGGGCTTCGGATGACCGCGCGGATGTTTTCTCGATGGGCGTCGTGTTCTACGAGGCGCTTGCAGGGCGGCATCCCTTTCGCGGGGCAACATTCCTTGAGTCGTGTCAGCGAATCGTGGACTCCACACCACCGCCGGTCAGCAAATTGAACGCGGAGGTGCCTCAGAAGTTGGACGCCATCGTCATCCGGATGCTTGCGAAGCAGCCTTCCGAGCGATATTCAAGCGCGGCGGAAGTACTTGAAGATTTGCAAGATCTACAGCGGGAGCGCGAGCGGAAAATCTTGAGCGTTCCAGCTGTTCCCGAAACGAGAAAGACATTGTCCGGCTGGAAATTCTGGGCGGTTTCGGCAGCTGGTGTAGCGCTGGCGGCGGGCGGTGGATTGTTCGCCTACGCGCATTTTCAAAAGCCAGCGCTGACCGAACACGCGCCGATTCTTATCACTGACTTTGAGAATCGGACCGGACAGGCCGTGTTTGATCAAACGGTGACGGAGGCCGTGCGCGAATCGCTCGAGGAGTCGCACTATTTCCGCGTGATTCCGCGCTCGCAGGTGCACGAAGCGGCGCAGCGAATGGGACGTAACGACATTGGGCGCGTCAATCGCTCCTTTGGTCGCGAGATCTGCATGCGCGAGAATTGCAGGGCGGTGCTGGCTGGAACTGTCGTCGGTACAGGACCGAAATACGAACTCACCGAAGAGCTTGTAGACCCCACGAAGGACTCAGCCGTGCTCGTGGAAACGGCGTCAATGAATTCGCAGGCTGACCTGTATGCCGCAGTCGACGAATTGACCAAGAAACTGCGGAAGGGTCTGGGCGAGTCGTTGAAACAAATCTCGCAAAGCAGCCAGCCACTCGCGCAGGTGACCACTTATTCCCTGGCGGCGCTGCAACGGTATTCGCAGGGCCTCGATCTGTTTGAGGCGGGCGACATCGAGGGTTTTCTGCCGCTGGCGCAGAGCGCTGTTAGCCTAGATCCGAATTTCGCGATGGCCCATCTGTATTTAGCGCGCGCGTACGCGTCGCTTGGTAACGCCGGAGCGCAACAGGAGAATTTGGCGGCGGCCATGCGCGGACTGGACCACGTGACCGATCGCGAGCGCCACTTGATCCTTGCTGAAAACTACGAAGTGCAGGAATCATACGAGAAGGCCGCGGATGAGTTTCGCCTGCTCACGGAAGTCTATCCGGACGATATGGAAGGATTCCGCGGGCTCGGGGAAATGTCTATTTGGACGGGACGTCCGGAAGAGGCTGTGCCTGCAGAGCAGCACGCACTGGAGCTGTCGCCGCACAGCGCAGTGGATTACTTGCGGCTGATTTTGTATCTGGACCGGTTGAACCGCTTTGACGAGGCGCTTTCCGCTTACAACCAAGCGAAGGCAAATGCCGCCGACAGCCCGCTGCTTCGTTGGGGTACTGGCCTGGCGTACTTGGGCAACGGCGACACGAAAAGCGCGCTGCACGAGTTCGACCTATTGGAAAACGAGGGTGGGCAGGATGGCGAGAGTCTTGCCTCGCTTTATCGAGCGCGAGTCCTGATGTACCAGGGCCGGTTGAAGGATGCGGGCGAGGAGCTGCGACGCGGCTTGCTACTCGACCAAAAAATGAACGACCAGAGTCTGATGCCGGTGCGTCACTATCTGCTGGCAGAAATCCTGATGGAGCGCAGGCAAACGGTTGAAGCGCGCGCGATGAAAGAAGAATTGATTCGGGAGGCGCTGGCCGACCAGCAATCCGAGGATATGCGCAGAGCGGGAGTGATCGCCATTCAGCTGAATGACATTCCGGCGGCAAGAAAGCTTCTCTCGGCGCTTGGGCACGTGAGCGAGCAACACCAAAGCCAGTTTATCCAGAGTTGCTACTACATCCTCGATGGCTCGCTGGATTTAGCGGAAAGGCACGCGGACACTGCGGCGGAAAGCCAGCGTAAAGCGGCCGTCTTTTTTCCGCGTTATGAAGCGTACGCTGCGTTGGGCGAGGCCCTTGCAGCAACGAAAGACTGGAAGGGTGCGTCGCAGGCTTATGAACAGTACTTGGGTTTCGAAGGTGAAATACTCCAGGACGACTCGCCAAACGATTGGGTTCTTGCCCATCTTTCCCTGGCGAGAGCGCTGGTGCGCGCGGGCGACACAGCACAGGCACTCAAATACTATGACCAGTTTTTGCAATTGTGGTCGAATGGAGACCACGATCTGGGGTTATTAGAAAAAGCGCGCCAGGAGCGAGCGGAGATCGACAAAGGAAAGCAGAGCGGTTCGGGCCAACAGGGAACAACGTGAGGGGGAAGCACAAAATTCAATCGGAGGGCGCACATGCCTAACGGACAAGCCACGAAAAGAGCCGAGGGACACTCCAAGTTGACCCCGGAACAGTGGGAGCACATTCGCAAGTGTCATATCAACGTCCTCGTGGACAAAGAGAAGGATCTGGTCGAAATCGGCTGGCTTGTCCGCTGCGGCGAGGCGCGGTGTGGCCTGCCACACACGACGGTTTCCTTCTACGCGTGCCCAAAAAAACCTTGCCCGCCGGGAGTCATCTAGCCGTCAGCGCCCTTGGGCGCGCGGACAATAGGTTCCCATTTTCAGAGACGGTGAAGTGTGTTCTGCATGGCGCGTGCAGGATCGCGTGCAAACGCGCGTGGACGAAATAGCATCAAAATGTTATGGCTGCGCTTCCCCCGGCAATTACGGTTGCCTCAAGAGTCGGGTGCTTGGCACGCGGCTGGCTCAGTGCAAATTGCTCAGGATCGGGGGAGATTCATGCGCCGTGTCGCAAGCATGCTCGGAGTGTTTGTTCTCGCCCTGGCTGCATCTGCATTCGGTCAAACGAAAAAGCCTGCACCTCCACCGAAACCCCCGCAGTACGGGCACTGGGGACCGTCTGGCTATCACCTAATCCGCACCATCCCAATTCCGGGCAACAATTCCTACGATGGGATGGAATTCGATCCGGTCCGGCGGCGGCTCTTTGTCGCGCACGGCGTTCATGTGGTTGTTTTGAACCCGGACACAGGCAAAATCGTCGGCGACATTCCCCACACGCTCGGAGTTCATTCGATCCTTCTCGTGCCCTCTCTTGGCCGCGGATACATTACGGATGGGCAGACGAACGACGTCACAATTTTCGATTTGAACACACTGAAAGTTCTCGGCGTCGCGCCAACGGCAGATGAACCTTATGCCGTCGTCTACGATCCTGCGTCCAAGCGAGTCTTCACCATGAATCACCGTTCGAGCACGGTCACGGCGATCGACGCGGTAACGGGCAATATCATCGGAGACATTGCTCTCGACGGCCAGCCCACGGGCGGCGTGGCGGACGGAAAAGGCCATATCTACGTCAATTCGGAGAGCACCAGCGAGGAACTTGAGATCAACTCCAAGAAGCTAACTATCATGAATCGCTGGCCGATGTCGCCGTGCATCGAGCCTAATGGTCTCTCCATGGACCTCAAACGACGATTGCTTTTCGCCGGCTGCCACAATGATCGAATGGGAATCTTGAATGCGGACACGGGGCAAGTGATGGCGGCGCCCGCTGCGGGTTCACACGCAGGCGTCAGCCGCTTTGACCCTGCAACTCAATACGCGTTCACAGCGAATGACGACGGAACGGTGACCATTGTCATCGAGGCCGCGAACGAGCGTTTTAACGTCGTCGAGAACATTGAAGCGGAGCGCGGTACGCGCACCATGGCGCTCGATCCAACCTACCATGAGATTTTTCTGGTGACTGCGCAGTATGAACCTGCCGCGAAAACGCCGGGCGCTCAACCGCAAATCGTCCCCGGCACCGTGCACGTCTTGGTCTACGGCCGCGATTACAATTATCGCTGACATGCCCCCGCGCCAATCCTGACTGAAACCGCGCGGCCTCGCCGCCCGTCCATAGCAGCGGAGACGCCCCTGGCGGATGCGGGCATGTGGCGGAACTTGCGCTGCGCTTGTGTCCCTCCTGTGATTCTCCGTGAGAAATCTTGCTTGAAAAGAGGAGTCTGCGAATGAAGAAGCATCCAAGACTAGCGGCACTGAGCCGGGCGGTCGCTCTGTACACTGTGGCGTTTTTCATCGGCCTCGCGCTCGTTAGTTCGACGCGCACATCCGCAAAGCGTCACAGCGCGGCGGCAACGACGCAGAGCGGTGGCTCATCGGGCTATCATCTACTGAAAACGATCCCGGTTCCGGGCGACACGGGTTGGGATTACTTGAAATTTGACCCTTCCTCGCACCGGCTCTATATTTCGCGAGGAGACCATGTCGCGGTCGTGAATGTTGAGACCGGCAAAGTGGTGGCGGACATTGGAGGCATGCAGCGCATCCACGGCATCGTGCTCGCGCCGGAATTCAATCGCGGGTTCGTAACTGACGGGCAAGCAGCCAAGGTTTGGATTTTCAATTTGAAGACATTGAAAGTCACCGGCAGCGCACCAGCTGCGCCGGACGCCGATGGCGAGGTCTATGATACCGCTACAAAGCGCGTCTTCACGATGAATGGCGATTCGAAATCGTCCACAGTGATCGATGCCAAGACCGGAAAAGTGTTAAGCACGATTGACCTGGGTGGCGGCCCGGAGTTTCCCGTCGCGGACGGACAAGGACACGTCTATGCCAACATCGAGGACAAGAGCGAAATCGTCGAGATCGACTCGAATACGATGAAAATCACCAATCGCTGGCCGCTCGCTCCCGCAGAATCACCGAGCGGGCTGGCGATCGACACGACGAATCACATTTTGTTTTCGGGATGCCACAACAAAATGATGGCCATCGTCGACGCCAGCACGGGCAAAGTGATTGCCACGCCCGCAATCGGCCAAGGCGTAGACGCAACGCGCTTTGATCCCGGCACGGGCGACGCGTTCAGTTCGAATGGCGATGGCACGCTGACGGTGATTCATGAAGACTCGCCGACGCAGTTCAGCGTAGTCGACAACGTGCAGACCGAACGCGGCGCGCGCACCATGGCGCTTGATCCGACAACGCATGAAGTTTTCCTGGTGACGGCGAAATTCGAGCCGCTTCCTGCGAATGCGCCTCCGCGCACCCGCCGCAAAATGGTTGCCGACAGCTTTCACGTGCTGGTATTTGGCAAGTAAGATTAAAAACAGGGGCAGGTTGAGCATAAACGGATTGCGTATCGAGACCTGCCCCTTTACAATGCAGTTAACTATGACGCTAGTGCGTTGGATAGCCTCGCTATTGACTTTCGCTCTCCTGTTGGGTGTTCTGGGTGCGAAAGGCCGTCGACTAGCCGATACGCAGCAAGCTCCCGCGCAAACGCAAGGGCCGCAATCAACCTACCATCTGGTGCGAACCGTGCCGCTTCCCTTTCTCAAAACCATCAATGGCATAGTCGCGTTCGAGCCGACAAGCCGCAGGTTATTTATTCCCGACGGGAAGGACCTCGTCGTGCTTGACGCTGATACGGGAGCTAGGGTCGGAACTATCGCCAAAATTGGCAGCGTTTCTGTTATGGCTTTTGTGCTAGAGACTAATCAAGCATTTGTTGTCGACGGAGAACATGGCAGTCTAACGATTCTTGACCTGCAAACTCTCAAAACCCTCGAAAAGGTTCATGCCGGCGCAGAGTTGTCCCTCGTACTTTACGATCCGAATACGAAGCAGATCTTTCTGACAAGCTCGCGCCACAAGGATTGCACGGTTGTGGATGCGACTACACGCAGGGTCATTCGCACCGTGAAACTCAGTGGCTACGTTCAGAACGGGCTCACCGACGGCAAGGGCCACGTGTACTATGATCTGAGTCGCGATCAGATGCCAGAAACGCTTGTATCCGTGCCCGGAGTTCTAGTTTCACAGGCACCACCATCCAACGCCATCGAACTCGCCGAATTAGATGCGGACACGCTGAAAATCAGCAACATGTGGAAAGAACCATGTGAGTCGATTCGTTTGTTGGGCGTTGACGAGGCGCACGCGCGGCTAGTAGCGCGATGTGGCGGCTCGCTCATTTCGATTGACGAGATGACCGGGAAGATTGTTGCCTCAGCTGGGATCCGTGGGCCTTTTACCTGGTTTTTAACCTACAGCTCACAGCTAGGCGATGCATTCGGAGTTGTTGCGCAGGTTCCGACCTTGGCTCTTGTGGCACTGCATGAGAACTCTGCTGGCGATTTCACGGACCCGAGCGCGACGATTGCCCAAGTCAAAGATATGCAGCACATCGTGTTTGATGACAAGAATGCCCGAGTCCTCATTCTGAGCAGTGACCAGAAAATGGCCGAAACGAGGGTTTTCATTGACCGACCCACCTACGATGGAGGCCCAACGCCCCTCAGGGTCCCCGAACCTGTGCCTGGAACATTTCGTGTCGAAGTGTACGGAAAGAACTAGCCCTCGACAAACGCCCGTTTATTTTTTTGCGAGGAGTTTTTCGAAGGCGGCTTCGTCGAGGATGGTCACGCCGAGGGATTGTGCCTTCGCGAGCTTTGAACCCGGGTCGGCTCCCGCAACGACGTAATCGGTCTTCTTGCTCACCGAAGAAATGACTTTTCCGCCGTGCGACGCGACGAGTTGGCCTGCTTCTTCGCGCGAATGACGCTCGAGCGTGCCAGTGAACACGAATGACTTCCCCGCAAGCCGATCGTCCGTGACGGCGCGGCGCTCTTCTTTCATCCGCACGCCTTTTTCTTTCAGCCGCTCGATGAGTTTTCGATTGGCTTTCTCGGAGAAAAAGTCGGCAACGCTTGCGGCCACCTTCGGGCCGATTTCGTGGACTTCCATCAGCTGCTCGGCGGTCGCGTCGGCGATTTTTTCCACCGAGCCAAAATGCTCAGCCAGCAATTGCCCGGTGCGCTCGCCCACAAAGCCAATGCCCAGGCCATAGATCAATCGCGAAAGCTCGTTCTTTTTGCTGGCGGCAATTTCGTCCAGCAAATTCTGCGCTGATTTTTCGGCCATGCGTTCGAGTTCAGCGAGGTCGTCGAGTTTCAACCCGTACAAATCCGCGAAATCTTTGACGATTCTTTTCTCGACGAGCTGGTCGACGAGCTTTTCGCCGAGACCGTCAATATTCATCGCGTGACGGCTGGCAAAGTGAATCAACGATTCCCTGCGCCGCGCGGGACACATCGCGTTCACGCAGCGGTAGGCGACTTCGCCTTCCACACGATGGATGCGCGTGCCGCATTCGGGACATTTTTCCGGCACAACGACGGGCTCTTCTTCTTTTCCGTGCTTCAGGACTTTCAGCACGTGCGGAATCACGTCTCCCGCGCGTTCGACGAGCACGGTGTCGCCCGCGTGGATGTTGAGGCGTCCGACTTCGTCCATGTTGTGGAGAGTCGATTTCACAACGGTCACGCCACCGATCGGCACCGGCTCAAAAAACGCAACGGGCGTCAGCGTGCCGGTGCGGCCGACGTTAAAACCAATCGCCTTTACAACCGTGGTCCCCTGCCGCGCCGCCCATTTGAAGGCAATCGCCCAACGTGGCGCTTTTGACGTGAATCCCATTTCGTTTTGCAGGCCGACGTCGTTGACTTTCACGACTACGCCGTCGATTTCGTACGGCATTTTTTCGCGCTTCGCTTCCCACTTCGTGCAGTACTTCTCCACTTCTTCGAT
>DATFQU010000278.1:0-2024 GCA_035264005.1 Candidatus Acidiferrales bacterium
ATTGCAAAGCGTTCGCTTATTTTCCCGGGTCGAACATGCTGGCGGCGACGCGGCTGACCAAGCTGCGGGGCGCGAGGCGCTGGCCTTCGACGCTCAACGTGTTCTTGAGACCTGAAATTACACTGCTCTTCCCTGCCGCGAGAGCGCGAAGGCCGACGCGGGCGACTTTTTCGGCAGTTTCTGCGCCGCGAAAAGTGCGGGCGGGCTGGCCGGCGACTTCGCGAAATTCGGTGGTGGTCGAGCCGGGGCAAAGCGCGCAGACGTGAACGCCATAACGGCGGACTTCTTCAGCGAGGCCTTCTGCGAAGCGCAGGTCGAAGGCTTTTGTGGCGGCGTAAGTCGAAACGTAAGGCACGGCCTGAAAGCCGGCGACGGAGGCGACGATAAGGATGTCGCCATGACGGCGCGCAACCATCTCCTCTAGGTACAGACGCGTCAGATGCACTACGGCGGCGCAGTTGACCTGGACCATTTCGAGTTGGCGAGCGAGGTCGCATTCGTGGAAGCGGCCATAGGAGCCGAAGCCGGCGTTGTTGATGAGAAGTTCGATTGCGAGGGATTTGGCGTCGGTGAAAGAGCGGATCTGGGCGGGGGCGGACGGATTTGCGAGATCGGCGGGAAGAACTTCAACTTTGACTCCGTGAGAGGAACGCAAGTGGATGGCGAGGGAGTCGAGGCGGTCCTTGCGGCGGGCGGTGATGACGAGGTTTGCGTTTGCGGCAGCGAGTTCTTCGGCGAGAGCTAAACCGATTCCGGCGCTAGCGCCCGTGACCAAAGCCCATTTGCCGCCCCATCGAGCGGTGAATGCGGACTGAGGACTCATTTCGTCGCGAACCTTTCGTACCCGTTGACGCAAAAAGTAATGAAAACACAGCAAAGGCACTGCTGAACAGGGGAAAAAATCGTCAAATTGGGCGAAGTAAGACAGTTCGATGAAAATGCGGAGGCGCTACTGAAAATGGAAACTCGTCAGGCACTGGGGGCGGAACGGCGGAAGACGAGGTTGCGGAGTCGGGCACCTTCGCGCTTCACGCGGTCGAGGAGGCGGCGGGCCCAGACGAAATCAACCGCCAGCAGGCCCAGGCCGAGCAGAATGACAAGCCAGCCTGGGCCCGGTCCCACAAGGAGCACAATGCCGAGCGCGAGCAGAAGGAATCCGGCAAGAATGCGAAGCGCTCGCCGCGTTTGCTGAAGCGTCTTGAAAACAAACAGTCGCATGACGATAATCTACCGCCCGTTTCGGTTGCTCGTGCCGACTTGAATCATCGGCGAATTGGTTACGACATAGCTTTTGATGCTGCCGCCACGCGGAAGACTCTGAGCACGCGAAGAACCAAAACACAGCGACCGCACGTAGGGTAAGCACAGCAGTGCAAATGCTTTCGCGGCGGCGACGACTTGCGAAACGGAGCCCTGCGCCAAAGTGGAAAGGAAATACCTCCAGAGATGAAAAATCGAAGTAGCGGGCGTGGACGCAGGGCACGCGGCGGCGAGTTCCACTTTCCGCGGTGGGTAAAGGCTTTAAAGTCACCGAAATTGGCGGTGGTGCGTCTTATTTCAGATAGGTCTGACGGGCGTAGGAAGAGGTGTGAGGAATGACGCGCTAAACGAATGTTTGCTTGGGCAATTCTCGCGAAGGCAGCAGCGGCTCCGACGACGCGGCGACGAGTGTGGGTGTGGCTGTACCACCTCGGCGGACCGGGGCTGATTGTTCTGGGGATTGTGGACAGCTCGGTGATTCCGATTCCGGGCAGCATGGACGCGCTGACGATTGTGCTAGCGGCACACCATCGGCAATTGTGGCCGTACTACGCGCTGATGGCGACGATCGGGTCGGTGTTCGGAGCGTACATCACTTTCCGGCTGGCGCGTCACCAGGGAAAAGAGCGGCTGCGGGAGATGCTGCAGCACGGGTGGAAAAGAACGGCGACCGATTTTTTCAAGAAATGGGGTTTCTGGGCGATTGCGGTGCCCGCGGTCTTGCCGCCGCCGATTCCGGTGGTGCCGTTCGTGGTGGCGGCCGG
>DATFQU010000279.1:0-12502 GCA_035264005.1 Candidatus Acidiferrales bacterium
CGAGCCTCAACGGGTCCTGATTGCACGCGGCGACGCAGAGTTTCTCCTTCGATGAATTCCATGACAATGAAGAGTTGGCCGGCTTCTTCGCCTACGTCATAGATCGTAGCGATCCCGGGATGGTTGAGCGCGCTGGCCATCCGAGCTTCACCAAGTATCTTTGTGCGCGTGTCCGAATGGGATACCACGTCTTCGCGCAAAACTTTCAAAGCAACGTCGCGGTGCAGCAGTTGGTCGCGCGCGCGGTAGACCACCCCCATGCCGCCGCGGCCGAGCTCGGAGTCGATTCGATAGTGGGAGAGGGTTCGCCCTATCATTGTGTCCGAGAAGGCTATGCTAGTATCGAGCGCTTATGCAAACGGGAATTATTGGGCTGGGGCAGACGGGAAAGACGGCGCTGTTTCGGATTTTGACGGGCGCGCAGGTGGAGAGCCGGGCGCAGCAGCCGGGGCAGACGCATGTCGGGATTGCGCGCGTGCCGGACGATCGCGTGACGAAATTGGCGGAACTTTTTCAGCCAAAAAAAATTACGTACGCGACGGTGGAATACGTGGACATTGGCGGACTACAAAAGGACCGCGCGAAAGATTCGGCTTCGCTGGTCCCGCTGCGCGAGGCGGACGCGCTGATGCATGTGGTGCGGCTGTTCGACGATCCTTCGATGCCGCATCCGGCAGGCTCGCTCGACGCGATGCGCGATATCGAGAGCGTGGAAATCGAGTTGATGCTGAACGATCTGGAGCAGGCGACGAAGCGGCTGGAGCGCGTGGAGAAAGATTTGAAGAAGAAGCGCGATCCGCAGGCGGAGGCGGAGAAAAGCGTGCTGGAGCGCTGTGTGCAGTCGCTGGAAGCGGAAAAGCCGCTGCGGGAGCTGGATTTCAAGCCGGACGAGCAGAAAATGATGAACGGTTTTATGTTCGTTTCGCGGAAGCCGATGCTGATTGCCCTGAATCTAGGAGACGAGGATGCGGCGGACATGCAGAAGGCGGTCGAGCGGCAGAATCTGTCGAAGCTGCAAGGAAAAGCGAGGACGGCGATTGTGCCGTTCTGCGGGAAAGTGGAAGCGGAGCTGGCGGATTTGAGTCCGGCGGAAGCGGCGGAGTTGATGAGCGCGTATGGATTGAAGGAGCCGGGGCGGAATAGGATTTTGCGCGCGACGTATGAGTTGCTGGGGCTGATTTCGTTCTTGACGTGCGGCGAGCCGGAGTGCCGCGCGTGGACGATTCCGCGAGGGACGTCGGCGGCGCGGGCGGCGGGGGCGATTCATAGCGACATCGAGGCGCATTTCATCAAGGCGGAAACGGTGGGCTGGCAGGACTTGCTGGCGGCGGGCAGTTGGGCGGCGGCGCGCGAAAAGGCCAAGGTGCGGCTGGAGGGGAAGGAATACATCGTTGAGGACGGCGACGTTATTTTGTTTAGACATTCGGGATGACAAGAAGGTGCGGCAGGAGAGTGCGCGCCGGAATGGCAGCCATGCCGCGAGGGAATGCGAACACTTCGCGCGGATGAAGCGCCCCGCAGAACCGTCCGGGGCAGGCGCGATAGGAAAGACGTCAAAGATATTCCTTTTGTCGTGGCTAAAGCCACGACCCACAAGGCCCCGCAGTTTGTGGTCCGAGGCGAGATTCGGGTGCGCAGGCAGGCGGCGCGCGGGTTGGTGAAGCGAATACATCGCACAAAAGACGTGCGAATAGGAAGAAAATTCTGATTGATGCGGATTTTTGGTATGAGTGAAGCGTTCTCGCTTCGGCTTCGCTGGACTTCCTTATGTGCTGTGCTGCTCTTTGGCATGCTTGGCGTGGTCTCCGCATCGGCGCAAGTTCGCAAAAGCTCAGCCGTCGCAGCGTATTCGACGACCTCTCAGCAGGCACGGCTTGAGGCATTCCTTCGTCACTACGTAGGGCCGCAGTCCTCGGAAGACAATCGGGACACGCGGTATGAGTCTGCTTTCGTTGACCTAACGGGGCACGGGGCACACGAAGCTATTGTCTACCTCATGGGCCGTCAATGGTGCGGCAGCGGCGGTTGCACGACGCTTGTGCTCGCCCCGCGGGGAACGTCATACAGAGTAGTTGCCTATTTGACGACCACTTGGCCTCCAATCCGCGTGTTAGCGAGGGAATCGCAGGGCTGGCACGACATTGCCGTCTGGGCGCAAGGGGGCGGGGTTCAACCCGGATACGAAACGGATCTGTATTTTAATGGAAGGACATACCGAGGGCGCGACAATGCCACTATGCATCCATCGAAGCGCTTAAGAGAGAGGAAGCTGACAGGCAAAACCGTGATACCGTCGACACCGAGAACCTCCAACGCACCCGAAATCGGGAAGCCCCTGTATCCATAAACAATGTGAAGTGGTGCGCGGACGAAGATGATTTGTGAGATGACGGTGATTTCGCGAGTGCCAATGGCGATGCAGGCGGAGCCGGTGCTGCTGGCGCTGTGTTTGGGCGTGGTGGCGGCGGCGGCGAATCTAGCGGGCGGCTTTTTTGTCGTGCGGCGGCAGTGGTCGCGCGAGTATTTGAAATATTTCATCGCGCTGGGCGCGGGATTCATGCTGGCGGTGGCGCTGGTGGACATGATTCCCGAGTCGCTGCGGCTGGCGTACGCGCGGCTGTTTTCGGTGTATCCGCAGGCGGTGGGAGCGGCGAACGAATGGGCGGAAGTGATGCTGCTGGTGCTCGGCGGATATTTGCTGGTGCATTTTTTCGAGCACACGCTGGCGCCGCATTTTCACTTTGGCGAAGAGACGCACGTCGAGGAGATGACCGCGGCGCATGTTGGATATGCGGCGGTGCTGGGGCTGGCCATCCATACTTTTTTTGACGGCGTGGCCATTGCGTCGGGGCTGCTGGTTTCCGCGTCATTGGGCGTGCTGATTTTCGTGGCGATTTTTCTGCACAAATTGCCGGAGGGATTCACGGTTGCGTCGCTGATGATGGCGAGCGGGCAGGGAAGACGCGCGGCGTTTTGGGCGTCGGCGATTTTGGGCGTGGCGACGCTGGTTGGAGTGGCGGTAATGCTGCTCTGGCGAGGCGAGGTGCGAATTGCGCTGCCGGTGTCGGCGGGGGTGACGCTGTATGTGGCGGCGTCGGACTTGATACCTGAGGTGAATCACGAGCGAGGCGTCCGGTGGGCGTTGCTGGTGTTTCTGGGTGTGGCGCTGGTGATTGGCGCGGAATACGCGTTAAAGGCTCCGTGAGGGGAATGCTGATCAATTCCGTCTATTTATTGGACCTTTTTTGCCATAGGAACGCCACAGCTGGTGCCAACAGTGGAAAGGAAGATTAGTTCCTTCAATTCCTTCCGCGGCACGCTGCGACCAACTGAGTCATGGAACGCATCAGTGGTGAAAAAGCACGCCATGGGATCACCCTGGAGGGCATCTGCAGAAGGATGTGCTTCCGGGCCCGATTCGTCAGCCAAGGAGGACAGATTTATCACCAAATTTTTGCTGGCATCTTTCCATATTCCCCCGGGCACAGCGCTTTTTAGGTACACCGATCCATACTGTTCTGTAACGGCATCCACCAATTCTTCCATGGAAACATTCTTGTCGTACAACGCAATGATACCGTTAGGGCATGGGTCATTCCCCAATCGTTCAATGGTCACACGCCATGGAGTAATGGCGCCGGATTTTGCGCTGACGGTGGACCACATCTGTGCACACTCTCCGAAACGGCAATGAAGCAATTCCGCGTTGGGCAGAACAACTCTGCTTCGTCCCGCAGAATGAGAAGGCTGATAACAGGCGAGCTGCACTTCGCTCAGAGACACCGCAATCAGCGCAAGAATGATGGAGCGTCGGTTCATTTTGTTATCTAGGTGACTTCTGCCTCCATAGTCTTCGCTGTGCGGTTGCAAGCAGCATCCAATGCATACGCGGCGTCGTCAATGGTACTCGTGCCCACCTGATGCAGGACGGATAACAGATGCGATAGCTTATCGTAACTGTAATTGTGGCGATGCCGTTCATCCGCGTCATGGATTCTTCGCTCACCACAGGTCTGCGTGTGGCGCTACAGGAGCGAAGGATTGATGGCCTGCCGTAATGCTGCACAACCACCTCCTTGCGATTGTGGGACCAGTGTTAAAAAAGGGTACTTCGCTGCATCTGTGGGAATTTGAGGACTCCCTATCCGAGACAAACAAGGCGATCCAGGATTTGTTTGGAAGTACGGTGCTTTTCCTTGCGGTTGCGTATAGCTGCGCCCGATACGCCGTCAGGATCGAACATCCGCTGCGGTGGTATCGAGCCACGCGGATGAAAAACTACACGAAGGCGTAAGCGTCCGGTCGAACTGTGCTGAAGCCTTGAAGCACGAGGAGTTCGGCTGCTGTCACCGAGACAATCTCCCTCTCAATTCCGCGGTTTATGAGTTCTTATGACGAGCAGGGCGCATTCAGCTAGGGCAAAAAGTGCTATCCTCCGCGCATTCCAAGACCAGGGCACTCCAATCTAACAAGGAGAATATCCAATGAAACGCAACGCGTTGATCATCGCGTCTCTGCTTTCGATCCTCTTCGTGACGCTTCACACTGCGGGCGACATCGTCCGCGGGATGGAGCCAGGAACGCTTTTTGACCTCATTATCGTGCCAATCCTGGTCGTCTGGCTGTATGGAACGCTGGTGCTGGCCGGTAAGCGATCGGGGTACGTCATTATCCTCCTCGGGTCGCTCCTTGGGTTGCTCGTGCCAGTCATCCATATGAAGGGGGCGGGAGTCGGGGGAGCGATCGCCAGGTCCAGCGGAGCCTTCTTCTTTATCTGGACACTCATCGCGCTCGGCGTGACCGCGCTCTTCTCCGTCATCCTCTCGGTGCGCGGACTGTGGGAGCATTTGCGAGGGCAAACCGCGGCGCAGCGCAAACAAGGTGCCCGTGCATGAAGCGGCAATTCGGGAGGTGAATCACGAGCGGGGCGTCAGATGGGCGTTGCTGGTGATTGGCGCGGAATATGCGCTGGGCATGTGAGTGTTTCACCCAATAATACCGCGCGTCGAAGCTGTCCAGATTGGCTTCTGTATTCCGGCTGACTCCTCTGCGAACCATGAGTAGGCGATGGGCGATCTATCCGCCTTGTCCGGATTTTGACGAGCTTGTGCGGCTGTTGCGGATGCGCGAGATGAAATCCCAAGCTTCGCTCAGGTCGCCATCTTCTCCGGTAATCAGAATCTCCAGTGGGCCAGTTGACCGACAGTCCCATGAAACGCCGATAGGAATTGTCTTTGCTTCTGCTGCGGGGAGCGCGTTGCCGCCAACGCAGTCCAAAGTCTCGCCGTCAAGACTGATCTCGCGGTGCAAAACTGCGTCTGTCCCATTTTTTTTGTACCTAGCGGTAACAACTGCTTCCCAATAATTGATGTCTTTTAGCGGTGGCTCTTCCAGTAGCGAAATGGTTGCGGGAAGATGGATGCTGTTGCCTGACACTTCGTTGTCATGATCCAGCCTAATTAGGATCTGGTCGCCCGCGCCGTAGTCTTCGACATACCAGTTGGTCGGGACGGGAATGAGATAATCGGCAAGTCTCAATACGCCGCCATGCCGCACGTGCCAGACCCAGGCAGTAACGCGAAGACGTTCCCTATAACCTGTCCACCCGGCGAGCCCTACTGCAACAACAAGGAGAACTAGTGTCAGCTTACGTTTCGACATTTGTCCCTCCTGGATGAGTCGCATCCGCCAGAGTTTCCCAACGGGCATTATCGCCATCTGTCACGTCCAACAAGCTACGTGCTTCCCTCCAAGGTAGACAAGCGCTAAATTCAGGCTCGACTCAGAGGGCAGCTGCAGGGTCATATGCGGCGTGTTATCAGGTGGTTAAACGCGATCCGTCCGGCGCGGCTGACGTTTGCGGCATGGGCGGCGCGGTGCAACTTTAAGCGGCAGAAGGTGTTAGATACAATGTGGAGGCTATGGCCAGGTCCGACGTCCAACTGATGCTGGACGTGAAGGCGGGGGACGAACTGTCCTTCGAGATACTGCTGAAGAAGTATCGGACGCCGCTGGTCAATTTCCTCTACAGGATGGTGAAGGATCAGGCTGCCGCGGAGGACCTCGCGCAGGAAGTTTTTCTGCGCGTGTACCGCGCGCGCAAGGAATACTCGCCAAGCGCGAAGTTCACGACGTGGCTTTTCCGCATCGCGACGAACCTGGCGCTGAACGCGATTCGCGATGGGCGGTACCGTCAAATGCAAATCTCGATCGATACGCCGCGAGACGAAGACGATCACGTGATTGAAGTCGCCGCGCCGGAAGCGCGGGCGGATGACCGGTTGATCGAGCGGGAGCGTAACCAAATGATTCGCGGTGCGATTCTGGCGTTGCCGGAAAAGCAGCGAGCGGCGGTGATTCTGCACAAGTATCAGGAAATGGATTACGCGCAGATTGGAAAAATTCTGGGATGCTCGGAGAGCGCGCTGAAGTCGCTGCTCTTCCGCGCATACGAAACCTTGCGGGTGCAATTGGCATTGCTGGTTGCGAGACCAGCGGCGCAGCCTGCGGGGGAGGGGAAGCAATGATGAGTTGTGAAAAAGTGTCGAATTCGTTGGTGAGTTATCTGGATGGGCGCGCGAGCGCGGAAGAGCGCCTCGTCGTGGAGGCGCATTTGCAGTCGTGCGCTGCGTGCCGCGAGCGGGCCGAGGAGTTTCGCCGGCTGTGGGACGTGATGGCCGAGGCGCCTGCGGTAGAACCGTCGTTTGGGTTCGACGCGCGGCTGCGGCAGAGGATTGCGGCTGAGGCGCGTCCACGGATGTGGAGCTGGCTGGTTCCCTCGCCGCGACTGGCTGCGGCGGTTGTGGTGCTGGTGGGGCTTTCGGTTTTCGTGTCAGTGAAACCGAATAGGCCCATAACGACAGGGAATCCAACGGCCAATAGCGAAGAGCAATTTCGCATGATCAAGGATTTGGGCGTACTGGAGAATTACGACGTTCTCAGCAATTTCGATGCGCTCTCGGATTTGCCGGGCGCGCAACCTGCTTCCCAGCCACAGCAGGATGATCCGGACACTGGAAATGGAGCGAGCTAAGAAGCTCAAGACAGAAGACTCGTGAAGAGACTAGCCCAATTCGTGTGTGCAGCGGCAGTGCTGATGCTCGCGCTTGTGTCGGCGCAGGCCGCGCAGAGAAGGCAGGCTCTGCCCCCGCGCGCGCAGGCGCCGCGTCAGCAGGTCAGGCAAGAGCGCCAAGCAGCTCGTCAGCAGAAGCAGGTACAGAAGCAGGAAAACAAACCGGGAGTGCGTGGGGCGTTAGGACTGCCTCCGAAGTGGGTTGAGCAGCTGCAGCAGATGTCTCCCGAGGAGCAAGAGCGGTTTATGCGCAATAACGCGCGTTTTCAAAATTTGCCGCCTCAGCGCCAAGAGCAAATCCGGCGAACTCTGCAACGGTGGAATCAGATGACGCCAGAGCAGCGCGACGCCATGTGGCATCGGCTGCAGGTCTTCAATCGTCTGACGCCGGAAGAGCGGCAAGAAGTCGTCAACGATATAGGCCCGCGCTGGAAGTCATTGCCGCAAGAGCGCAAGACCCTCTTGACCGGACGAATGCACGTCCTGGCTGGAATGACGCCCGATCAGCGGCAGCAGGCGTTACAGGATCCTCAGTTCATGCGCGGTCTGGATGGGAATGAACAGGATTTGCTGCGCAAACTTACGAACCTTCGTTTAGGCCCGCCAGAAGGCCCTGGGCAATAGGCGTTCCACCCACAGCGGCGCAGGCTTGCCGCAACTAGCACCGCGAATGCCTTCTGGCTACCTCCGCAAGCGCTCTTAAGCAGCCAAGTCACGATGAGATAATGTGTTTATTGACACTCGGATAAAGTAATGAAAGATATAGGGCAACCGTATGCGGGCCTGCAGACTCTAAGACCGACGGAACAAGGGGAGGCCTCCCATGAGCAAATATTCAATCGCAATCGGCAGCTCGCTTTTCCTAGTCTTGCTATGCGCCATGAGCATGGTGGCTGCCCCGCGCGACGCGGGCACGGTCAGCGTAAGCCGCACTATCCCGTCGCCGTTCAATTTGGTTCGGGGGAATTTTGCTGAGTGGACGGGTGGCAACCTGGTCCTAATCGAAGACCGCTGGTCCGCTTCTCCGACATTAGCGACTTTCGACCGTGACGGCAACCAGATCTCGAAATTCAACTTTACGATTCCAGGGGCGGGTCTGATTAACATTTACGACCATTCTGTTGCCCTCGGAAAAGACGGGTCGCTGGCAATCGTTGGCACGGTCTATTCGAACGACTCAAGGGGCGCTACTTTCGTCGCGTGGGTGTCCGCAGATCGGCGTTATCAGACGCTGATACGTCTCACGAGTTTCTTCCCTCACTCAGTCATAGTGCCTTCTGATGGTACGATTTGGGTTTCAGGGTACCAGAAAGGGACTGAGCTGGGCGACCGAGCAGACAATCGCCATCAGGTCATACTTCGGTACGACAGGAGTGGGAAACTTCTCGGGTCGATCTCTCCATTGTCGAATGGACCGGATTCGGCCGTCGTTGGGCGCGGCGGGAGTCAATCAATTCTCGTTTCCTCTGGCGAAGATGTTGGCTGGTATTACCCAAGAGAGCAGGCGTACGTTGAATTCTCCCTGAGCGGTTCGGTCATGCATCGGTTTGAAGGTCCACAAGATCACCACGGAGTCACTACGCTGGCCGCGTGCACCAACGGGAATGTCTTCGTTGCCTCAAACAAAGGGACAGACTGGGGCATTTTTTCTCTAAACCGCGAGCAGGGGGATTGGACCTTTGCGCCAAAGCAAGAGAAATGGGGCGAACTCCTTGGCTGCGACGGGACGAGCCTTGTCGCAATTACCGATTTCGACAAAATTTCCTGGCTAGAAACCGCCGGTAATTGATGCTCCCCGACGACTGATTAATGCGGTTGGGTCCGCGCAATAAGCGTTCCAGAGCGACACACGCTCAGCGATTCGTGTGCGCCATTCGTAACGAATACGGCACAAAACTTTTTCTCCACGGAAGCGTGAGCCTACGAGTAGAGTACTCAGTTTCGCGCCTACACTACCTATAGCGCTTTCGGTTCGAGCGCCACACCGACGAAAAGTCCGCGGCTTCGAAAAATAATTTACTTTTACGCGCGATTCCTCTTGACAAGAAAAGAAGTCCGCATAGAATCGTGCGCCAAGTGGGAAAAAGTGGTAGACAGTGGGTAAGAAGCGTTTTGGGGTGGAATGAGTCAGAAGTCGCTGAGCGGCGGATTGTGCAGGGTTCGGAATGCTGAGGGGAAGCCATCTAGCAACTGTGGACGAGAAGGGGCGCATGAAGGTGCCCGCGGATTTTCTCGCCGAGTTGCGCCGTTCGGGCAACAAGTTTTACGTCACGAGCGAGAACGGCGACCGCGCACGCATCTATCCCATGAAAGCGTGGGAAGAGATCGAACGGAAGCTGGCCAAGCTTTCCTCTCACAATCAGGCCAAACAGAAATTTCTGGCTCGCACGAATTACTTCGGTCAAGTCGTGGAGCTTGACGGGCAGGGACGCATTTTGATCCCGCCGGTACTCCGGGATGCAGCGCAAATGAAGGGTGAGGTCACGGTAAGCGCGCAGTTGACTTACCTGGAAGTATGGAACCATGCGCGATTCCTGGAGAACTTGAAGAACAACCCGATCACCGGGGAAGACGAGAAGGTCCTGGATAACTTAGGCATTTAAAGTTTGAGCGTGCTGCACACGCCGGTCTTGGCTGAAGCCATCATGGAATGGCTGAGGATCAAGCCGGAGGGAACGTACATCGATGCGACGGTTGGCACCGGTGGGCACGCTCTGGGGATCCTGCAGCGGCTGAAGGGCGGGCGACTGGTAGGGCTGGATCGGGACCCGCAGGCGCTGGCCATCGCGCGGGAGCGGTTGAAAGAGTTTGAAGGGCAGGTGACGCTGGTGCAGACGGATTTTTCGAAGATCGGTGAAGTGGCGGACGAGTTGAAGCTGCCGAAAGTCGATGGCGTCGTGGCCGATCTGGGAGTTTCGTCGCTGGAACTGGACACTCCGGAGCGCGGGTTTTCATTCCGCTGGGGCGGACCCTTGGATATGCGCATGAATCCGGATTATCCGTTTGTGGCGGAAGAGATTGTGAATCACTGGCCGGAGCGAAAGCTGGCCGACACGCTCTATCAATTCGGGGAAGAGCACGATTCACGCAGAATCGCCAGGGCAATAGTGCGGGCGCGGCCAATCCGCGACACCGAGCACCTGGCAACGGTTGTGGCAGGGGCCCAAAAAGCAAGGGGAAGGCAGAGACTGCATCCCGCGACAAAAACGTTTCTGGCGCTGCGGATAGCGGTGAATCGAGAGTTGGAGGAACTCGGGCAGTTTCTTTCTAGGACCCCTGCCACTTTATCTTCAGGAGCGCGGTGGGCGATTTTGAGCTACCACTCGCTCGAAGATCGCATGGTCAAACGCGGCTTTCAGGAGCTCGCGCGAACCGGCGAGTTTACGATTCTCACCAAGAAAGTCGTTCAGCCAAGCGAAGACGAAGTACGCAGCAACCCCCGTGCGCGAAGCGCGAAGTTGCGCGTGATCGAAAAGCGCGACTCGAACGTCGAGGAAGACAACGGGGAAAGGAAAGCGTCATGACGGAATTTTACACTTCCAAGCGCATTGATAATTCGCGACTCTCGAGGCCGGCGGCCTCGCGGTGGCGCGAATATGCGAAGCGCATGGCTTGGGCGGCGGCGTTCGCGGCCTGCGGGCTGCTCTATACGTGGCAGCATTTTCAGGACATCCAATTGAGATACCAGCTCGAAAACTTGCAGGCGCGGCAGACGCAAGCGATCGAGCTGAACCAACGGCTACATCTGGAAACGGCCACGCTGACTTCGCCGATGCGTATCGATGCGATTGCGCGGCAGAAATTGGGAATGACCGTGTCCGTGCCGGCGCAGTACCTTCCGACGACGGATGTTCCTCGCGATGCTTATTTAGCGCAGCGCGTGCCGACACAGTCCGCCGCGCAATCCGCGCAACCGTGAACGTGGGAATGACTGTGACTTTGGGCATAGGCTTGGGGCGAACCGCCCGGTGGCGGCGTTATGCAGCGGATCGCCGCATTGCGGAATGAAAAGAATTTTCGATTTGGGCCGGAGTCCATGGCGCGAAGCAGTTCCCGTCTCCGTTTGTTGGTTGTTTTTGGCCTCGCATTGGTTTGGATGTTGGCAGTTGTCGCCCGCCTGAGTTACCTGCAGTTATTCCAATATCGCGAGTACCTCGAACGCGCGCATCGGCAGCAGGACAGAATCATCGAAATCAGCCCGAAGCGCGGGCCGATTTACGACCGTAACGGCCGCGAATTGGCGATGAGCATTCCGGTGGACTCCTGCTTCGCAGATCCGCAGGAAATCACCGACCCAGACATGGTTGCGCATCTGCTCTCGCACATCCTGGGAATGTCCGCGGATGAAATTGAGCAGAAGCTGGCCGAATCGCGGTCTTTCGTTTGGATTGCACGGAAAATTCCTCCGGAACAGGCGAAGCGGATTCAGGACCTCAATCTGCGCGGAATTTATTTCCAGCAAGAAAACAAGCGTTTCTACCCCGAGCATTCACTCGCTGCGAATGTACTCGGTTATGTGGATGTGGATGAGCACGGGCTGGGCGGCGTGGAATATTCGCTCGACAAGGAAATCCGCGGCCGTCCCGGACGGCTGATGGTGACCGCGGACGCACGCCGACAGTGGCTCGACCGCAGCGAAACGCCTTCCGATAGCGGCGACACAGTTGTCCTGACCATCGATCAGACGATTCAATACATCGCGGAAAAAGCTCTCGCGGATGGCATCGCGCGCACGCAAGCGAAGGGCGGGTCGGTCGTGGTGCAGGATCCCAATACTGGCCAACTGCTGGCGGTGGCGAACTACCCGACGTTCGACCCGAATAGCGCGCACGATTACCCGATGGATGATTTCGTCGACCGCGCTGTTTCGTCCGCGTACGAGCCGGGTTCGATTTTCAAAACGATTCTGCTTTCGGCTGCGTTTCAGGAGGGCGTGGCCGAACCGGACCAGATGATTGATTGCCAGATGGGCTCAATCAAGGTCGCGGGGCGTGTGATTCACGACCATGCGCGCTTCGGGGTGATATCCGTCGCGCAGATTCTGGAGCACTCGAGCGATGTGGGTTCAATCAAAGTAGCGATGCGTCTGGGGGAGGAAAAGTACTACCGGTACATTCGCAGCTTCGGCTTTGGCCAGTTGACGGGAATCCAGCTGCCCGGCGAGAACCGCGGGTTGGTGCGCCCGCTCGATGAATGGACGGCCACGTCGATCGGTTACATCGCGATCGGGCAGGAAGTGAGCGTCACGCCGGTGCAGATGATTTCAGCCGAGTCGGCGATTGCGAACGGAGGGACGCTGCGCAAGCCGCAGATCATCCGGCAAGTCATGCGCGGCGGGCAGTTGGTAATGCAAGGCGAACCGGATCCTCGGCGCGTGATCGATGAGAGTACGGCTGCGACGATGCGGAACGTGATGGAGCAAGTCATTCT
>DATFQU010000280.1:0-2117 GCA_035264005.1 Candidatus Acidiferrales bacterium
GGCGCTCGGCGCGCAGCCCGGCAACGTTTTGCGCATGCTAATTCGCGAAGGCATGTGGCTCGTCGGCGCGGGAATCCTCGTGGGAATCGGCGGCGCGCTCGCCCTGAACCGCGTGCTGCGGAGTCTGCTTTTCGAAATCAAACCTACGGATCCTGCAACCTTCATCGCCGTCGCCGTTGTGCTGGCCGTTGTCGCCCTCGCCGCGTGCTACATACCGGCTCGGCGCGCCATGCGCGTCGAGCCCATCGTGGCCCTTCGCTACGAATGAGCTTCTTGTGTAACAACCAGCATATATTCCGTCGCGGGTTTTTGAACGGGCTCGTTCTTCTCGTGCTGATTCTTCAAATGACCGGGTGTTCTTCCCTCGACCAAGTCGAAGGTCCGCTAAACAACGCCGATACGGGCCGGGAAATGGCGTGAATCTAACACGCGAAGACGGTGGGCTTGGCCTTGCTTACACCCACGATAAACTCGGAAACGTAAGCGGCGCCGCGTTTCTTGTCTGGCGTCGCAGTGGACCGCCATGGAACAGCCAGAGGAGAGCGCTGGATATAGTTTACTTGCCAACCGAAGTTCATATCGACGCTAAGGATCCTCGCCAGCTCGACAACTGGACCATAGTAGAGATCGAGGAATCGAGTATGCGGGAGATGACACCGATTGTTAAGGCGATTCCCCCTCCCATTTTCACGATTTCCAAAGACGATCTGAACCAGGCCCTCTTTCTGCGAATCAGCTGCGGCACCGTCTGTGACCAATCGCGCGTGCATATTCGCAACCATCAGTTCGGCACGGCTAAAATCTTCCTCTGGTTCCAGCGAAATGACGGTCACATTTCGCCTCTGTGATAACCCTAGCGCATCGCGCCGCACGTTTAGACGCAGATCGCAGTCTGTGTGGTTCTCTTAGCTTTTGCTTGTCGGTTCCCGTGCTTGCTTTGTGAGCGTCGGGTTTCCTTCCACTCCTCCTATCATTGTTTTTTGCCTTTACTTTCGACGCTCAACTATCAACTATAGGCTTTCATGCCCATCGAAAAGCTCGAACCCAAGCCCGGCAATCCCTGCTTCGGCTGTGGCGCTGACAATCCGCGCGGCATGAAACTCACCTTCGAACAGGACCACGACGCGCGCAAAATCATTGGCCATTTCCGTTTCGGCCCTGAATATCAAGGTAGCAATCAGTTCCTTCACGGCGGCATCATCGCCGTCCTTCTCGATGAAGCCATGGGCAAGCTCAACCGTTTTCACGATGTTCGTGCTGTTACCGCCGAACTTTCCGTGGAATATCTGCGCCCTGTGCCCGTCGGCGAAGACATCATCGTCGAAGCGCAGGAAGTCTCGCGCGAAGGCCGCAATCTGATGCACCGCGGCGAAATTCGCAACGCAGCTGGAAAAGTTTTGGCGCGAGGGAAGGGAAGGTTCGTCGCCATCGGCGACCGCGCAAAATAGCTTCTCACCGATCGCTCCGCCTTCTTCATGTCATTCCGAACCCTTCCGCGCTTTGTGCGGATGGTGTGAGGGATCTGCTGTTTGGGTCGCGTCTTGCCTCTTTGGACTTCGCTGACTCGATGCCGCTTTGCTTTTTCAACGCGGAACTGTATCTTTCAGCTTCGTGCTTTCGAGAAAACGGTAACCCTGCCCGTCAACTTGGGAGGTTCCAATGAGTCCAGCAAGCTATGACGCCCGATTGCTCAACGATATCGCCGCTGCCGCATCGGCAACCGGAGACGCCGCGACTCGCGGCAAGCGCGTCGCCGAAATGATTCGCCAGGCGTGCAACTGCTTCTGGGTCGGCATTTTTGAAATCGCCAATGACGAAGCTCACGCCGTCGCATGGACCGGAACCGAAGCGCCCGCATTTCTGCATTTCCCGCTGACGCGCGGCATCACGCGCGACGTGGTCCGAACGCGCAAATCGGCGCTCGTCAATGACGTTCTCAAAGACTCGCGCTATCTCGTCGCGTTTTCAAACACGCGTGCCGAAATCGTCTCGCCCATTGTCGACGCCATGGGCAGCGTCGTTGGCACAATTGAGGCCGACGCCGACAAAGTTAACTCTTTCTCCGACGCCGACGTCCAGTTTCTCGATCAGTGCGCCTCCCGCATCACCTCTCTCGT
>DATFQU010000281.1:0-2726 GCA_035264005.1 Candidatus Acidiferrales bacterium
ATCATGCCGAAGCGCTGCGTGTAACCTTCCTGCCATTCGAAATTGTCGAGTAAAGACCAGTGCAAATAACCCTGAATCGGGATGCCTTCGCTTGATGCGCGGGCGAGCGCCTGCAAATAGCGCGTGGTGAAATCAATGCGATTCGAATCGTGGACCTGACCGTCGAGAGATGCCCAGTCGCGGCAAGAACAGCCGTTCTCGGTGATGAAAATGGGGAGCTTGTAGCGTTCGCGGAGCCACTTCGGCCCCCAGTACAGGGCGTCGGGAGTGACTTCCCATCCCATAGCGGTGAGCGGGTAGCCCGCGGGAAATGCAACGAGCTGGCCTTTTATCTGATTGCCTGTCTGGCCTTGGCCATCGGGCGTGGCGCGGACGAGGCGACCGCCATAGATGTTGGTGCCAATGAAATCGAGCGGCTGATGAATGATTTCCATATCGCCGGGGCGGATTTCGGGGGCGTCGTCGCCGAGCGCACTGAGCGCGTCGGCGGGATACTGTCCGGTGTAAACGGGATCGAGCCACCAGGCGTTTTCGCGCCACCAGAACTGTCCTGAAAAATGATCGACGGGACTCTCGAAGGATGCGGCCTGTGCGGCGGCAGCGTCGGCGGCGGACGGAGTTTCAGGCAGGCAGGGAGAAAAATCACAGGGATAGCCGACTTGTGGCGGAGTTTTTGCGTTAGCGCGAATGGCTTGGACCGCGCGGCCGTGCGCGAGCAGAGTGATGTGCGCGGCGCGCATGTATTCATTGCGCGGAAGGCGTTCGCCCGGGGCTTGGACACCGGTGACGTAGCCACCTCCGATGAAGGAGCGCGGCTCGTTAATCGTGAGCCAGTATTTGACGCGGTCGGAGAGAGTGCGCGTGACAAGCGCGGCGTAATCGGAGAACCAACTGGCCATGTCACGGGCTTCCCATGAGCCGCGCTGCATGAGGGCGAGAGGCGTGTCCCAGTGGAAGAGCGTGACAACAGGAATGATTTTCGCGGCGAGAAGCGCGTCGACGAGATGGCTGTAGAAATCGAGGCCTTTTTGGTTGGTGTCACCAGTGCCTTCGGGAATGATGCGCGGCCAAGAAATGCTGAAGCGAAAAGCCTGGATGCCCACGGATTGCATGCGGGCGATGTCTTCGGCGTAGCGGTGGTAGAAATCGCAGGCGACGTCGCCGGTCTGGCCGTCGCGAATGGCGCCGGGCTGGCGGGAGAATTCGTCCCAGACGGAGAGATCTTTGCCGTCGTCGCGGGGTGCGCCTTCGATCTGGTAGGCGGAGGTGGATGCGCCCCAGAGGAAGTCCGCAGGGAAAGGAGATTTGGGCGCCGCGGGAGCGGGGTGCTGCTGTTGCGACGGTTGCTGGGGCGGCTGAGTTTGCTGCTGCTGTTGTTGGGATTGCGCTTGACCGGCAGCGTTGCTACCGAGAGCCGCCAAGGAGATGGCTGAACCCGCCGAGGCGGAGAGGAACTTGCGGCGAGTGATGCGACTATTTTTCGACTTCGGCGCGTCCGAATCTGTCGACATTCGCGAGAGATCCTAGCCCAGCTGGCTGCGGAGGGTGTCAGCCTTACAAGGAATAATGCTACCACGAGGCAGACGGTTACAGGCTGGCAGGATATCAGCCAAGCGGTCGGTCATCTGCGATCGGCGATGAGGACCAAAACTGACGGGGCCAGAGCGACAAAAGCAAAAGAGAGCCGAGAACGAAGAATGGCAGGCTCTGCCTAAATATTCCGTTTAGCATCCAAGACACCACACCGAAGAGTATTTCGGCTTCAGCCATAGCCAGAAGTGCCACCAAAAAAACTCTCCACTTCGCGACAGCACGCACGTCCTCTGGCTGACTTTGCAGGCTTTGCAGTGCGGGAGCGTATCGCTTGAATCGAATCCACAAAAACGAAAGGAGGTCGAGAACAGCAGGTACGACAAAAAGCGTCGTCTCGGCACCCGAGGGAGAGCTAGGTCGAATCATCTTGCACACATAGATGTAAAGAACCACCGACATGATAAACGCAAACCATATGACACGCATGGTCCGGAGGGTTTGCTCTTTTGTCACCCGAACGGCCATTTGCACAAGCCTCCCAATTGCAAAGCGTTCGCTTATTTTCCCGGGTCGAACATGCTGGCGGCGACGCGGCTGACCAAGCTGCGGGGCGCGAGGCGCTGGCCTTCGACGCTCAATGTGTTCTTGAGACCTGAAATTATGCTGCTCTTCCCTGCTGCAAGCGCCCGCAGGCCGACGCGAGCGACTTTCTCGGCGGTTTCGGCGCCGCGAAAAGTACGTACCGGCTGGCCGGCGACTTCACGAAACTCCGTGGTAGTCGAGCCCGGACAAAGGGCGCAAACGTGGACGCCGTAGCGGCGGACTTCTTCGGCGAGGCCTTCTGCGAAGCGCAGGTCGAAGGCTTTTGTGGCGGCGTAAGTCGAAACGTAAGGCACGGCCTGGAATCCGGCGACGGAGGCGACGATAAGGATGTCGCCATGGCGACGCGCAACCATCTCCCCTAGATATAGATGCGTGAGATGCACTACTGCGGCGCAGTTGACCTGGATCATTTCGACCTGACGGGCGAGGTCGGCTTCGTGGAAGCGGCCGTAGGAGCCGAAGCCGGCGTTGTTGATGAGAAGTTCGATTGCGAGGGATTTGGCGTCGGTGAAAGAGCGGATCTGGGCGGGGGCGGACGGATTTGCGAGATCGGCGGGAAGAACTTCAACTTTGACTCCGTGAGAGGAACG
>DATFQU010000282.1:0-2071 GCA_035264005.1 Candidatus Acidiferrales bacterium
CGTTTGGGAATCATCGCAGAAAGCATAACAGAATCTAACAAGCGGCCGTGACGAACGACGGAGAAGGCGCAGAGCAAAAACGAATCCAGCGCTAGGAGAAGGCTCAGGATAGTTCGTCGAGAGCTGCTTGTAGTTCCTGACGGGCGTGCTCGTCGCCGGCCTGGGCGGCACGGGCGATGCCCGCCGAAAAAATCTCGCGCGCTTCCGCGATTCGATTTGACAGGGCTAGCAGGCGTCCAAACTGATAGTAGGCGGCCACATACTCGGCGTGATCTCCAAGCAATTGCTTGAAATGAGTTTCCGCGGAGGCTGCGTCCCCTTCTTTCGCGCACTCCATCGCCAGGCCATACCGTGCGAAAGCGTCGAGCGGATTCTTCTCAACGAATTTCTCGAGCATTTGCCTGCGGTTCGCACCTGCTTGGGACGCGGTCATGTCTAGCGTATTATAGCGGCCTAAGTTGTGAGCGCCAATTCCGATGAGAGGCGATGTTGAAAAATAAGCCTAATGTGAAGGTCATAACGCATCCCAAGGCAGGCCCGGGAGCCGCGGAAAGCGAAGAAGCGGTGGCGGGCGGAAAGCCGGTCAGCGGCTCGCGGTCGCAAATGGTGGAGGTCGTATTACCGAATGACGCGAACCCCCTTGGGTACATGCTCGGCGGGCGCGTGATGCACTTGATCGATATTGCCGGAGCCATCGCGGGACACCGGCATGCGGGAAGCTACCTCGTCACGGCGTCGGTGGACTATTTGGACTTTCGCAATCCGATCAAGATCGGCGAGCTGATTGTGCTGAAGTCGAGCGTCAACCGCGTATTCGATACCTCGATGGAAGTGGGAGTGAAGGTATTTTCAGAAAACATACTGACGCGCGAACGCTTGCATACCTCGAGCGCGTACCTGACGTACGTTGCTGTCGACGGGAATATGCAGCGGCATTCGATTCCGCCGCTGATTTTGGAGACCGAAGAAGATCGCCAGCGCTGGGAGGATGCGGGCGAACGGAGAAAGATCAGGCTCGCGCAGCGGTATAAGAAGTCGGCTTCCGAGTGAGAGTCTGAAATGGGCTCGCGCTCGTTCACTAGCGCGACAAATACTCGCGCACGGTTTGAGCCGTCCGAAATCCCTCCGAAACGCATGTCCCGATCGAAGGCCCGTCCAGATAATTGCCGGCGATGAAAAGTCCGGAGAGGTTGCGGAGTTCGTCGCGAATTGCCGCGACTTTCTGCATGTGACCGAGGTTGTACTGCGGCAGCGCATGCTGATGCCGCCAAACGTGCTGCACGATCGGCGGAGCTTTTATTTGCAAGACTCCTGCGATTTCCTTGTGCACGTGATTTCCGATTTGTACATCGTCCATGTCCAGAATGTGCGGGTCGGTGGCTCCGCCTAAGAAACTAGTCATCTCGACGGTGCCTTCAGGGCAGCGTCCGGGGAAAAGCGAAGAGTTCCAGATGACGCCGAGTGTCCGAAGTTTTTCCGTTCGCGGTACGAGAAAACCGAAGCCATTGAGCGCGTGGCCTACATGCTCGCGACGATAGCCCTGGTTGACTACGGCAATTGGAGCATAGGGGATTCCGGCGAGGGTTGAAGCGAGAGGCTCGGCGACCGGGGTGAGAAGCTTGGCGGCAACGTAAGCCGGAGTCGCGACAATGACGGCGTCAGCGGGCAGCATTTCCTGCTCTGTGTTTGCGGAGTAGTGAAGTGTCCAGCTGCAGGCAGTTACCGGGCGGACGGAATCGACGTTCGCACTCGTAACGAGCGACTCTCCGAGTTTCTGGGCTGCGGAATTCAAAAGCGTGTCTATGCCGCCACGAAATGAGGCAGAGATTGGCCGCACATGCTCGCCGCGTCTATGCGATTTGAACGCGCCGCGGATCACGCTGCCGTACTCGGCTTCCCACAGGGCCAGCGACGGAAAAGCGCTGCGCACGCTGAGCTTTTCCGGATCGCCGGCGAAAACGCCGGAGACGAACGGACCGGCCAGGTGCTCGAGGATTTCCGTGCCAAACCTTCTGCGCACGAAGTCGGCGAATGATTCATCTTCTGCGGTTGGCTGCGACCGGCGAAAGGG
>DATFQU010000283.1:0-36310 GCA_035264005.1 Candidatus Acidiferrales bacterium
CATACGAACTCCTCGAACAACACGATCTTCGCCGACACCGACGGAGACATCGCGTATTTCCACGGAAATTTTATTCCCAAACGAGATACGCAGTTCGATTGGACGAAGCCTGTAGACGGCAGCAATCCAGCAACCGATTGGGGTCCGCTGCTTACCGTCGACCAGACGCCTCATCTGCTCAATCCCAAAAGCGGCTGGATCTACAATTCGAACGACGCACCGTGGAACGCTGCCGGTCTTGGCAGCCTGACGAAGGCAGATTACCCCATCTACGTTGAGACGGGCGGAGAGTCCGCGCGCGGCCTGCATGCAGTGAGAGTCCTTTCAAGCGCCAAGGATTTGACCGTCGATACGCTGCTCTCTTCAGTAGCCTTCGACAGCTATTTGCCTTGGTTTGAAAAGACCATTCCCGCCTTGATGAAAGCGTGGGACGACGATCCGGATTCCGATCCACTGAAAACAAAATTGAAAGATCAGATCGACGCTCTGCGCGGTTGGAACTATCGCTGGGGCGTGGATTCGATTCCTACATCGCTCGCCGTATTCTGGGGCACGGATTTGATGCGCCACGCTGCGCGCGAAGCGAGAAATGCGGACGTACCGGTGTACGACTACGTTGCTACCAGCGTCTCTGCCCAACAGTTGCTTCAATCGCTGGCAGCAGCATCGGATAGGCTCACTTCCGACTTCGGAACGTGGAAGACGCCTTGGGGGAATATCAATCGCTTCCAGCGGCTCGATGACGACATCGAATCGCACTTCGACGACTCGAAGCCAAGCATTCCCGTCGAATTCACATCATCGCTGTGGGGATCGCTGGCTTCTTTTGGAGCGCGTCCCTATCCGAATACAAAGAAATGGTACGGCACGAGCGGAAACAGTTTTGTCGCCGCAATCGACTTCGGCGAGACAATTCATGCCCGGGCTGTGACCGCCGGCGGCGAGAGCGGTAATCCAGCCTCCCCGCATTTCGACGACGAAGCGGAGAGATATGCCACAGGAAACTTGCGAGAAGTCTATTTCTATCGCTCCCAACTCCAGGGACATAGCGAACGGACATACCACCCCGGAAACTAAAATTATTAGATCAAATTAGAAAATGGTTGTTTATCGTCGTGCCGAGTTGCTACGCTGGCGCTGTCTGGAAGGCGAAGTTCAGGTGAATCGACAAAACCTCAGGTGTCTGTCTGTTGTCGGGATCCTCGCAGTTTTCGCAATTCTGTCCGCTGGCCTGTCAGCGCAAACGACCACAGCGACTCTATCCGGAAAGATCTCCGACTCTGGCGGAGCAGCCATTCCGAGCGCCAAAGTATCAGTTAAGAGTGTGGCCACGGGCCAAACGATCGAAACGCAAACTGACGCAACAGGCTCATACAGCGTGCCGAATCTTGCGGCGGGCGATTACGAGATTTCCGTGTCCGCCGATGGATTCAACACGCAAGAGTCCAAAGTGACCCTCACAGCGGGAAGTTCGCAAACGATGAATATCACGCTGAGTGCCGGGCTTTCGCTGCAGGACTTGGGCATCTCTCAGTCTCAGGTACAGGGAAATCCCAAGGAGCAGGCTCGGCTCGACAAGCGGTCGCACATGCTGAAGGTTCATCAAACTCTGGGGCTTATAACGGTCGCCCCGCTGGTCGCTACTGTTTTTACGGGTTTCTTTGCGGGTGGAAAGCCGACGGTCACCAGTTCAACTGACCGCGATTTGCATGCCGCCTTGGGCTCCGCCACTGCGGGTTTGTATTTCGCGAGCGCTTATTACGCGATCTTCGCACCGAAGATCAAAGGAACGAAAGTCGAAGGAAATATTAAATTGCACAAAGCGCTGGCGCTAATTCACGGGCCTGGAATGATATTGACGCCGATTCTCGGCGAAATGGCGTTTCATCAGCGCAGCCAAGGGGAAAGAGTTCATGGAATCGCGCACTACCACGGGCAGGTGGCCATCGTAACGGCCGGAGCGTACGGCCTCGCCATTTTGTCGGTGTCGCTTCGATCGGGACCCGCTTCGCGTCCGGTGCAACACGCGCTGGCTATTCTCGGCCGTCATCATTCCCCTGAAACTGACACGCTGACGGATTCTCGGGCGCGCGAAGAGTTGGAAGGCCCGAGTCCGGAGAGTGGGCAAAACGGGGAGCGCAAGCCTTGAAAACTTCGAACTCACCGGCGATTCGCTACCTGCTGCTTTCGCTCTTGTTGATCACGGTGCCTCGACTCATTTGGGCAGACACGCAATGGGCACTGCAAAGTTCCACGCTTACGTATCATGTCTCGCATCCGCTCCATCAAGTTGACGGCGTGAGTCACGCAGCGAAGGGCAAAGGAGTCTGCCAGAGCGGCCAATGCGATTTTTTGATTGCGGCCCCGGTCAAATCGTTCGATTCAGGTGATAGCAATCGTGATCTTCACATGCTTCAAGTGGTGCGCGGCGCGGATTTTCCTATGATCGTTGTGCGGACGCAGTTCCCTGAGAGTCAGATCGCGCCGGGAACAGTCCACGTCGATTTGGAAGTGCAGTTCGCGGGCCAGACCGCCCATTACAAGCAAATTGCTTTTCAACTCGTGATGCAGGGTAGCGATCTGAAGTTGAGTGGAATGATTCCGGCCACACTGACCGACTTCAAGATACAGCCCCCATCACTTTTGGCCATGCCCGTGAAAAACGATATTCCTGTGCGCGTCGAAATGACCTGGCATCGTCAATGAAAAATTTCGACTGGATAGCGAGATATGCGACAAAAGATCCGTCTGATCCTTGCAGCCGGCGTATTCGTTGAAATAGCGGCATCCACATCTAAGTCCCGGGACGTTCAAGCCAAAGGACTAAATAGATGGTGCGGCAAGGGCCTAGAGTCTAGAATTCTTCCGATTCCTGGGCGAAGCGGAAGCCCGGTAAGGTAGGCGATGCTCCTGCATTGGTGACGCGAACGCGCAGGGGCGCTTCTGTTTCGGAGCCGGCTTTGCGGAGTACGGCAAAGGTGGCCAGCGCCTCGTTATAGACCTTAGTGACCAAGTACGAATCGCCGGTGTCGTCTTTCTTCCAGACTTGGCCGATCTGTATTCTTTTAAGTGCCATGGGACTAAGAACCACTGTAGATAGAACAGCAAACAGCGTCAATAGAACTGAGATTATGGGTTTTCATAGACAATACGCCATCCGTTCCTGCCTTTTGCGTCCCACTTGAAGCCAAAGAAACTCTTTTTCAAGGGCTTGCATCGAATTGCTTAAGCATTCAAGCCGACGGGTGTATAATCTCTGTAACGGCGAGGAGGCGGAACCCAATGAGAAAGACCTCCACAAATCTCGCAGCTTTCTTTTTGGCAATTGCTATGTGCGCGCCGGTAGCGTTGGCGCAGCAATCGGATACGGTAAAACCGGGCACGGAATCCGACGTCAGCGCCATTGGCAATCGAAAAGTTGGCCACGGCCCGGATATGTATTCTGTAGAGCGGGAAATCGCGCTTGGGAAACAACTCTCCGAGGAAGTTGAGAAGGTCTCAAAACTCATACAGGACCCCGTTGTCGTCGGCTATGTGAACAAAGTGGGGCAGAACATTGTGCGGAACTCGGATGCCGAAGTTCCATTCACAATCAAGGTCATCGACGACGAGCACTTTAACGCCTTCGCACTCCCAGGCGGGTTCTTCTATGTCAACACGGGGGTGATTTTGCATTCTGACACCGAGGCCGAGCTGGCCGGCGTGATGGCGCATGAGATTGCGCACGTCTGCGCGCGGCACCAAACCCGGAATGCCACAAAAGCGAACATCATGCAGATTGCGTCGATTCCGCTGATCATGACCTTGCCCGGCACGATGGCCGGCTATGGCATTTACGAAGGGCTGAATTTTGCGATACCGATGACCTACTTGAAATTTAGCCGAGACGCCGAACGCGAGGCCGATTATCTCGGGATTCAGTACATGTACAAGGCGGGATATGACCCGAATGCCTTCGTAATGGCCTTTGAGAAGGTCGAAGCGGAAGAAAAGAAGCAACCGGGAACAATTCCCAAGATTTTCGACACGCACCCGCCCACTCCTGATCGAATTATTTCGGCACAAAAGGAGATTTCGACGATTCTCCCGGCCCGACCTGAATACATCGAGAGCACTTCAGAATTCGACACGGTGAAGCAGCGGCTGCTGCGGTGGGAATCGGGCGAGAAAATCCAGGAAGCCCGCGATGGCGGCAAGCCTACGCTGAAAACGAAGGCGGAGCAGCAGAAGCAAGCGCAACAGCAGCAGGGGCAAACGACTAGCGGCGACGACAACGCGCCGGTCCTGAAACGCCGGCCGAATTAGCTCATTGCGAATTCATTAACTCAAGAGAACGGCTCGAGATGGGCCGCTTCGTTCTTGGCCTGCAAGTCTCCTCTTTTTCTCGTTTTCTCCAGGGGACTTTTCTAGCGAATCCACTTTTTTTGAAAGCTCGGATGGCTCTTTCCTACACATGTCATCCATAAACCCTGTAATAACAATACTGTACACGCAATTCTGCGTACTCTATTGCTGTTTTTACCGAGCTCAGCGTACCGTCATACCCCGAGCCTAGGCTACAGGTTCTGCTCGCCCATTAGTCATTCGTAAGCCGAGACTTAGCCGGACAAAAAACCAGGAACTCAATCTTTGATTTGGCGACGAGGTTGCTTGGGTCTAGTACGAGCGGGTTATTTCCGAGGCGCAGCCCTCGCGGAAAAGTCGCTAGGAGAAGAACAATAATGGTAAAAGCGATCGCTAAGGCAGGTCTTGCAACCGCCTGCCTGTTTATGCTTGCTGTATTTGTTCCGCAGGCGCACGCCGGCTCTATTGATTTTGCATGCGGAGCTCCGGCGACAAACCTGTGCACAGGCACGGTTTCCGGCACGGGTGGCCTCGGATTCACCACGTCAGGTATCGGGATGCAGAGCAGTTTCGACGGTACCGAAGCGTTTACGACCACGTTCACGACAAACAGCACGGGAATGGGTTCGATAACCATCAGCGATACTGATGGAGATTCCATTACCGGAACGATCTCTGCCACGAGCGAAAGCAGCTTCGGCGGCGACGAAACATTAACCTTCAACGTCACCTGGACCACGGCGTCCTCTAACGTCGAAGCTGCCTTGGGTGGCACCATGGGGTCGGGACAGTCAACGATCCACTTCATGACAAGTAACGGTGCGGCCGACAGCACCGACATGCACATCAACTCTGCGACGAGTCCTACTCCTGAGCCCTCTACTCTTCTTCTGCTCGGGACTGGCCTGCTCGGAGTTGGATTGGCATTTCGTCGCTACGCATGCTAGGTGCGTAACGCCGCTTTGAATCAACACAAGCCTCCGCTTGGCCGTTGGGCCCGGCGGAGGTTCTTTTTTTGAAAGGGATTTTACCTTCGAGGTTCTGCCAGATCTGCGACGCCCATGCGCTTGAGCGCCTCAGTGTAATAGCGGCGATAGAGGATGTCCCATTCTTCGCTTGCCTCGAGGATTTCCTTTTTCTGCGAAGAGATTTTGGCGCGAGCTTCAGCGTCCACCTGCTCCTCTTGCTTCAACAGTTCCTGCAGGATGCTGACGATCTCTTGCCGGATGGTGTCGCGGTCTTCAACGAAGTCTACGTCTTCAACGGAAACAAGAAGCTCAATGATTCGGTGGGAAAGACGTACCGTTTTTTCGCGGGTCAGTCGCATCAGCGCAGAATCAACTTCCTCTGGCGCGCGAGTTCGCCCTTCACTTTCTTGTACATTTCCTGGTAAGAAGCTCCAACTTTTCGCATTTCATCGTTGTGTTGGGCCAGAATATCGCGCACTTCTTCATTCAGGCGGTCCTCGACGGTCAGTTCTTCCACCATGGTCTGCCGCACTCGCTCAGACAGATGATCAACCGATTTGACCTCAATCATCTCTCGGTCGACGAGTCGTTTGACTACTTCCTTCGACATGTATCCGACGAAATCGCGCGAGAGTAGCATATGTTTTGGCTTCGATATCGAGTGTACTTGGCGGGTACCTGAACGTCAAGTTGAGCGGAATAAATCACGCCGACTCTGATGCCAGAGACTCGTTGACCCTCAGCAAAGCTTTCGATAACATAGGTCGGGCGGTTAGCTCAGAGGTTAGAGCATCCCGCTTACACCGGGAAGGTCGAGCGTTCAAATCGCTCATCGCCCACCATTGTTCAGTGCCGTTTCTGTGTTCCGCATGGCTTGCGGGGACGTAGTTCAGCCGGCTAGAACGCTGCCCTGTCACGGCAGAGGTCGCGGGTTCGAGCCCCGTCGTCCCCGCCATTCTTTCCGCAAGCCCTCTATTGTTAGATGGGACGTCCGCAGTCCATCGGCTGCTGCATAATAGTGCAGCTCATATCTAGACTAACTCCACCTGTTTCCACACACTCTTAGTAATGTTTTTTGGCGCCTACCCCAAATGCGCTATACTGCATGTCAGGGCGCGCGAATGCATACCAATATCGACGTTCAACCCATACGCACAGGGGAAAAGCCACAGTTCCCGGAGGGTGACTTTCTCCTTTCGCTGGGCAAGCGCGTGCGCGAGTTGCGCAATCGCCGTGGCATGACCCGCAAGATGCTGGCGCACGAGGCGGATGTATCGGAGCGGCATCTGGCTCAGATCGAAGTTGGCGAGGGTAACGTATCGGTCGTGTTGCTGCGACGTATCACTGCAGCGCTCAACGTCTCGCTGGCGGATCTCTTCACGTCCGAATCTGAAGACCAAAACGGTCGAGTGATCCAGCGCTTTCTCGATCGTCTTCCTGCCAATCGCCGCGAAGAATTTGTGCAGCGCGTTATGCGGGAGCTCGGGCACGAGAGCAAGATTCGTCGCGGGCGAATTGCGCTGATTGGATTGAAGGGCGCGGGCAAATCTACGTTGGGTGCGCGCTTGGGCGAGAAAAGCAAAGCGTCCTTTGTCGAACTCGACAGCGAGATCGAGAAAGAAGCGGGAATGCCCTTGTCGGAGATTTTTTCTTTCTACGGGCAATCCGGTTACCACAGCATTGAGAAGCGCGCCTTGAAGCGTGTGCTGGATCTGTATCCCCAGTTAATTCTCTCAGTCGGAGGCGGCATCGTCTCCGAAAAAGAAACTTACGATTATCTGACCATAAACTGTTACACGATCTGGATCAAAGCCAAACCTGAAGAACACATGGTGCGCGTGATCGCCCAGGGCGATGTTCGCGCCATTGCCGGAAGAGACCAGGCGATGGAGGACCTGCGCCAGATTCTTCATGCCCGCGAGCCTTTGTATCAGCAAGCGGATTTGTGCATTGACACCTCTGGCAGTTCAGTCGACGAAAGTTTTTCCAAGTTGAAGGCCGCCTGGGACGCAAATTTGGAGTAGGAGGAAATCGTGGACGCCGTCGCAAGCCAACATCCTCAAGGCGCAATCGAGGCGCCGAGCTATCAAACCGATCCGTCGCGCTATAAGCATTGGAAGCTCTCTTTCGATGGGCCGGTAGCCACGCTCACGATGGACGTCGCCGAAGACGGCGCGATCCGCCCCGGCTATAAGCTGAAGCTCAATTCGTACGATCTCGGCGTCGACATCGAGTTGCATGATGCGCTACAGCGGATTCGGTTTGAGCATCCCGAAGTTCGTTCCGTGATCATCACCAGCGCTAAGAATCGGGTATTTTGCTCCGGCGCGAATATTTACATGCTCGGCCTCTCGTCTCACGCCTGGAAAGTGAACTTCTGTAAGTTCACCAACGAGACGAGAAACGGGATCGAAGATTCCAGCGCGCATTCCGGCCTGAAGTTCCTGGCTGCCTGCAATGGCACAACCGCCGGCGGCGGCTATGAACTCGCGCTTGCGTGCGACGAAATCATACTCATCGACGACCGTTCGTCCGCTGTTAGCTTGCCGGAGCTTCCTCTCTTGGGTGTGCTGCCCGGCACCGGAGGGCTCACGCGCGTGACCGACAAGCGCCACGTTCGCCGTGATCGCGCGGACATGTTCTGCACGAATCCGGATGGCGTCCGCGGCCAGCGCGCCAAGGATTGGGGACTTGTGGATGAAATCGCAAAACCGCAGCAGTTTGCAGAATTCGTGAAGCAGCGGGCCACTGAACTCGCGCGCCAGAGCGATCGTCCCTCTAACACAAAGGGAGTCAGTTTAGCACCATTACAGCGCACAGCCGATGACGCCGGATTGCACTACGAATTTGTCGACGTGCAGCTGAACCGCGAAGCGCGCACCGCCACGATTACCGTGCGCGCTCCTGAATCTGTCGTCGAATACACGCTGGAGAGCGCTTTCGTCGCTGGCGCCTCGTGGTGGCCTCTCCAGGTTGCGCGTGAATTGGACGATGCCATCCTGACGTTGCGCACCGGCGGACTCGAGTTGGGTCTTTGGATTATTAAAACCGCTGGAAATCCCGACGCCGTGCAGGCGATCGATAAATTCATCGTCAGCAACCAATCGAACTGGTTTGTCCGCGAAGTGCTCGGCATGCTGCGCCGCACTCTTGCGCGCCTCGACGTAACTTCACGCTCGATCTTTGCGTTGGTGGAACCATCGTCCTGCTTCGCGGGCACTCTGTTTGAACTGGCGCTCGCCGCCGATCGCATCTACATGCACGAAACGGAAGAAAGTTCGAACACTGGCGCAGTGGCGCTTTCTGAAATGAATTTTGGGTCGCTGCCGATGGCCAACAAACTTTCGCGCCTCGCCGCTCGCTTCTACCGGGATCAGGCAAAACTCGATTCACTCAAAGCTCGCATTGGCACAAAGCTCTCAGCACAAGAAGCCGTCGACTGCGGACTCGTAACAGCCGCGCTCGACGATCTTGACTGGGAAGATGAGATTCGCCAAGCCATCGAGCTCCGGACCGCGCAATCGCCCGACGCCTTGACGGGCCTCGAAGCAAATCTCCGTTTCGGAGGTGCCGAAACCATGGAGACGCGCGTATTCGGGCGTCTCTCTGCTTGGCAGAACTGGATCTTCGTGCGTCCAAACGCGGTCGGCAGCAACGGAGCCTTGAAGGTCTATGGAACTGGCGTGCCCGTGAAATTCAATTGGGAGCGTGTGTAGCACGAACGACGAACCAAAAGCTTCTGGGGGAGGTTGCAATGATTAATTATACCGAGAGAATTCCAAACAATGTCGATCTGGGCCGCGATCGCGTTCTTCAGCGCGCGCTGGAACACTGGCAGCCCGCATATTTGAACTGGTGGTTCGACATGGGCCCAAATGAAAGCCACAGCTACAAGGTCTACTTGCGCACCGCGATCAGCGTTGAGACCGATGGTTGGGCGCAATTCGATTACGTCCAAATGCCCGAGTATCGCTGGGGCATTTTTCTGCAGCCGCGCGACGAGAAGCGTCAGGTGAATTTCGGAACGCACAAGGGCGATCCGGCCTGGCAAGATGTGCCGGGTGAATATCGTTCCACTTTGCGGCGCATTATCGTTACCCAGGGCGACACGGAACCCGCCTCCGTCGAACAGCAACGCTTGCTCGGCGCTTCGTGCCCATCAATGTACGACTTGCGGAACATTTTCCAGGTGAACGTCGAAGAGGGCCGCCACCTGTGGGCAATGGTTTATCTGTTGCACCGCTACTTTGGCCGCGATGGCCGCGAAGAAGCGGAAGCGCTTCTCGAACGGCGCTCAGGAGATACCGACAATCCGCGCATTCTCGGCGCGTTTAATGAACCCACGCCCGACTGGCTTTCGTTCTATATGTTCACGTTTTTCACCGACCGCGACGGAAAATTCCAGCTCTGCGCGCTGGCGGAATCAGGTTTTGATCCTCTCGCGCGCACGTGCAGGTTCATGCTCACAGAGGAAGCGCACCACATGTTTGTCGGAGAGAGCGGCGTCAGCCGCATCATTCAGCGAACCTGCGAAGTGATGAAAGAAAACAAAGTCGAAGATCCGTCCGACGTGCGCGCCCTTGGCGTGATTGACCTGCAGACGATTCAGAAGTACATCAATTTTCACTACAGCGTCACCCTCGACCTGTACGGTTCGGACGTTTCATCGAATGCTGCAAACTACTACACCAGCGGCCTCAAAGGGCGCTTCGGCGAAACCAAAATCGGTGACGATCACATACTCACCGATGCGGAGTACCCGGTCTCTGAAGTCATCAACGGCAAAATCGTCGAGAAGAAAGTCGCTGCGCTCACGGCGCTCAACGAACGCCTGCGCGATGACTACATCGAAGAAATCGAAGCTGGTCTCGGCCGCTGGCAGCGCGTTATCGATCAGGCCGGAATTCCGTTCCGCTTGACGCTTCCTCATAAAGGCTTTCATCGCGCCATCGGCAACTTCGCCGGCCACTGGATCAGTCCCGATGGGGAAGTGTTGACCGAAGAAGCGTGGAAAAAACATGAGTCCGAGTGGATGCCCAGCGACGCCGATCGCACCTACGTACAATCCCTGATGAGCGGCCGCGTGGTTGAGCTTGGTAAGTTTGCGAACTGGATTGCTCCGCCGCTGCGGGGCGTTAATCAAAAGCCTCTCAACTTTGAGTATGTTCGGTTCAACTGATGCGTCGTTTTCGCGGCGGCCGTGGCGCGTCTGTTTAGCGCGGCAGATTGTTGACAGGGAACTGAGGAGGTAGAGTTTGATCACCGTCCCAGTCGAATCTCGAAAATCCGCACACATCCGGCTGACCCTCAACGCCGAACCAGTCGAAGTCTCCTTCGCGCCGTACAAAACGCTGCTGGAAGTCCTTCGCGAAGACTTGGGCCACACGGGCACAAAGCATGGTTGTGAATTGGGCGAGTGTGGCGCTTGCGCGGTTCTCGTTGACGACAAACCGGTGCTTTCCTGCCTGCTTCTCGCGCTCGAGTGCGACGGCAGAAATGTCCTGACAGTTGAAGGCCTCGCATCGAATGGAACGCTCCATCCGTTGCAAGAGGCGTTTGCGAATCTCGGCGCTGCGCAGTGCGGCTATTGCACTCCGGCAATTCTTGTAACCGCAAAAGCGCTGCTCGACGAAAATCCTGCTCCTACGCGCGATCAGATTCGTCAGGCTCTTTCCGGCAATTTATGCCGATGCACGGGCTACCTGCAGATTTTTGAAGCTGTCGAAGAAGCTGTTGTGAAAATTGCCGAGCAACGGAAAACATCGACGCATGGCTGACTCTGAAAAATCGCCCGCTCCGAGCACCAAGAACCGAAGCAAGAGCAAAGACGGCGAGCTTCGCGTCATCGGCGTTCCTCGGCGCCGCGTCGACGCGCGCGCGAAAGTCACTGGCCAAACGCGTTTTGCCGACGACATCGCCTTCCCGCGCATGGCCTACTGTAAACTGCTGCGCTCTCCGCACGCCCACGCCCGCATTCGAAAAATCGGCACCACACGCGCTCGATCGCATCCGGGCGTCTATCTGGTTCTAACAGGCAAAGATGTTCCCATCGAGTACGGAATTCTTCCCGTCAGCCAGGACGAGCAGGCTCTTTGCGTCGATCATGTTCGCCATGTCGGCGATCCGGTCGCCGCAGTCATTGCGCGCGAGGAGCTGACTGCGTTCGAAGCGCTGGATCTGATTGACGTCGAATACGAAGTTCTCGCTCCAATTTGCGACCCCGAAGAAGCTCTCGCCAATCCCGAACCTCGCATTCACAGCTACGGTGAAGAAGGCAACATTCACAAGCGCGTCGCGCTCGCATTCGGAGATGTGGAACAGGGCTTCGCCGAAGCCGACGAAGTATTTGAAGACGTTTTCTTCTACCAAGGGAACACGCATCTGCCAATCGAGCAGCACGCCGCCGTGGCTGTCAAGGACCCCGATGGCAAGCTGACAATCTGGTCGAGCACGCAAACTCCGCATTACCTGCATCGCGCGCTCGCCAAAGTTCTCGAAATGCCTCCCGCGCATATTCGAGTGATCGCCACGCCCAATGGTGGCGGCTTCGGCGGCAAGAGCGATCCTTTTCAGCATGAGATCGTCATCGCCAAAGCAGCGTTGCTTCTTGACCGGCCCGTGAAAATTTGCCTCACGCGCGAAGAGGTTTTCTATTGTCATCGCGGCCGCCATCCCGTGCTGATGAAGTTCAAAACCGGCGTCAAGAAGGATGGCACAATCATCGGAATGCATCTTCAAACGCTCATCGATGGCGGCGCCTATGGTTCGTATGGTGTCGCCAGTACGTTCTACACGGGCGCGCTGCAAACGACGACGTACCATGTGCCCCGTTACCGCTTTGAAGGGTGCCGCACTTTCACGAACAAGCCGCCCTGCGGGCCCAAGCGCGGCCACGGAACGGTACAGCCCCGCTTCGGCCAGGAAGTGCAGCTCGACAAAATCGCGGAAAAACTCGCAATCGATCCCGCTGAACTACGCTTGCGCATTGTCGAGTCCTCCGACACAGTCACGGCAAATTTTCTTCGCTTGGGAACCGTCAATCTCGCCGAGTGCATCCGTCGTGTCGTCAAACGGTCTGGTTGGAATGAAAAGTTTCGCAAACTTCCCGAAGGCCGCGGCGTCGGGCTCGCCTGTTCGGCCTACCTCACCGGCGCGGGCCTGCCCATTTATTGGAACAAGATGCCCCATTCCGGCGTCCAACTGAAACTCGACCGCGGCGGCGGTGTCACAGTCTTTTGCGGCTCGAGCGAAATTGGCCAGGGATCGGACGACGTTCTCGCCTCCATAGTCGCCGAAGTCCTCGGTCTCGACACATTCGACATTCGCATCTACACCGGCGACACCGATCTCGGCCCCGTCGACTTGGGCTCTTATTCGAGCCGTGTCACGCTCATGGCAGGCAATGCTGCCATCCAGGCCGCCGAGCGTGCGAAAGATCTTCTCGTTACCGCTGTTGCTGAACGGCTGACCGTCCCCAAAGAGCGCCTGCGTTTTGCCGACGGACATGTTTTCGATTCCGCCGCTCCCGAAAAAGGCGTGACGTTTGCCGAAGCCGTATCTCTGGCCGAAGCGCGCTTCGGCACCATCGGTACGGTCGGTTCGTATACGCCACCTGAATCTCCGGCGCATTACAAAGGCGGCGGTGTCGGGCCGTCTCCCACATATTCGTATTCGGCTGCGGTGGTCGAAGTAGGCGTGAATCCGCTCACCGGCTGGACTACCATTCCCACGATTTGGATCGCCCACGACATCGGGCGTGCTCTTAACCCAGAACTTGCGCGAGGCCAGGTAGTTGGCAGTGTCTACATGGGATTGGGCGAAGCGCTGATGGAAGAGCAGCAATTCCGCCGGCTTCCCAAGAAACTCTCGAGCGCATTCGTGCACAAATTTCCGTCAATGCTCGAATACAAGAGCCCTACAACCCTCGACATGCCCGACGTTGTCGTTGACCTGATCGAAGAACCCGACCCGCGCGGCCCGTTCGGCGCGAAAGAAGTCGGCCAGGGCCCTCTTCTCCCCATCATGCCTGCAGTCGCAAATGCCGTCTACGACGCTGTGGGCGTCAGAATTGACGAAGTTCCCATCACGCCGGAAAAAATAATCAAGGGTCTCGCTGAAAAGAAGGCCGGCCGTCTTCCGCGATTTGGCCCGAGCCATTTTCCGCAAATCGATTGGCCAGAAGCCTTGCGTGTGCCTCCGCCTTGGGAGGGCGGCGACGGCAACGCCGTCAACCATCCGCCTCGCGACGGAAAACCCGCGAGTCAAAAAGAGAAGGTGCTCACGCCATGATGCGGCTTCCTCTCTTCGACTTCCGTACGCCGCGCACAATCAAAGAGGCGGCGATGATTCTCGACGGCGAAGGCGCGAACGCAATGCCGCTCGCGGGCGGCACCGATCTTCTCGCGAACATGAAGCGCCGCCAGCAAATGCCGCGCACACTGATGAGCCTTCGTCACATAAATGATCTCACCGATATTCGCTTGGACTCCTCAACATCCCGCCTCGGCGCATGCGTTACGCTCGCATCCCTCGCAGCCGATTCTCGTCTCCGCAACGGTTTCGCTGCGCTGTCGCAAGCCGCCGCGCAAGTCGCCACTCCGCCCATCCGCAACATGGCCACGCTCGGCGGAAATCTCTGCCTGGATACACGCTGCAATTACTACGACCAGAACTACGAGTGGCGCAAAGCAATCAACTTCTGCCTGAAGAAAGACGGAGACACATGCTGGGTCGCGCCGGGCAGCTCGAAGTGCATGGCCGTTTCCTCCACAGACACCGCTCCTGCGCTGCTCGCTCTTGGGGCACGCGTTCGCCTCGTTTCGCGCTCCGGCGAGCGGGAAGTCTCGGTCGCCGACTTGTACAACAACGATGGCATGAACTACATCAAACGCCGACCGGATGAAATTCTCACCGAAGTAATCGTGGACTCGCTTCGCGGCTGGAAGAGCGCCTATTGGAAGCTGCGCCGGCGCGGCTCCTTCGATTTTCCTGTCCTATCCGTCGCCGCGGCCGTTCGCATTACCTCGCAAGGTCACGTGGATGATGCCCGGATTATCGTAGGTTCGACCGCGTCTCAACCTCTGGTCGCTACCGAGGCGGGGAATTTTCTCAAAGGCCGTACGCTCGACCGCGAAACTGTTGCCGAGGCTGCCGCTCTCGCCGCCCGAATCGCCAAGCCTCTGGACAACACGGATTTCGACATGAGCTGGCGCAAAAAAGTCACCGCAGAATTCGTGACTTACGCCCTGAGGGAATTGCGCGGAGACGACATGCGCGCCGAACGCGAAAGCATCACGCGCTATGCCTTCCCCGGCGATCTTATTGACATTCAATAACGGGCTGGCACCGCCGCTCGACCTATTCGCCAGACGCGCCGCTCGAGGCATCGAGCGCCTGCCGAAGATCGCCGATCAGATCGTCAACGTCTTCTATCCCCGCCGAATAACGAATTAGCGCTTCCGGAATGCCGCTCGCCACACGCTCCGCGGGAGTGGATTCCACGTGACTCGTAGTGGCAGGCGGCCCGGCAACCGTCTCGACCGCACCCAGATTCGCCGCCAAATTCGCATAACGCAGTCGCGGCAAGAACGATTTCACCGCCCCGAATCCCCCATGCAACGCAAAGCTCAACACTCCACCGAAGCCGGACATCTGCCGTCGCGCGATCTCGCGATTGTCGTGCGTTTCCAGTCCAGGATAAAAAACCTTCGCAACCTCCGGCCGCGACTCGAGGAAGCGAGCAATCTGCAGCGCATTTTCATTTTGCTTGCCCACGCGCAGATGCAAAGTCTTCATTCCGCGCAACAAAAGATACGCGGACATCGGCTCTAGGCATGCGCCATTGATTTCCCGAAAATGATAAATCTGTTTCACTAAGTCCGCGCGTCCGCACACGGCTCCGCCAAGAGCGTCGGCGTGTCCGCCGAGAAACTTCGTCGCGCTATGAATCACCAGATCCGCCCCAAGTTCCAGGGGATGCTGGTTGATCGGCGTGGCGAACGTGTTATCGACGACCACCAACGCACCATGCCGATGCGCAGTCGCAGCCAGCCGCGCAATATCAATAATTTTGATCGTTGGGTTTGTCGGACTCTCAAGGTAAAGGAGCTTGCATCCCTTTGCGACGGCAGCTTCAATCGCCGAATGATCCGTCGTATCGCAGAGCGAAACCTCAATCTGGAAACGCGGCAGAAACTCGATGAACAGCTTGTTCGTTCCGCCATAGGTATCTTTAATCGATACAACTCGATCTCCGGGCGACAGCAAAGCAAACAGCGTGTTGCTGATCGCCGCCATGCCGCTTGAAAAACTCGTCGCCGCCTCCGCGCCTTCCAGATCCCTGACTTTTTCTTCAAACGCTGCGACGGTCGGATTCGTATTGCGCCCGTAAATGTGCCCGGCTTTCTTACCGAGTGCGACTTCCAGCCACTCCTCAACCGTCTTGTAGCCAAATGACACGCTCAACGCGACCGACACCTGCGTTGCGCCAGCCCAGCGCTCGCCCTGTTCGCCGGACCAAACGGCTCGCGTTCCGGTGCCAGCCGTGTTTTCAGTTTTCTTCCGATTCATCGCAGTGTTTGTCCCGTCGAAAACGCTAGACCGATCGCACTGGCAACTTGACGACATCGTCCACTTGCATAATCTCGCGCACCAAAAACGGCTCTGCGTACCTGACACCGATCATTCGTCCGTAATGCCGCGAAGCCAGGTTCACGCGGTCTTCCAGTTCATCGAGCGGCATATGCACTTTCGATTTGCTTTCGCGCTTCTTTGGCCGAAATTGCGACTGGTACGCCAAAATCGCTCGGTGCCGCCGTTCAAACTGGGCTGTAATATCCACCGCAAACGACGGACGCACCGTTTCATCGTACGTCGTGGCATACAGAATCTTAAATGGCCTGAACGTTTCGCCCGGAATCGCCAGTTGCTTCAACCCAGCAAGGAAACATCCTTCATAAGAAATCTTCGCCGCGTTGTAATGGTCCGGATGCCGTCCCTCCCAATAGGGCACGATCACCGTATGCGGCTGCCACTCTCGAATCTTCGCGGCCACCGCGAACTTGTATCGTTCATTCACTTCCAGCCGCGCATCGGGCAATCCCAGATTCGCGCGTATCGCCAAGCCCATGATTCGGCCCGCTTCTGCGGCCTCGTGCAGCCTCGTCTCCGGAGTGCCGCGCGTGCCCATTTCGCCCCGCGTCAGATCGAGCACGCCTGTCTTGTATCCCTGCTGCGCCATCTTGATCAGCGTCCCGCCGCAAGTCAGCTCCACGTCGTCCGGATGCGCCGCAATCGCTAGCAAATCAAGTCTCATTCTGCCTCCATGATGATTGTCAGGCCGATTCTATCGTCTGCTCGTGAGCGCCGTCAAAACAGTTGGCCAGGCCAAGGGGACAGTGCTAACGTGAAACCGTTCGCCAAATCGTCGTCAGGAGCCGCAAATGCCTCTGCCACTGGAAGGCCGCGTCGCGCTCGTCACCGGCGGCGCCAAGCGCATCGGCCGCAGCATCATCGAAAAATTCGCCGCGGAAGGCGCGGACATCGTTATCAATTACGCTTCGTCAAAGCTTGACGCGGAGAGCCTCGCAGCGGATGTCCGCAAGCTCGGCCGCCGCGCGCTCGCCATTCCGGCCAACGTTTCCATCAAGAAAGAAGTGCAGCAGATGTTTCAGAAGATCGAAGGCGAATTCTCTCGCCTCGATATTCTCGTCAACAATGCCGGAATGTTTTCGGCCGCGGATTTTCTGGACTTAACGGAAGAGCAGTGGGACGCCATCATGTCCACCAACCTCAAAGCGCAATTTCTCTGCGCTCAAGCGGCCGCGCCACTTCTCAAGCGCAGCGGGCGCGGACGCATCATCAATATTTCTTCGCTCGGCGGGATGCTCCCGTGGCCGAAGTTCACGCATTATTGTGTTTCGAAGGCTGGAGTGATCATGCTGACAAAATGCATGGCGCGCGCGCTTGCGCCGGAAATTCTCGTGAACAGCGTTGCGCCCGGCACGATTCAGTTTCCCGGTGAAGGGCCTGACGACGATTACATTCGCCGCGCGCCGCTGCATCGCACTGGCAAAGGCTCGGAGATCGCCGACGCCGTCTTCTTCTTCGCCACTACAGAATTCGTCACCGGCCAAATTCTCGCCGTCGACGGCGGTCGCAGCCTCACATAGCAAAATCAGTCGCGCAGCAGGTCTGGCTGAGTAGCATTCAATAAAATGTACTGGCGCTCGACGCCGCTGCTCTGTCCCAGTTCTTTCGACGTGACAGTCACAGTGCGCTCGACCAGCAGTTCGTCGCTCAAAATGACGCCGCGGCGAAACGTTGTCGTCCCGTCCCACTTTGCTTTTCCCGTGGAAACGTCGACCACGTATGTCGTCTTGTCCTTCACGAGGTGAAGCTGCTTGACCTCGCTCGCGCTTTCGCCCTCACCCTCGCCTCTTCTCTCCAGCGTAATCGTGTCGTTTGCCGGATCAATCGACAGGACCTTCACAGTCTCTTTTCCCGCAGGTCCGAGCTCCCATGGCACGTTGATCACCACATCCCAGCTCTGACCCACGTGCAGCTTGCCTTTCGGCGTCCCCCAGAGAAGGGCATTGATGGAAACGCCGCTGGCATCGGTTGCGATGGAGCACTTTCCTTTCCAGCAGATCGTCCGTCCGCCATCCTTAATTGTGGTTTCTCCTGTGCTCGCTGGACGCCCGTCATAGAGGAACGTCGAGTCGGTAACAATTTCCTGCGCGCTGACACTCTTCACCTTGTAGATTCCTGTGCCGCTGACCCGAAACACCAATGGATCGAAGCCGTTGACCTGAAATGCGACAGTCCGCGAAAAGACGTTCCCAACTTCTTGCGATACTTCCATCTTCGTCTCAAGACACCGCGAGGCGCCAATGCTCTTGTTGTTTGCTCTTGCCGTCAGAACCGGCAGGCAGAGCAAAACGACAACGACCGCCAGGCCACGTTTAGTCATAGCTCCTCATTTTATTCGCCTGCGTATTTTACTGAACACCCATATGGCCGCGTCACCGGATCGCTCACCGGCTTCCCGCTCATCGCTTCTTCCAGCGCGATGTTCACGTAGTTTTTCGCCCCTTGAATGTCACCCGCATCAGTCGTCGGCTTATCGTCGATCGCTCCGTCATAAATCAATGTCCCCTGCGGGTTGACGATGTACATGTCCGGGCTGGTTTTCGCGTCATAGAGATGTCCCAGCGCGCCCGTCGGATCGAGAAGCGCCGCCGTCGGATGCGCGTTCTCCTGTTTTAGGTACGCGTTCTCATCCGACGCGTCCATGTAGCCTTGCTTTCCCTGCGCCGAGGACAGCACGGTTAGCCAAATTACGCCTTTCGCGGTCCATTCCTGTTGCAGGCGCTGCATGTTTCCGCTGTCGTAATGTTTGCGCGTGTACGGGCAGCCGCGATTCGTCCACTCCAGCACGACAAACTTCCCGCGATAGTCCGACAAGTGGTGCGTCTGTCCATTCGAATCGGTGGCCGTAAAATCGGGTGCAGGTTCATTTACGCGAGCCGCCCACGCGAGCGACGCAATCATCGCCACGCCAGCGAGCATGCCCAAAACTGGAATCAGCCGTTTCCCAATCATGATTTTTGCCTCCTCGCTTGGAATGTGTCACCGGGTTCCGTTGGTCGCTACGTGTATCGGTGCTGAAATGTCGTACGCGCGGCCGGAGCCAAGCTCCAACACGCCCCCCAGCTGCTTTATCGGTTTTAACAAGCCGTCGGACTTCTGCAACCTTAGACGCACGCCCCGCGAAAAAGGTGTCGCTGCCTGCTTCGCGTCATTGTTGATCTGCTCCGGCACTTGCGGAAAGAACGTCGCCGCACTTTCTTGTTTTCCCGTTTCGACGGTCAGCACAAAATCGTTTTTCTCATCTCTTACGTAAACTTTCCATGTGCGGGGCATTGGCTTTGGCACTTCCGCCCGCGCGTTCATCAATTCTGCCACTTCAGCTGACGAAGCGGTGCCCTTAAATCCCTTGACCGCGCTATTTACCGGAAGCGTGAGCGATACTCGTGCCTTGCCCGGTATACACATTTCGCGGCACACCAGCCAGTTCACATTTGCCGCGATTGTCTCGGTTTGGCCGTTTCGCAGGTCTGCTGGTACTTTCAGGGGCGCAAACAGCAGTACCTCATTCTCGTATCCGTAATCCACAATCGACGGCGCGACCAGTTTTTTCGGCGCCGGCCACTCAATCGCTCCAACACTAAACCCTGCGGGCACGTGCCATTGAATCTGCGGTGGCTCGCCCGAGTCTCCCGGATTCTCCCAATAAACGTGCCAGCCCTTTTCCATCTGGAAATGCAGCCCAACAAGCGTTTTGTCGCCAGCGGCGAAGCTGTCGCGACTAGCCAGCAGCGATACCGTCGTATGCGGCCCCGTCGCGCGCGCCTGCGCCATCGCAGGCGAGTCCGCCACGGCAAGGGCGAAAATTGCTATCGCGATTCGCCAACCGCTCAGGCACATCGAGTCGCGCTTCATATGTTGCATACGCACGCCACGCACTTTCAGATGCCTCAAAAACAAAAAGGCGGCGCCAACCATCGACGCCGCCCGCAACTCACAAAATGAACTGCGATCAGTAAGCCGCGAGCTTCTCCATTCCCGCGACAATTTTGTCCGTGTTGACCATCCACGCGTGCTCCAGCGGCGGCGCAAACGGAATCGCCGGAATATCCGGGCCGGTAATTCGCACAATCGGCCCATCCAAATCTTCGAATGCCTCCTCCGCCACGATCGCGGAAATTTCTCCCCCAATTCCCAGCGTGCGCTTGTCCTCATGAACGATCAGGCACTTGCTCGTGCGCCGCACGGACTCCAGCACAGTTTCTTTGTCAATCGGCGACAGCGTGCGCAAATCGATCACTTCCGCTTCCACGCCGTTCTTCGCCATCTTCTCCGCGGCTTCCAGGCACAATGTGGTCATGTATCCGTACGTCACCACTGTCATGTCGCGCCCTTTCCGCCGCGTTTCCGCCTTGCCAATCGGCACCGTGTAATCGCCATCCGGCACATCGCCCTTTGCGGTGCGGTAAAGCTTCTTGTGCTCGAAATACAGCACTGGGTTCGGATCGCGAATCGCGGCCAGCAGCAATCCCTTCGCATCATACGGCGTCGAAGGCATCACGACCTTCAACCCCGGCTCGTGCACGAACCACGACGCATTCTCCTGCGAGTGGTAGAGCCCGCCGCCGGTCCCGCCGCCGCAGCAGATGCGCACAGTCAGCGAGCATCCGTATCCGCCCGCGCTGCGATACCGAATCTTCGACGCCTGCTGCACCAGCGACTCCATAGCGGGCGTAATGAAGTCCGCAAACTGAATTTCCGCAATTGGCCTCAGCCCCACCATCGACGCGCCAATCGCCGACGCAATGATGTTGCCTTCCGCGAGCGGCGTATCCAGCACGCGCTCTTCGCCAAACTTGTCGTAGAGCCCCTGCGTCGCTTTGAAGACGCCGCCCGAAAGGCCGATGTCTTCGCCCATCACAAAAACGCGCTCGTCGCGCTCCATCTCCTGCGCCATCGCTTCCGTGATGGCGTCGATCATCGTGATATTGCGTGCCATTTTTTCGCGGTCCCCTTTTATTCCTGCGCCCAGATGTGATCCGCCAGTTCGGACGCGTCCGGATACGGACTCTGCTCCGCGAACTCGACGGCTTCGTTGATTTCCTGCGTGATTTCCTTTGCGATCTTGTCCTTCGATTCGTCGTTCAGCAGTTTCTTGTCGCGAAGAACCTTCTCGAAGAGTGCCACCGGATCCCGCTTCTTCCACGCTTCCACTTCTTCCTTCATGCGGTACTTCGCAGGATCGATTTCCGAATGCCCATACCATCGGTACGTCTTGCATTCGATGAACGTCGGCCCTTCGCCCTCTCTTGCGCGCGCAATGGCTTTCGTCGCCACGTCATAAACGGCCATCACGTCATTTCCATCCACGCTGATTCCCGGGAATCCGTAAGCTTTCGCGCGGTTCGACAAATCCGTCAATGCAGTTTGCAGTCGCAGCGGCACTGACTCCGCCCACAAATTGTTCTGGCACACATAAATAATCGGCAGCTTGTGAACGCCCGCAAAGTTCAGCGCTTCGTGAAACCCTCCAAGGCTCGTCGCGCCGTCTCCGAAGAATGAAACAACCACCGTATCGCGCCCCAGCCTCTTCAGTCCGAACGCAACGCCGGTTCCCACTGCCAGCTGCCCCGCAATGCTGCTCGCCGGAGTGATCGTGTGCAGCGGAGGATAACCCATGTGCGCTGGAGTGGATTTTCCACGGTCCGGGCTCGTCGCCTTGCCAAAAAGCTGCGCGAAACACAAATTCAACGGCGCTCCCTTGATGATGTTTGAAGTCCAATCGCGATGAGACGGCGCGATCCAGTCGTCCTCGCGCAAAGTGTAAGCCGCGCCCACTTCCGCAGCCTCTTGTCCGACCCCTGAGTAGAAATTCCCAGCGAACTTGCCCTGACGGAACAAAATACGCGCCTTTTCGTCGCACATCCGGCACTTGACCAGCATTCGGTACAGCCCGAGCATCAGCTCGCGGCCATTTTCGCTTCGTCTCCCGTTTTCGCTCTTTTCTGTTTCGAGTTCGGCCACGCCTCGGCCACCTTTGGCTGCCATTTCTTCTCCTAGGCTTCTGTGGATAAAGTAGACACTCTCACTATAACACGGATTTTTCGCTCCGAATTCGCTTCCTACTTACTCTGACGCAAATTTTAAAGCTCGCGTTTCCTGCTAGATATGAATTTCTTTTCTCGCTAATTTCTCAATCAGCTCGCGGTCCGCTTCCAGAAAGTCCATATCCGTCAACTTTTCCGGCTCAACCCACTCTATCTTTTCGAATATCCGGTTTTCGATCTCAGCGGAGCCAAGGTCCGCCCTGAAAAAGATCAGTTGCACACCTTCGCGCATCTGCGGATATTTATGCTGCGCACGAAGGATTTCCCGCCCGATCTCCGCCCGCACGCCGAGCTCTTCCTCCAATTCGCGCTCAAGCGCTACTTCTGGCGTCTCGCCCGGCTGGACTTTCCCGCCCGGAAACTCCCATTTCAACGCGAATTTGCTCTTGCGGCTTCGCTGGCAAGCCAGCACGCGCCCATTTCGCGCGATGATCGCCGCAACTACTACCATTCAGGCTCGTCCTTTGCAATTTCCACGCGGCGCCTGCTTTCTGCGGTGCTGCAAGCGATCCGTAGCAAGCTCCGGATGAATTACGCGCAGCAACTCTTCCGCCCCGCACACCAGCGGGGGCCCCGGCGTGTTCAGCAATTCATCGCGAATCACAAACACTTTGCCTTCGCGCACGGCGCTAATAGCTTTCCACGCGGGATTCTCCAGCGCCTGCTTCGGCTTGGACTTTCCGCCTGTCGCGGCCCACGCTAGCACAATCACTTCTGGGTCCGCCTTCGCCACGTCCTCATCGGAGATGCATTCGCCCGCGCGAACATTCATTTCGCCGCCTACAATGTTCACAACCTCCGCCACCCATGGAGGCGAGCTGATTCGCGGATGCGGCCACGCTTCGCAGTAAACGCGAGGCCGCCGGTTCGCTCGCTTCGCAACTCGCCGCACTCGATCAAACTTCAGCTCCATCTCCCGAATCAATGCGTTCGCCCGACCATCCGCATTTATCATCTGCCCAAGCAAGCGAATATCAGCCTTCACATCGGCGAGGCTTCTTGGATTCAACGCGAGGAAGGGAACTGGCAACGCCAAAATCTTCTGCACTGTCTCCGCTTTGAATGGCACTGAGCCAATGATCAATGTCGGCCGCAACTTCATCATTGCTGCTGCTTCTTCAGCCGCACTCTCTTTAGCTCCCAAACTCCAGCAATCGCCCAGCTCCGGCAGACCTTTTACATCCGCCACGTCCTTGCACCACTTGCTGACCGCCACCAATTGCTTTCGCGCGCCGAGCGCCACCAAAATCGACGTCACGCTCGGCGCAAGCGACACAATTCTCTGTCGGGTTTTCCCAGAGGCGAATGTCATGCGAAGCTCCAATTCTATCGGTCGTGCCGCGCCCGCACAATCTCAGCTTTTCGTTGACTTCGCGTTGCGCTGGTGCAACGATGCCCGCAATTCCGGCCCACCCAACTTTCACTCTCAAGGAGGAGCTATGCCCCACTATTTGGTTCAAGTCGCGTATAACGAAAACGCCTGGCAGGCGCTCATCAAGAATCCGCATGATCGTGTCGCAGCAGTCCGCCCGGCGATCGAAAGTCTCGGAGGAAAGGTCAAGGAAGGCTATTTTGCTTTTGGCGACTACGATGTGGTTGTAATTGCCGAAATGCCTGACAACGTGACCGCGTCCGCGTTTTCAATTGCCTGCGCGGGAGGCGGAGCGTGCAAGAGCATTAAGACCACTCCGCTGATGTCGACGGCCGAAGCCTTGGAGGCCCTCAAAAAGGCCTCAAACACCGGCTATCGCGCTGCAACGGCCGGCTAGCGGAATCGTATTGACAATTTCTCGCCACCGAACAAAAGGCCTGCTCTCAAAAAGAGCAGGCCTTTGTCCTGCAAACCGACTTCGTTACGAAAACTTACTGCTGCTTCGGTTGCGGGTTCGGCGTAGGAGGTTTCCTCCGCGTCCGCCGCGGACGTTCCGGCTCCGCCGGCGTTTCGCCTTCAGCCTTGCGGACCGCCCGCAAGCTCGGCTTCGGCATTTGCCACAGAATCTTCGCCTCCGCTGCTCCGTTAGGATAGAACTTCGTCGACTCCTGGCCCGTCGGCTGCAGGATGATGTCCACGCGCCGGTTGTACGCCAGCCACGTGTTGCGAACCCGTTTCCCCATCCACTTCTCCGGTTTCGCGGGATCCTGTTCCTGCAACTGCGCCACATCGCTGTTTTCCAGCTGCCGTTCCTTGCCCTCGGCGCGCGTTTGCACCTTGTCCGCCGAAATTCCCTGCGAAACAAGGTAGTCCTTCACGCGGTCGGCTCTTCGCTGGCTCAGCGCTTCGTTGTACGGTGACGACCCGCGAACATCCGCGTGTCCCACCACCGTCAGCGTCGCTGTGTCGTCGTAGTCCAAATACTTCTTGAATGTGGACGCCACTTCGTTCAGCGACTGCTGCTGGCTGGTCACCAGTCCAACGTCAGCGTGTTCCTTCACCGGATACGCCGTCGGATAGAAAACACTCTCGAGCGTCACCACCGGCTTCGGCTCAATCGAACCAGTAATGTGCAGATTCGCCGTCTGCGACGTAGTTCCGCCGCACACGTTCGTGGCGGTCAACGAGTAGGTTTGATTTTCGTCGATTGGTCCGATGTTTTGCTGTTTCGGTTGCGCCGTGACTTGCTGGCTGCCACTCGTCTGCACGCTTCCGATAGGATCAATATTCACCGAGCTGGCATTCGATGAAGTCCAGCTTAGCGTCGACGTTCCGTCTTCCTTCACCTTGTCGCCGATCTTGTGATACCGGACTTCCGTTGGATTCAGCGTGAGCGTTGCCGTCGGCTGAATGTTCACGTTGATCGTCTGGCTTTGCGTCACCGTTCCGCCAGGACCTGTCGCTGTCAAGTTATAGGTAGTCGTTTTCTTCGGCGAAACGGATTGCGAGCCGCTTGCTTGTACCGCGCCAATCTCGCTGATGTTTACGTCAACTGCGTCCGTCGAATTCCACGTCAAGTTCGACGAGTCCCCGCAATTGATCTGCGTCGTTGAAGCCGAGAATCCTCCGACGGTCACCGGCGCGACGGCCACGGTTGAACTTGCCGTCCCAGCCTTGAATCTGGGCTGCGGACCTAACGTATTCCCCTGCTTCCAATCCTTCGTTTTTGTCTTTCCGTCGTGCAGCTGAACGGTCAAGCGTTGCCCAGCTTGCACCGTCACTGGTCCTGACCACACCGTTTGCCCATTTCGCGTGACGTCGATCTGATATGTCCCCGGCTTTACGAGCAACCGTTGATGCCACAGCCAATTCCAGTCGAATTCATCGACATGCCCCACAAAATACGCTGGCGTTTTGCCATTCAGAAGAACTGCGGCCTTCCGGTCGCCTTTCAGTTCAATATCACCGAACGGCCCGGAAACGTCACCCCCCGACGCCTGTAGCTTCACGTCCAAATTCGTCGTTTTTCCATTTGTAATATCGACATTTTGTGTCTGGGACGTGTACCCATAGTTGTAAACGCCCACGGAATGGCTTCCGGCTGGCAGCTTGATGGTCTGGCTGCCTTCCTTAACCGCGTTACCGTCCACAAAAACATAAGCTTGCTTTGGCGAAACCTTGATTTTCAGTTTCCCGTTCTGGGCGAATGCGGGCGCAGCGAACGTGAGCGCGACAACCATCGCGAGAAAGGGAACCAGAGCGAGAGATTTGGTTCTCATCTTCCGTAAACTCCTTCCGAGTCGGACGATCCATGAGATGTTGGCCTAAGATTTCCGTCTAGATCAGTTGCAACCGGGGTTCGAGGGCAGGCAGTATGAAATTAGACTCCCGCAACACCTTCTGAGTCAAGGGGATTAACCCTCACAACAGGCTGGAGATTCGATGTACATCAAGCAGAAGTCTCGGGCCAATCCATTGAGAATTTGCGCTTTGTTACAAAACTGTAAAGCGATTGTCTGACAAGCGTTGGCACGATGTCCGCTTCAGCAACGCTTCTTCCCACAATCGAACACATTCGAGTAAAGCGCCCTCCGCGCATCGCAGTAAGTCTTTCCTTTTGTGGGAGTAAGCTACCGATTCTTGGTCTATAATTTGCACCAGGAGTTAGATCGAGGTTTCTCTCATGACTTTTTGGCAAGACTTTCGCTACGGTTTCCGCGTCCTTCTAAAGTCACCTGGCTTCGCCATCATCGCCATTCTGACGCTCGCTCTCGGCATCGGCGCCAATTCCACCATTTTTAGCTGGGTCAATTCCACCGTCCTCAATCCCATCCCCGGCGTGAAGCACGCCAGCGAATACGCCGCCGTCACCATTGACGGAGGCCGAACCCCGACACCGCTCTCCTACCTCGACTACACCGATCTCCGCGACCGCAGCCATTCGCTCTCAAGCTTCCTCGCCGCCTCCACGACCACAATGAGTCTCACTTCCAATGGCAGGCCCGAGCGTAAGTGGGGAATCCTGGCTTCCGCGAACTACTTTGACGTTCTGGGCGTTCATCCAATCCTCGGTCGCAGCTTTCTTCCCTCCGAGGACAGCAAAGTTGGCGGCGCGCCGGTTGTCGTTATTAGCTATCGGCTTTGGCAAACTCATTTCGCTGGCGATCCGTCAGTGATCGGCCAGACACTGGAAATCGATCGTCACCAGTTTCAGGTCGCCGGAGTCGCTCCCAAGGGATTCGTCGGCACGCAAACCGGCCTTAGCTACGATCTTTGGGTGCCCATCGCCATGGTCGGCGACTTCTACAGTGCTAGCACAGCCGACGTTCTTCTTCACGACCGCGGCACGAATTGGCTGTTATGCACCGGACACTTGAAGTCCGGCGTAACCATCGAACAGGCTCAGGCCGATCTGAACGTCCTCATGCATCAGATTGCTGCTCAGTTCCCCAAGCAGCACACCGGCAATATCAATATCCTCGTCAGTCCGCTCTGGCGGGCACCGTTCGGCGCGAACTACTACCTCTACACCGTTCTTTTCATCTTGCTGGCGATTTCTGGAATTGTGCTTCTTCTAGCTTGTGCTAACGTCGCCAACCTTCTGCTCGTGCGCTCCGTTACTCGTCGTCGCGAGATGGCCATTCGTCTCTCCATTGGAGCCACGCGCTGGCGCTTGGTCCGCCAGTTGCTCGCCGAAAGTCTGATTCTCGCCGTTTGCGGGGGCGGCATCGCCATGCTCTTCACGCTGTGGACCGCAGGATCCCTGCGCGATTTCCTTCCTCCCGCAGGCGAGATCCCCCTCAACATGACGACCACCGCGGATCGCAGCGTTTTGATCGTCACATTCGCGCTCTCGATCCTCACAGGCGTCATCTTCGGCATTCTGCCTGCCCTTCGTTCCTCTAGCCTTCAGCCGGCCAGTGTTCTGAAGGAAGAGGCCGGCAGCGCCTCCGGCGGCTTACATAAAGCCCGCCTTTCGAGCATTCTCGTCGTCGTGCAGATTGCCATGTCTCTCTTGCTCCTCGTTTGCGCCGGACTTTTCATCCGCAGCGTCCGCCAGGCCCAGAAGTTCAACCCCGGCTTCAATCCTCATCACGTCCTCATCGATGACTACGACCTTTCCGGCCTCGGCTACGACAGGAAATCCGGAGCCCAGTTTCACCATCAGCTTTACGACAAACTCCAGACAATTCCCGGCGTCCAATCGGCCACCATCGCCGATTGGATCCCTCTCGGCTTCGACATCGACACGAATACCATCCAGGTGGAAGGCTACGTCCCGCGGCCGCACGAATCGATGGAAATTCAATACGCCGACGTTGGCCCGCATTATTTGCAGACCATGCAAACTCCCCTTCTCTCCGGACGGGACTTCACGCCGGCCGATATCGACGGTTCTCAACGCGTCGCCGTCGTCAACGCCGCTTTCGCTGAGCGCTACTGGCCGCACCAGCAAGCGATCGGCAAAAAGCTTAACGCGGCAGGCACTTGGTATACCGTGGTTGGTGTTGCCCAGAACAGCGACTATCACGAACTTGGAGCGAAGCCTGAGCCGTTCTTTTACCTGCCGCTCTTTCAAGACTACGACCCTAGCATCGTCATTTACGCTCGCGTGGCCGGCGACCCGCTCGCCTTCGTTTCTTCCGTGCAAGATGCTGTTCATTCACTCGACGCTGACTTGCCACTCTTCGATCTCGCCACTCTCGATTCGCGGATCGATCTCAGCACCACCACCGAGCGCATCGCCAGCACTTTCGTCGGCGGTTTTGGAATTCTGGCCCTCATTCTTGCCGGAATCGGAATCTACGGCGTTCTTGCGTACACCACGCGCCAGCGCACCCACGAAATCGGAATTCGCATGGCCCTTGGAGCGGAGCCGCGCGATGTCTTGCGTCTGGTCTTGCGTCAGGGCTTAACTCTGGCTGCTGTCGGGCTGACTCTTGGCCTCGCGGGGTCTTTTGCGCTCGCACGTGCCCTCGCACACGTTCTGTCCAGAGAGCTTTTCGGTATCTCTTCAACCGACCCGCTCACTTTTGCGGCCGTGGCGGTTCTGTTGTTGTTCGTCGCGTTCCTTGCCTGCTTCATTCCGGCTCGACGCGCCATGCGCACCGATCCCATGGTCGCCCTGCGCTACGAGTAAAGGTATGACTGCAACTGTCGCTCGGCAATCTATCTAGCCTCGTGCACGCTTGCCGCGCCGAAGCTGTCATTTGGCGAAGGCGGGTCGCCCTGCGCTACGTATAATCCCGTCGCAACCTCTTTTACCTGTTGCTTTCCCAATGGAGCTGTGCAACACTCCTGTTGGTAACCAAAAGCTGCGCATCCCGAAGGAAACTATGAAGCAGAAAATGGACGTCCTGCAGGGCACTTTGGCGCTGATGATTCTCAAAACGCTCGATGTCCTCGGCCCTCTTCACGGCTACGGAATCGCCCGTCGCATCGAGCAAATCAGTGGCGACCTCCTCGCCGTCAATCAGGGAACTCTGTATCCTGTTCTGCTCAAACTCGAGCAGGAAGGCTCAATCTCCTCCGAGTGGGGAGCCTCCGAACATAATCGCCGCGCTCGCTTTTATCGCCTCACGCGCGATGGTCGCAAGCAGTTGCAAGCCGAAACCCGCGACTGGAACCAAACGTCAGCGGTTATCGCCCGCTTCTTCGCGGCCAAGTCTGAGGACTTCTCATGAAGATCCTGAAACGGTCTCTCGCGCGCCTTCGGAATTTGTTCTCTCGTCATCAAGATGACCAGCGGCTGAAGGAAGAAATCGCTGAGCACGTCGCTCTGCAAACCGCAGAAAACATACGCGCGGGTTTGTCGTCCGCGGAAGCTCGCCGTCAGGCCCTTCTGAAATTCGGCGTCGTCGAATCCATGACTGAAGATTATCGCTCCGAACGCCGCTTTCTTTTTTTCGACACGCTCGTTCAGGACGTCCGCTACGCCTTCCGCATGTTGCTCAAAGCCCCCGGCTTCACCGCCGTCGCGGTTCTCACTCTCGCCCTCGGAATCGGCGCCAATACCGCCATCTTTAGCCTCGTTGATGCCGTCATGCTGAAATCCCTGCCCGTAAAGAATCCCCAGCAACTAGTCCTCTTTCAGTGGGACGACAACAAGTGGGCCCCACAGTTCGGCCAGACTGGATGGGACTCCAAGTATTCTTTCTCCTATCCCGCATTCCAGCAATTCCGCGCGCAAACCAATGTCCTTTCGAGCGCGTTCGCCTGGGTGCCACTCGGCTTCAACGACGAGAACATGACCGTCGGCATCAATGGCCAGCCCACTCTCGCCAACGGCCAAATGGTCACAGGTGATTATTTTTCCGGCCTGGGCGTGACCCCTCTTCTCGGTCGCGGAATAAACGAAGCCGATGAAAATCCCGGCGCGCCACGCGTTGCCGTCATCAGCTATGCATATTGGTCGCGCCGTTTCGCGCGGGACGCTTCCATCATCGGCCGAAACGTCGCGCTCAATGGAATTTCATTCACCATCGTCGGCGTCACACCATCCTCTTTTTACGGCGTCCAGGTTGGAACCGAACCTGACATTTGGGTCCCTTTCGACGACAAACCCAATATGCGCCCGTGGAGCACCCAGCCCGGCGGAGGTACAGCAGCTTCCGTATACACCGCGCGCAACTGGCTTTGCGTGAACGTCATGGCCCGCCTGCAAAATGGCGTCACTCGCGCGCAGGCGCAGAGCTCTCTCGATGTTCTATTCCATAACTACGTCACCGCCGATTGGCATCCCGACAACGAAAGCCGCGTGCCGCACTTGTTTCTCGCGCAAGCGACCGAAGGGCTGCCTCAATTGCAGGAGGGCACTGCCCAGCCACTCTACATTTTGATGGCCGCCGTCGGTCTCGTCTTGTTGATCGCCTGCGCGAACGTCGCCACTCTGCTTCTCGCGCGCGCCAGCGCACGCAAGAAAGAAATCAGCGTTCGCCTCGCCATCGGCGCTTCGCGCCCGCGCCTGATTCGTCAGTTGCTCACCGAGAGCGTGCTGATGTCTCTTCTCGGAGCCGCGTTAGGATTGGTTTTTGCCGCCTGGGGCACGCGCGCGCTCGTCGCCTTGATGTCCAGCAGTTCAAATCAGCTGATTCTGGACGTAAACGCCGACGCCAAAGTACTGCTCTTTACGTTAGTCGCTGCCGTTCTCACCGGAATTCTCTTTGGCCTCGCTCCCGCATTTCGCATCACGCGCATCGAACTGGCCGCCGCCATGAAAGACACCGCCGCAAACGTCTCCGACGCGCGTGACAAGCATCGCCTCGGCAAGTCGCTCATCGTTTTTCAGGTCGCTGTGTCACTCGTGCTGATGATTGGCGCGGGCTTATTCGTACGCACGCTCGTTAATTTCGAGAACAAAAACTTCGGCTTCGACCAGCAAAATTTGTTGAGCTTTGGACTCGACCCCACGCGTGCTGGTTATCATGACGCCCGCCTCGTCAGTCTCTATTCGCAACTGCTCGACCGCATTCAAAGCCTTCCCGGTGTCAAAGCTGCCACGTTGGTGGAATACGCGCCTTTCTATGGCGTGGCCGACAACAACGACACCTCCATCGAAGGCGAGGGAAACAAATCCGTCAGCTACAACGTTCGCTCGCAGATGGTTGGCCCTGATTTCTTCACCGCTATGGGCATTCCCATCATCGCAGGCCGCGCCATCAATCGAACCGACACGGCTGCTTCTCCTAAAATCGCCGTAATCGACGAGACCTTTGCAAGGAAGTTCTTCCACGGCCAATACCCCATCGGCCAGCGCTTCAGCGGCGGCGACAAATTCGATCCCAAGAATTCGATCGAAATTGTTGGCGTGGCCAAGTCCGCCGAGCTCACCGATCCGCATGCTGAGCTCAAACCCAAGGCCTATTACGCCTACGCCCAGTCGGCAAAATATCTCGATACGATGTTCTTCGAAGTGCGCGCTCAGGGCGCTCCTGCGAATATAATTTCTGAATTGCGTGACGCCGTGTATCAGCTTGATCCCGGTCTGCCGCTCATGGATCTGAAAACCCAAACCGAAGAAACCGCCGATGCCCTTTCGCAGGAACGCCTTTTCGCCCGCCTCACCACCGTTTTCGGCTTAATCGCGCTTCTTCTCGCCATGGTCGGCCTCTACGGCACCATGGCCTATTCCGTCACGCGCAAAACGCACGAGATCGGCATTCGCATGGCGCTCGGCGCAAAGCCCGCCAATGTTCTTGCGATGGTCATCCGCCAGGGAATCACGCTCGCTCTGCTCGGCGTCGCGATTGGCATCGTGCTGGCCCTCGGCGCCACGCGCCTCATCAGCAGCATGATTTTTGGCGTCACTCCCTACGACCCTGTCACCTTTTTCGTCGTCGCCGCTGTCCTCGTAGCCGTAGCCTTTCTCGCGTGCTTCATCCCCGCTCGCCGCGCCATGCGCGTCGACCCCATGATCGCCCTCCGCTACGAATGAATAGCGCCTTGCTCGTGTAGCGCAGAGCTTCGCGCCCGCGCTGCTCCCGCAGCGCAAGTTGAAAAAAAACGCGAAGTTCTGCGGCTCTTGGCGGCGCAGGCCTCCCTGCCGCAGGCAGTTCAACCCCATGATCGCCCTCCACTACGAATAGCTACAGGCATCCAGTTAACTCAGCGCAGATACTCAGCGAAGTTTGGCTACTCATCGCCACTTGCGAGGAGTACCATCCCTCTCACATAGGGAGACCAATGAAAACGAATCTCATCACCTTGGTCATAGTGATCGTGGCGCTTGCCCTTGGCATCGCCGAAATGTGGCATCAGGCGTGGACGCCAATGCGCATCGCCGGCGCAGTCATCGCGGTGCCGTCATTTGCGCTCCTGATTCTCGCGCGGCTTCAGCTCGGTGGATCTTTTTCGGTGCGCGCCAAAGCGCAGGCGCTTGTGACGCACGGCTTGTATTCACGGATTCGCAATCCGATCTACGTCTTCGGCGGCTTGGCCATTGTGGGAATATTCTTGTTTCTCGGCATGCCGAAATATCTTTTGGTGTTCGTGGTGCTCATCCCCTTGCAGATTTATCGCGTAAGGAATGAAGAGCAGGTGCTTGCCGCCAAATTCGGGGATGAATACCGCGCATACAAGGCGCGAACCTGGTTCTGAAGTCGCCCTGCGCCGCGCGATGCGCACCGACACCATGGTGCCTTTGCGATACGAGCGATTCAGCGCAGACGCATCCTTTCTTTTCTCACTTTTGACTCTCAACTCTTAACTGTAAACTCCTTCCGATGCATTCCGCTGCCGTCCTCGACCATTTCAAGAATCCGCGCAATGCGGGTGATTTGCAGAACGCGACCGCCGTCGCAGAAGTGACCAATCCCGTCTGCGGAGACATTCTTCGCCTCGTGGCGCGCGTCGACGCCGGAGCCATCGCCGAATCCCGCTTCAAAGCCCAAGGCTGCGTCGCCGCTCTTGCCTGCGCGTCAATCCTGACCGAACTTCTCTCCGGCAAATCGCTCAACGACGCTCACCGCATCACCGCCGCGCAAATCTCCGAAGCCCTCGGCGGCCTGCCGCAAGCCACCTTTCACGGCGCCCAACTCGCCGCCGACGCCCTTGCCGCCCTCCTCGCCAAATTGTCCAATTGAATTTCGAAGGACTTACGCATTCCTGCGGTGTTCTACGAGGCGAAGCGGCGCTCTAGCATGAACGCAGCGCAAACCACAATCGCCACCGCGGGCCACAGTAGGCCAGCTCCCATGTTCCAAACGCCAGCCGCGCGCAGACCAAGCGCCAGTGCCACCAACAGAAAGAAAGGCCCCGTGATCACGCAATGAAAGTTACGGTTACGCGCAAGATTCGCGAAGCAAGCAAGCCCCAGCGCTGTGAACAGCACGACGATCTCGTAAGACTGCCAGTGCAGCCAAAACGCCAGGCCTAAGCCTATCCCGTAGAAAATCAGAAACGCACCACCCCAGTAACACAGCGATCGCTGCGAAGTGCAGCAAAAGGCCTTCGTTTGCGTCTCTGGCATGGCCGGAATCTCTGCAACAAGTCTACACCCAAGCTGGCTTCAAGTTCGAAACGCCGCCTCAGCGTTCCGGCAGCGGGCAGAATGCTCCTTTGGAAAACCCAGCGGCTTCGACATCGAACATGCGGTTGAATCGCGACTGAAAATTCTCCCAGGAAATCGCTGCGGTCAGCTCCACGAGCTGGCGTTCGGATAAATCCCTCCGCAGTGCGGCAAACAGCTCTTCCGGCACATTCGACGGCGTGCTGCTCATCGAAACCGCCGCGCGCATCACATTTTTTTCGGTGTCCGTGAAAAGACCGCTGGATTCGAATCTCGGAAGATCGTGCAGCTGCTCTTCAGTTAGCCCCTCATCCCTTCTGCCAACGGCAGAATGAATATCAATTCAAAACGGACACCCGACGAGCATTGCGGTTTTTAGCATCGCCAGTCGCTTCAGCCGCATCGGCAAGGCGCCGCGCTTCTTTTGCAACATGCTCATTCTCACGAACTGGCGCAGCAGCGCCGGATAATACGCCAGAATCTTCGTCCCGGCGGGAACCTGCCCAAGCGTCCGCCGCGCGAACCAGTAAATGATGCGAACGTGCCACGGCGCTTCTTTTGCATCGACACCGTTAATGCGAGGCATATGTCCTCCTCAATTTCGGCACGCGCTCCGGCAATCCAACTTGTCATTCCGAACCCATTCGCGCTTTCTGCGAATGGCGTGAGGTCCGCTTCTCGGACTCCGGTCAAATTCGTCGGACTGAAACCGGAGAATCTGCTTCTCCCATGCGCGAGCGAAAACCCTTATCGCCCGCACGCTTCTCTTATTTTAGATTCGCGATTTGTTTCAGAGACTCAGGATCATTCAAATTGAGGATCACGCCTTCTTCTTCGACCGCCACTTCCACCACGTCCTTGGCGTGTGCGTGGACGACGGGCCTCGCCCCGATCTCCGGCGAAGCGGTGAGCAGTTCTTCAAAAAGTGCGCTGGGGAAAATAACGGGATGCCCGCGCCTGCCTCGGTACGAGGGAATCACGATTCGACTCTTGTCGCGCTCGAAAGTCTTGATCAGCGACGCAACCAGCCCTGCGGAAATCAGCGGATGGTCCACCAGGCAGATCAGCATCCCCTCGGTTTTTCCTGCCGGTAAGCTCCGAATCGCTGCCTGCAACGACGAAAGCTGGCCACGCTGCCAATCCGGATTGAACACGAGCGCGCTTTGATCGAGCTTCACTCGTGCGCGAATCTCCGCTGCGTGCGGTCCTACTACGACGCGCAGTATTCCCACTCGCGGATGCCGCGTCACTTCGATCAAATGTCCAAGGAACGTCTTCTGAGCGATAGGGGCTGGCGTCGTTCCTGCTTCCTCTTGAATGAGAATGTCCGGGAAGGGAACCAGCGCCTTGGGCTGCCCCATCCGCCGCGACTCCCCAGCAGAGAGAATGACTACAGCAAGCATCGAGGGTACCTGCAGGTTAGGCTTTTCGGCTGCCCCATCGCCGGTTTTTGGAGTCCGGCGGATTCCGCCGCAGTCCCGCAACGGGACCCTCGCGTCAGATCCAAACAGAGACTCGAAGGGTGGGATCCTCGGGCCGTATAGTTATGGAGACCACTCTTCATTGGCTTTTTTGTGCTGGCATTTTTTCGATGCGCACAGTCTTATATGCGTCACTTCTTCAAACTCGCCATAAGCTGGTCAAAGATTCTTCCTTCCGCGCCCGCCCTCGGCGCTTTTTGCCGGGGTGTTTATCCGCCCACTGGATTCGCGGTCCTCTGCTTGTTTCTATAGAGTTACGCCTCAGAAAATTCTTCCTTTCGCGCGCTTTATCTGCGCGATGTATTCCTGCGTTCACCCTTTACCGTTGCTTTTTCTGGCCACTGTCTTTTCCGGGTGCCCTGTCCTTCGCGTCGTTTGCGAACGGTGGGATTCTCGTGTCGTTACGAAAGCCGGTCGTCATTCGTGCCCCGGCGCGATCGCCCAAGGCTTGATGTGCAGTTCCATGCTCGCGGCCTCAGCCAAAGCTAGCGAGCTGCACGAAAGACATCTTCCTTTCGCGCGCTTTGTCCGCGCGATGTATTCGCGTGTTCAGTTTTTGTCGCCTTTTCTAGCCACTCCACTGTCTTCACTCGTGCTTCAGCGCCGGCACTTCATCCAAACGCACCGCCTTGTGCGTCACTTTCGGTTCCACATTCCTGCGAATTGCAATCAACTCCGCCGTCACGCTTACTGCAATTTCTTCCGGCGTCAGCGCGCCAATCTCCAGCCCCACCGGCGCATGCACGCGCGCGAAATTCTCCATCGCAACGCCTTGCTTTTCGAGCGCCTTGTAAACCGAAATCACTTTGCGCTTACTCCCAATCATTCCAATGTATCGCGCCTTCGTCCCGACCGCCCATTCCAGCACGCGCATGTCGTCCTTGTGTCCGCGCGTCACGATCACCAGGTACGACGAAGCGTTCGGCTTCACCTTTTCAAACGCCTCTTCGTAGCTCGTGCAAATCTCTTCCGCCATCGGAAACCGTTCCGCATTCGCAAAACTCGCGCGGTCGTCAATCACGCTGATCGAAAATCCCGCCAGACTCGCCATGCGCGCCAGCGCCGTCGACACATGTCCGCCGCCAAACAAATACAGTCTCGGCTGCGGCAGAATCGGCTCCACAAAAATCTCCAGCGTCCCTCCGCAAATCAATCCCGCGTCATACGCCGCCTCATTGTTCAAACTGAACGTCATCTTCCGCGGCATCTCTTCGAGAATCACTTCCTTCGCCGCCGCCCACACTTCAGCTTCCACGCATCCGCCGCCGACCGTCCCCGCAATCGAACCATCGTCCCGCACCAGCATCCGCGAACTCTCATAGCTCGGGATCGACCCGTTCGTATGCACAATCGTAGCCAGCGCCCCGCGCTGCCCCGCGCGCCTCATCCGCACAATTTCTTCAAACAAGTCCATGAGTTATCTTTGCAGTTGTAGCGTCGGCCTT
>DATFQU010000284.1:0-3170 GCA_035264005.1 Candidatus Acidiferrales bacterium
GTGGGCAAAATCTTCTGGCATCGAAGACATCGATATTCCGAAGGCACAGGGAATTCTGGACGAGGATCATTATGACCTGGAGAAGGTGAAGCAGCGCATTTTGGACTATCTCGCGGTGAAGAAGCTGCAACCTTCGATGAAGGGTCCGATCTTGTGCTTCCTCGGACCTCCGGGAGTAGGAAAAACTTCGCTCGGCAAATCAATTGCTCGCGCGCTGGGGCGGAAGTTCGTCCGCATCTCCCTTGGCGGCATGCATGACGAGGCGGAGATTCGCGGACACCGCCGTACATACATCGGCGCCTTGCCCGGGCAGATCATTCAGGGCATTCGCCGGGCGGAGACGAATGATCCGGTGTGCATGCTCGACGAAGTGGATAAGCTGGGACGCGATTTTCGCGGCGATCCTTCCGCGGCGTTGATGGAAGTGCTTGATCCGGAGCAGAACGCCACGTTCCGGGATCACTACCTGGATGTGCCTTTCGATCTATCAAAGGTGCTGTTCATTGCCACGGCGAACTGGATGGATCCGATTCCGGAGCCGCTGCGCGACCGAATGGAAATTCTCGAACTGCCCGGCTATACCGAGGAGGAGAAGATCCATATCGCGAAGCGCTTCCTCATTCCGCGGCAGTGTTCGGAAAATGGATTGAAGGCGGACGAGCAGATCGAATTCAGCGACGAAGGGCTAAGGGAAATCATTCACGGATACACGCGGGAGGCTGGAGTTCGCAGCCTGGAACGCGAGATCGCCACGCTGATTCGCAAGCAGGCGCGGCGCATCGCGGACGGCAAGACGGACAAGCTGATCGTTACGCCTGAGGTGGTTCGTGAAACGCTCGGCGTGCCGAAAGTGCGGGCGGAGCGCGAGGTGGAAGAGCGAGTCGCGAAGCCCGGAGTTTCGGTGGGGCTAGTGTGGACACCTGCCGGCGGCGACATTGTGTTCATCGAAGCCAGCAGCATGCGGGGCGGAAGACAGTTCACCATGACCGGCCACCTGGGCGAGGTGATGCAAGAGTCGATGAGGGCGGCGCTTTCGTGGGTGCGCGCGAACGCAGCGACCTACGGCATCGATACAGATTTCTTCCGTAAGCAGGACCTGCATATTCACGTGCCGTCAGGAGCGATTCCGAAAGACGGGCCATCGGCAGGCGTGGCGATGGTGACCGCTCTGGTGAGCTTGCTGAGCGGGCACGCCATCCGTCCGCGCGTGGCGATGACCGGAGAAATTTCTCTCAGCGGAGTGGTTCTGCCGGTGGGAGGAATCAAAGAGAAAGTGCTCGGCGCGAAACGCGCGGGGATTCGCGAAGTCATTCTCCCTGCCGATAATGAGCCAAACGTGAAAGAGGATCTGCCGGAGAGTCTGCTTGGCGATTTGAAGGTACATTTCGTGCACAACGCGGACGAGGTGCTGCGCATCGCGCTCGGCGATGTTGAGGCGTGGCACAAGCCCCCCGTGGCGCGTCCTCGTCGCGAAGAGAGGTCTCCGGCGAGTCCGATCCACTGAAGACGTCAGACACGATGTTATGATGAGAAGCCCGGCGGAAACCCGCCGGGCTTTTTCGTTTTGTGATTGCGCGGAGCCAGCTGTGTGGTGAAGAAAAAAAAGAGTCGAGTACGAAAGACAGCGCGACGTGAGGCGCGAAGGCGTCCCGTCTGGCGCAAAGGCGCAAAAAGTGGCGCGGGGCGCAAAACGGTTCGCCGAACGAAAGTGCAGCAAAGGAAAAGCGGCAAGCGGCGACGCGCTCCCCTAATGCCGCCTCGGCAAGTTGCCGTGCGCGCGCAGGAAACCGCGTTTCAGCTTCTCGTCGCGGTGGATCGCGGCGGCATTATTCACCGGTTTCTTCGCCGGTATGCGGACGAGGGAAAGCGGCCGGGGCGCATTGCGAATCCGGGGCGCTACCGCGAGCTTGTGGAAACGATCCGGCGCGAGTCGTTCATTGTGCTGGCGATGCAAGTGGAGGCAGACGCGCAGGTGCGACTTCGCGCGAAGCCAGGTGAGAGGACGAGTTCGGCGCAGGTACAATTACAAGACCTATTTCGCGAGGAATTTTACGTAGCCCTTGGGCGCAGCCTGGATTTTTCCGACGAGGACTTCAACGAGTTTTGCCGCGACATCGAAGTTTATCGCGAGCTTCTAAAGAACAAACGCGGAACGTCTTCGCGTGGAAACGCGTTCTCGGCGCCCGCTGGGCCGTTTGTTGACCGATGCGGATTTCTGTTGGACTCGCCGATGCTGGACCAGGGCCGGCGCGCGGCCGCGAAATTCGAGTCGGAATTGCGCGCGACGGCGTCTTCGGTGCTAAGAAAAGTATTCGCACGCCGGTCTTACTTCTGAGCTGCTTTCTGAAGCGCTACGCCAAAAATTCGAGCTACGGGACGGATTTATGGCTCTCAGTGGCTTGATGCTCGCGCGCCAGTTCGAGAACATCCGGGCCAGTTTCGGATGAACCGAGAAGCCATCTAGAGAAGTAATTCGCACGCATCCAGAAAACATATTCGGCTTCGGGCATGTAACTGTGGCGAAGGCCGGGAAAAACGAACATGTCGAAACGCTTGTCGGCTTTGATGAGAGCGTTGGCCAGGCGCATGGTGTTGGCCATGTGGACGTTGTTGTCCATGTCGCCGGTGGTGAGCATCAGATGACCTCTTAGATTCTTGGCCAATTCGGAATTCTTCTCGATGCTGTAGATGAATTTGACGCTGCCGTCCTTCTGGTCGACTTCCTTGATGCCATTATATTTTTCACTCCAATACTTGTTATAGACGTTGTTTTCGTGGTTGCCGGATTCTGACCAGCCGACTTTGAAAAAATCCGGATATTGGAGCAAAGCGGCGGCGGTCATGAATCCTCCGCCGGAATGACCCCAGATGCCGACACGGTCGATGTCAATGTAAGGATGAGTGGCGGCGAGTTCCTCGGCGGCGGCTTTTTTATCGGCCAAACCGTAGTCGCGGAGATTGGTGTAGCCGTATGCGTCGTACCATTTGTCGCGCTGCGGGCTACCGCCACGGTTGCCGACTTCGATGACGATGAAGCCGAGCTGAGCAAGCGCCACGTTCTGGTCTTTTGGCGTGAATGACTTATCGACGCTTTCGGTCTGCGGGCCGGGATAAACGTATTCGATGACGGGATATTTCCGAGAAGGGTCGAAATCGAACGGCTTGATCAT
>DATFQU010000285.1:0-16857 GCA_035264005.1 Candidatus Acidiferrales bacterium
GACAAAAGTGATCTAACTGCTCCGCATCTGGCAGAAGTCACAGGTTCAACCACGCCGCTCGCTGCCGATATCGAGCTGATTGCCCGTGCGGAACACTCAAATCCATTCGGGATTCTCGGGCCGCATCTCTTGCCGAAGGAAAGCGTCATCGCGATACGGGTGTTTCACCCACAAGCTAGCCAGGTTGCCATCCTTTGGGGTAGCAATCAGCAAGAGTATCCAGCGGCGCGTATCGATCCGGCGGGCTTCTTTGAGGCTTTTGTCCCCTTAGCAGGCGACCCTCTCCCAGCAGAAATCTCGCCATCGGCATACCAGCTTCGCATCACTGAATCCGACGGCAAAACATATGAAATGTATGACCCTTACGCATTTCCGCCGTTGCTCACCGACTACGATCTTTACCTTCTCGGCGAAGGCACGCACTTTCAGAATTACGAAAAACTCGGTGCGCACGTGCGCGAAATCGCCGGAGTCCGTGGAGTGCATTTCGCTGTTTGGGCACCGAATGCGATGCGGGTGAGCATCGTGGGCGATTTCAACCGATGGGATGGCCGCGTCAACCCGATGCGCAGCCGGCCTACAGGAATCTGGGAGATTTTCATACCCGGCTTAGGCGATGGGGACTTCTATAAATTCGAGATTCGATCGCGCACGGGTGAAATGCTCACCCTAAAAGCCGACCCTTATGGATTCGCCGCCGAAGTTCGGCCCAAATCCAGCTCCGTTGTGGTCACGCTCGAAGGTCATGAGTGGCAAGACTCACCTTGGATGAGCGCTCGCGTAACTTTCGATTGGCAGCATCGGCCCATCTCGATCTACGAACTGCACTTCGGCTCTTGGCGCCGCCATCCCGACGGTAACTGGCTCACGTACAGCGAAATGGCCGACGAGTTGATTCCATACGTCAAGCAAATGGGATACACGCACGTTGAATTGCTACCAATCACGGAGCACCCCCTTGATGCGTCATGGGGATATCAGACGATCGGCTACTTTGCCGTCACCAGCCGGTACGGTTCGCCGCACGAGTTCATGAATTTCGTCGATCGCTGCCATCAAGCAGGCATCGGCGTGCTTCTCGACTGGACCCCGGGGCATTTCCCGCGCGACGGCCACGGCCTCTCTTATTTCGACGGCACCCACTTGTACGAACATGCAGATCCTCGCCGCGGCTCGCATCCTGACTGGGGCACGCTGATCTTCAACTACGGCCGCAACGAAGTGCAGAATTTCCTTCTCTCTAACGCGCTTTTCTGGCTCGACAAATACCACATCGATGGTTTGCGAGTAGATGCCGTGGCCTCTATGCTTTACCTCGATTATTCGCGGCGCGAGGGCGAATGGCTTCCGAACCAGTTCGGCGGACGCGAAAACCTCGAGGCGATCGCGTTCCTCAAACGGATGAACGAAGTTGTGCATCAGCGCCACCCCGGCGTGCTGACCGTCGCGGAAGAATCCACTGCCTGGCCAGCTGTTTCTCGGCCTACCTATCTCGGCGGACTGGGTTTTGACCTGAAATGGAACATGGGCTGGATGAACGACACTCTGCGCTACTTCGCGCTTGACCCGATTCACCGCAGATTCCATCACGGAGAACTCACATTCTCCATGCTTTACGCGTTCAATGAGAATTTCGTTCTTCCCCTCTCCCATGATGAAGTCGTCCACGGCAAACGCTCGCTCGTTGCCAAAATGCCCGGCGATGACTGGAACAAGTTCGCCAACCTGCGACTGCTTTTTGGATACATGTATTCGCATCCAGGCAAAAAGCTGCTGTTTATGGGTTCGGAGCTGGCCCAGTGGGGTGAGTGGCAAGAGAACGGCAGCCTGAATTGGAATCTCTTGCAATATGAGCCGCATCGGGGCATTCAACGGTTGCTAACGGACCTAAACGGGCTTTATCAGCGAGAGCCGGCTCTGCATGAAGTGGACTTCGATTGGCCCGGCTTTGAATGGCTGGAAGTGCATGACGCCGATGCCAGCGTCCTGGCTTTCATTCGCCGGGGGCGCCGGTCAGAGGATTATCTCGTCGTAATCTGTAACTTTACACCAGTCACGCGCGAGAACTATCGTGTTGGCGTTCCAGAGAAAGGCTTTTACCAGGAAATCATGAATACGGATTCTTCTTTTTATGGTGGCAGCAATGCCGGAAATAGCGGTGGCGTCGCTGCCGAACCTGTACCCTGGAACGACCGGCAATTCTCCCTGAAGCTGACCCTTCCCCCTCTCTCAGTATTGATCTTCAAACCCAAGCGCGACTGATACTTTCAGCAGACACTTCAGCCAAAACCATCCTGCCGGGAACTTTCTTGCCCGGTCTTACGTAATCATAAACGACCGCCCAGGAGGCGCTCACCGATGAAGACAGCACTTTCCACCTTGGCCTTGCTTTTCGCAGCCGCCGTTGTTGCGGCCGCTCCCCCGGAACACTACCTGCACGTCAAAGTCGACGGCAAGAACACGAAGGAACTGGTTCGCGTCAACGTGCCACTTTCACTGATTGAGAAAATTATCCCAGCGATCAATCAAAACCAATTCCATAACGGCAGAATCGAAGTCGGAGACTTCCACACAAACGATGTCGACTTGAGGGCGATCTTGAACGCCGTAAGCTCGGCACCCGATGGTGAATTCGTGACCGTGCAAAAGCCCGACTGCAATGTCCGCGTTGCCAAAGAAAACGGGCAGATGATCATCCACATTATCAATAAGGAAGACGGCGAAAAAGCCGACGTCACGGTTCCGCTCGCGGTGGCTCAAGCTTTGGCTTCTGCGGCAAATGACCATCAATTCAACGTCGAAGCTGCCATCGAAGCGCTTGATCGCGCTGGCGAGAGAACCCTTGTCACCATAACTGACAATGATGAAACGGTTCGCGTCTGGATCGATTCGCAGAATACATCCGACTAGCGCGCCGCTACTTCAGGAGAAAAGACAATGCTGCTTCTCGCGAAAATTGGAGTTGGCTTCATGGGAACGATCCTCGTTGGCGGCGCCATCGTCTCGAGCGAGGGCTTTATCCACGTCAAGGTGAACGAGAAGCAGACCAATGGCACGCATGTGTCGTTTATTGTTCCCGCGATGATCATGCCGCTGGCCGTGCGCTTTGTTCCGCGGCATGACTTGAGGGACGCTTCGGCGAACATGCAGCAATACATGCCTGTCATCGACGCGGCTATTTCGGGGCTCGCGGACTGCGCCGATGGCACGCTCGTCGAAGTGATTGACTCCGATAGCCACGTAACAGTGGTCAAATCAGGCGGTTCAATCGTGGTGGACGCGGACGATCCAGGAGAGACTGTGCATGTAGCGGTGCCGTTGCGCGCTACCAAAGCCACCTTGGATGAAATTGCTGCTGCGAACGGACCGAGCTAAACCGCGCGCAGGCTGACGAGGGGAAAAGTAAACTAGGCCCGCGCGTCCTTGGCAGGTATCCAGTAGACTTCCTCGCGTATCGCTTCCTTAGCGAAACGGCGTCGCTGGAGAATGCCTTTACTGTTCTCAATCATTTGTGGATGGCCGCATAGATAAGCCGTGGTATTCGTACCGTCGAGCCCCCACAGGTCTGCGTACTTTCGAATCAGATCTTCGACCCTTCCCGTCTCGCCCTCCCACTCTGCGTCCTCCCAAGGACGGCTAATCGTCGAAACGTAAGTCAGCCAAGGCATTGCTGCCGCAGCTCTTTCGAATTCCGCGCGATAACCGAATTCCCACGACCGGCTGGCAGCGTTGATTACAAACAGCCGGTGGTCGCCACTGAACTTGCTTTCACGCCATTCCTTTTCGAGAGAGCGAATATAACTGACAAACGGCGCTATGCCCGTCACCGTGCACAGCAAAAGATGATTTTTTCGTCCGCTCTTCCCATCCAGAGTGAATCGCCCCTTCGGAATCTTGCGCATCGCAAGCTGGGCGCCAACCTCCAGACGGTAAAGCAAAGGAGTCAGCTCGCCCTGCGGCACGAGTTCGATGAAAATCTCGAGTTCCTTTTCGTGTGGTGCCGAAACGATCGAATACGCGCGCTCAATCAGTTTTTCCGAACCCTCGACGCCGAGGGTCGCATACTGCCCGGGCACAAACCGAAAGTCGCCGCCCGGGTCGATATGAACAATCCACAAATCGTCGGCCACGTTCTCGCGGCGTGTGATCTGGGCTCGAAAGAACTTGTCGTCAGAAAACTGCATTCCAATCTCGCCTCTCACTTCTCAGAGCGCCTTACTAAATCGCATGAACTGCCCTGTGTCAAATAAAAGAGGCGCTCGCAATTGCTCAAGCGCCTCAGCCTTCCCAGCTTTTCCACTCTTCGCGAGGGACGGTGCCCTTTAAAGGTCCTGACCGCCCTTCCCAACCATTTTGCGCAAATCGAACTGCGTATCCAGATGCATCTGCTTCGTCTTGCAGTCGAAGTGCGCCTGCTTGTCATTTCCACTAATCAAAGGCTGGCCATTGGAACCTTGCTTCGGAAACGAAAAGGACACCATTTGAACCCTGCCGTCATTGCTCTTGGTAATCTTTATGGCTGACGGACTCACTTTCTCCTTGGACGGCTTCACTTCAAGATAGGCTTCTGACTTCAGCGTTTCTTCGGTTTCGCTAGTAAAAGGAGTCATGTCCCGTCCGTAAACCACCAGGTCGTAGGTGCCTGGCGTCTGGTTTACATACTGCTGTACCTGCGCCTCGGAGAACCCGCCGCTCAACTGCGCACTGCGGGCGACCGCTTCCCGTTCTGTAAGTGCTGAATTCCACCGGATAAAAAACCCTGCCTCTTGTTCCTGTGGCGCCTGAGGAGCGTCTTGCTGGGTGTTCCCTCCGTAACCACCACCCCCCGATCCGCTCGCCGATCCGCCCATCGACCCAGGTCGCTGCTGGGTTTGCGTCTGTTGCTGCTGATTCTGCTGAGGCTGTGTATTCTGCCCGCCGCCCGGCGCTTCCATGCCGCCCTTCGCCCACGATGCCATCACCGTGGTTTGCTTCACCCACGGCGAATTCGTCAGCACTTGTTTCAGATCATTCTGATCCCACTGCTGATATGGTTTTGTCTTCCAAACGTCATTCGCCGCGTATACCAGTCCCGCCACTATAAAAATTAGCGCCAGAGTAATTGTCTTACGCATGTCCCCTCCCGTTGCGTCGTGCAATCGCATCTCCAAAGGCGTCTGCGTTTGACGCGACAGCAGTGTTCGGCTGGATTTCTTATTGTTAACAGATTAGATGCTTCGGCGCAATTGCTGGTCAGCGCGGAGTCTCGCTCATTCGCGCGGGGCGTGACAACCTTTCAAGGCGGTAAATCGGTTTCTGGTGAGCTTCGAAGTAGTTACGCATCATCAGTTCGCCAACCAGACCGAGAGCGAGAAACTGCAATCCAAACAAACACAACAGCATACCTAGAATCAAAAGCGGCCCGTGCTGAACGAAAAGCTGAACGTGCGTGATGAGCTTCTCGGCAAACAATATCAATAGAATCAGCGCTCCGGTAATAAAGCTGATGACTCCAGCCGGTCCGAATAAGTGCAAAGGTCTCAACATGTACCGCAGCATGAAGCGGATCGTAATCAGGTCGAAAAACACCCGAAACGTTCGCGAAATGCCGTAATGCGATTTCCCTTGCGGCCGCGGAATGTTCTTTATCGGAACTTCCAGTACTTTCGCTCCGTTGAGCGAAGCCAGCGCAGGAATGAATCTGTGCAGTTCCCCGTAGAGCCGTACGTCTTTAATGGTTTCACTGCGGTAAGCTTTAAACGTCGTGCCGAAGTCGTGTATGTTTACGCCCGAGAGTTTGGCCATCAACCAATTTGCGACCCGGGAAGGTATCCGCCGGAAAAACAGGTTGTCGACTCGCTTCTGACGCCATCCACTCACAATGTCTGCATCGGTCGCTTCGAGCGTATCAATTAGTCTTGGGATATCGTTTGGGTCGTGCTGCAAATCTCCATCCATGGAGAGCACAATCTCGCCGGAGGCATGGTCGAACCCGGCTGCCAGCGCAACTGTTTGTCCGTGGTTTCGCTTGAAACGTAAAACAACGACACGCGAATCCAAATCTGCCAGCTCTGCGAGGATTTCCGGAGTAGCGTCCGTGCTGTGGTCGTCCACAAAGATAAACTCAACTGGCTCATACCGGCCGCTCATGATCTCGGAGAGCCTTTGATGCAGTTCCCGGAGCGATCCCGCCTCGTTCAATAAGGGGACCACAACCGAATATTTTGCGTGCCCGTTCTCGTTTCCGCGGTTGGGAATCAATTCAACCCTCGGTAATCCATTAACTTAATTCCTTGCCGCTCTATCGCTGCACGAACCTCAGGGTGCGTTAGCGCTTCCAGTTCCACCTCGCGTTCCCTTTTAAGCCTCGTCCTCGAATGTTTGAGTTCGTCATCGCATTGCCCCGGATGGCACATGAGTTCGTTCACGCCCTCCGGCATGGACTCAAGCATGGACAAAATCGACTCTCGATTCAAATGTCCTGTTGCTGCAACGCCCCAAAAATGCTCCGGCATTCGCATCCCATGATTTCGCGCTACTTTCTGAAATTGTGGTTCAGCCGTTCGCGCCAGGAGCGCCTTCGTGCTCTGCCTGAAAGAACTCCACCCATCTGCAAATGCGGACTTTACCAGCGAACCCGCGCCCTCGAAAGGCTTCCTTATGCAATGAATCCCAAACTCACTGGCTACTTTCACCATCTGTTCCATAACCTTCGGATGTGAATGGGTATGCTTGTGAGAGTCGAGATGGGTTGGCGTAATCCCAGCGTTCAGAACCTTCGTTATCTGCGCGCGAAGTTCGCGGGCGATATCCTCTCTTCGCACAGCACCGGCCAGCAACTTAGCCGCCAGACTTCCGACCGTCGCGGGCAGGTTTCCCTCTCTGTCGGCTAGCGACGGGATAGCGCTCGGCGTTTCCACAGCGACTCCGTCCACCAACATCAAATGGCATCCAACGCCCAGTTTTGGATTCTCCTTCGCGTACTCTACCGCGTCGTCGAACGCCCGGCCATTCGCCATCATCGTCGTGCTCGTGACAATGCCATCGCGAAACCCGCGAATTATCCCCGCGTTCACTCCTCGGGTATAACCAAAATCGTCGGCGTTAACGATCATTCCCGTCATGCAGCTCGCGGTAGTTTGCGATGGGCGAAATCATATCACGTCCCAAACCGGAGCCATTGACGCTTCCGCTTCCCGTTTTTGAAAACGTCATCGCCTTCTTTGAGGCGTCGCACGCGAAAAGTTTTCAACAGTTATGTTGAAAACCTTGTGGAAAATTCCATTCGCGCATTCATAAGCATGGAGAATTCAAGAGGCTATGCTCTTTGCACAACGTCAGGGCAATTCCCTGTATTTTCTGCCAGGCAAACACCCGACAAGAGGTGTGGGCTTTTCAGTCAGGGAATCTCAATGCGGAAAAAATTTGTGATGAGTTCCGACTAGTACCAGTGCGGTGGCTCTTGCAGTTTGATTTCGATTCTCTGGTGATCTTGGTCCAGATCGTAGTATTGGCCAAACGGTCTCCATCCAGTCTTCACCACTTGGATGATGATTCGTCTCCGCGGCACATCCTTAACCTTCGCAACTCCCGCCATGTTCGTCTTCAGGTCAAATTCCATCTGCTTTGCATGTCGAAGCATGCGCGGTTCGTCCCAGCGCAGATAGACGCTCGCGTTATCAACCGGAGTATCCTTCGGTCCGGCGGTGACGACGATTTCAAGGCTTGTCACCGCATCTTTTGGATTTTCGGGTTTTGCATTCTCCTTGGCGCCATTCTGAGCAATCGCAATCGACGATAGAAGAAAGGCGCTCACGACAGCAAAGACCAATCCAACCGCATGTCGCTTCGGAATTTGCCTCTTATCCATTTTCATAGCTGAAGCCTTATTCTCGCACAATAAGTGCTTCTTGCATCCAAGCGCTTCGCCGATTGACTGTCCGAATCGCCTGCGCTACCTTCAACGCGCAATTCTGTGGCGGTTGCCAGCTCCAGCGCCGCTTTCTTGGCTTTTATACCTGCGCTGGTCTTTTCGCAACGGAAATCGTGACACCCGCCTCTGTCGGCGGGAATCTTTTACACAAGTGCGTAGAACTCGGAATAGCCGAGGAGGAGTTTGCAAATGGGCTTTTCTACGGATGCCATTCACGTGGGGCAGGAACCGGATCCTTCCACGGGAGCGGTCGTCGCCCCCATCTATCAAACATCAACGTATGTGCAGCCGTCTCTTGGAAATAACAAGGGCTTCGACTACGCCCGCACCGCCCATCCAAACCGTAAGGCCCTCGAACGCACTATTGCCAAACTCGAAGGCGGCGTCGCCGCCTATGTTTTCACTTCAGGCATGGCTGGCATCGATTCGGTATTTCGTCTCCTGCGCCCCGGCGACCACGCGATCCTCTCCCAGTCCGTCTATGGTGGAGTCTATCGCCTCTCAACCCAATTCCTTGTTCAGTTCGGCATTGAATTCAGCTTCATCGACACATCCTGCGTCGAAAATGTGCGCAGCGCAATTCGTCCGTCCACGAAGATGATCTACGTTGAGACGCCCACCAACCCCACCATGATTGTCACCGACCTGGCTGCCATTGCCGAGGTCGCCCGCGAAAAGAATCTCACGATGGTGGTCGACAACACCTTTCTCAGTCCTTACTTACAGAAGCCCTTGTGTCTTGGGGCGCATATCGTCGTCCATTCCATGACCAAGTATCTGAACGGCCACAGCGACTGTATTGGCGGGGCCGTAATTGTGACTCGCAAAGAGGACGCTGAGAAAATCTTCTTCTTGCAGCGCTCCGCCGGTGCCGGGCTTGCTCCGATGGATTGTTTCCTTATTTCACGCGGAATCAAAACGTTGGCCGTGCGCATGGAGCGTCACGACGCAAATGGCATGGCGGTAGCCAAGTTTCTCGCTGGACATCCCAAGGTAAAGCACGTTATCTACCCGGGCCTGCCGTCGCATCCTCAGCACGCCGTCGCAAAAAAGCAACAGCGGGGCTTCGGAGCGATGATCTCCTTCGATGTGGGCTCTCTGGAAGCCGCTCGCAGCGTGCTGAACGACGTGAAGCTCTGTTCGCTGGCAGAGAGTCTCGGCGGGGTCGAAACGTTGATTTCCCTACCCGCGCTAATGACTCACGCTTCGATTCCTCCGGATGTTCGCCGCAATATTGGAATTACGGACGGCCTCATTCGGCTTTCGGTCGGCATCGAAGACGTGGAAGACATCATCGCCGACCTAGATCATGCCCTCGCGGCAGTCTAGTCACGGTTTTACCGACTCCTGCAACCACTTCAAATACCCCTTCGATCCCGCAACGATCGGCACGGCGACAATTTCTGGCGTCTCGTAGCTGTGCAGCCTCCGGATCTCCTTTTCCAGAGCGCCAAACTTCTTCCGCGTCGTTTTGACCAGCATTAGAACTTCCGTCGCCGTTTGGACTTTGCCCTTCCACCAGTACACCGACCTAACCGGGCTAAGGGTTATGCTGATACACGCCGCGAGCCTCTTACCGACGAGCGCTTGCGACAGCCGTCGCGCTTCCCTAACTGACCCGCAAGCCACCAGTACCACAACGTATTGCCCCGCCATCCACACCCCCACATTTGTAATGCTTTTTCCCGATTACCTCGGACTGTCCGCCAATATACAATACAGTCTCGATGTCGACTGACGCGATTCACTTCGGCACCTCCGGCTGGCGCGGAATCATAGCCGAGGGTTTCACTTTTGAACGTGTTCGGATCGCTGCCGCTGCCATCGCCGGGCACGTACGCGCTCACCACAAGAAGCCGATCATCCTTCTCGGTTATGACACACGCTTTTTCTCCGAGGAATTTGCTCGCGCAGCCGCCGCGGTGCTGGATAACCAGGGGTGTCGCGTGCTTTTTTGCACTGGCGCTACACCGACACCTGCGATCGCATTCGAAATTCTTCGCCGTAAGGTGCAAGGCGCCATCAACATCACCGCCAGCCACAATCCGGCCGCTTATAATGGCCTGAAATTTTCCGGGCCGGACGGCGGGCCCGCCTTGCCAGAAGTTACCCACGACATCGAAAGTCGCGCTCGTAGGCTCGGGGATAACGAGTGGCCGGCCGCCGAGCACGAGGACATCCAGAAATTTGAATCTGTTGATTTGCGCGAACATTACTTCCGGCGTGTTGCCGAACTCGTTCGCTTCGATGTCATCGCCGCCTCGAAGCTCTCCTTTGCTTACGACGCCCTTCACGGCTGCGGCTCAGGCTGGTTAGATCGCCTCCTCGAACAGCACGGCATCAAAATTCACTCCATTCGCACCGGCCGCGATGTCCTTTTCGACGGCACGGGACCGGACCCTTCCGAGGAGAATCTCAAGCCGCTCGCCAAGTTGCTTCGCGACACCAAAGCGGCCATCGGTCTTGCTACCGATGGCGACGCCGACCGCTTCGGCATTCTCGACCGCGACGGAACCTATGTTTCGCCGAATCATATTCTCGCGCTCGTTTTTGACTACCTCATCGCAACGCGCCACTGGAAGCTCGGAGCCGCGCGCAGCGTCGCCACGAGCCATTTGCTCGACGCCGTCGCATGCCATCACGGCGTGCCGATCTTCGAAACCCCTGTCGGTTTCAAGTACATCGGTCCATTTCTCGAAGACGACAAGATCACTCTCGGTGGCGAAGAAAGCGCCGGGATGACGATCCGCGGCCACATTCCGGAAAAAGATGGAATCGTAGCGTGCCTTCTTGTCGCGGAAATGATTGCCGAACGGCGCAAACCTCTCAGTGATCAGCTTCGCGAACTTTTCCACCGCGTGGGCCGCGCTTACTGGCCGGTTCGAGTGAACTTGCACTTCCCGCCGGAGACGATTTCGGGCTTATCGCAGCGCTTCGCTAGTACCTTTAAGGAATTCGCGGGGCGCAAAATTGCCCGCACGGACCGCACAGATGGACTAAAATTCGTGTTCGCTGACGACTCGTGGGTGCTGATGCGTCCGTCGGGCACTGAACCGCTGGTGCGTGTCTACGCAGAAGCTGAGTCGCCGGAAAAGTCGAACCAAATGGCGCAGGAGGCTCGTAAGTGGATCGCGGCATAGAGCGGGACGTTTCGAACGCAGATCCTCCATCCTCTTTCTTCCGTGGCAATGCTCGATATTTCTTCGCTCTCGTTTTTTGCCTGTTACTGCTGCAGGACGTATTCGGTCCTCACGGCCTGATGGCCATGCACCGCTCAAAGGCTCAGATCGAAGCGATTCAGGCGAAAATCGATACGCTTGACCAGGAGAATCGTGATTTGCAGCAACGCATTCAGAATTTGAAGACAGATCCTTCGGCCGTTGAGAAGATCGCACGCGACCGCATGGGCCTTGCTCGTCCGGGTGAACTGATTTTCAGTCTGCCTCCGAAGTCAGACAAGCACCCGCCCACAACTCCAGCGCGTCCCTAAGCACGCTCAAACCGACCTCCTCACCGTCTGTCAGTTGTTCAACCTTCTGCTGGAGCGCGCCACGTACGTCTGAATCTCTCCACAATCTCCACGCCGCGCCCCTTCATGTAAATTCGAGCAGTCGCGAGGGCCGTCATCGCCGCACAGATGATCAGCAGCCCCAGTGACGCGCCGGCGACGCTTTGCGCATGCTTGGCGAGAATCGAGAATCTCCCATAGACAAACTCGATGTGAACCCAATAGACCAGTAGTGACGCCTGGCCCATCTTTATCAACGGACTGAATCCCCGCTGCCCCACACCCCACCTGCACCATGCGTAACTCGCGAACACAATTGTCATCACCACGCCGGCCCGCATCAGAAAAAAGTTCGGACTCGTATGCCAGAAATCGTAAACCGGGTACACCCGCACTGGAAGCGAATCAAATACCCACCCCAGTCCGAAACAAACTGCGCCTGCGGTGCCCAAAACCGTGATCGCTCTCGCGTCTCTTGCGCGCGCCCAATCGCTCAAAAGGAGAGTCCCCGCTGCCAACCCAGCAAATGCGAACGCAACCCACGGAAATATGGGAAAGAGCCACGGCTGCGGCTTGCCCAAATTGTGGCAGCCATTGATGTAAGATTCGATGAACCACGGCAGCCATCGCGGCTGCCAACTCGTCCACATCAGCGGCGTGACCATCGCAATCCCTGCAGCCGCGCCTGCCGCCAGCAATCCCTTCGCTGCTCGCGTTTCGCCAAACCAACACACAACTCCCATCAGCATGATCGACACGCCGATCACATTCAGAATGTCCACGCGCAACAGGTCCGTCCACGGCGCATTCGGATATCCCAGCGCGTACTCCTGCACGCGAAACAGCAGCCCGAGCCCAAGTATTTCCGCACCGCGTCGAACGGTCGTCATCGCCACACGGTTGCGCGAGGCGCCTTTCTCTCGCATCCGATTCGTAACCAGCGCCACAGAAATTCCTGCAAGAAACAAAAACAGAGGCGCCGGCAACGTTCCCACTAATTGCGACCACCCGAAAAAACTGCTCTTTCGTGCTGCCGGGCCGAGCCAGGAATCGTAGCAATGCGTCTGAAACATCAGGACGCACGCGAGCCCGCGCATCCAATCGATGTATGCGATCCGTTGTTTTACAGGCAGAGCCATCTCAAGAAAGCATCGCCGAGCGCAATCGGCAAAGCAAGCCCTTCGGCCTCGCGAGCCACTGCATTAGACTGTCACGCATGAATTGGTTATCAGGCTCGCGACAACTTCCAGTCACCGGCGCGTTGATTTTGTGGATTGCGCTCATTCTCTTCGGAGTCGTCGCAGGCCTGAGGCTCGGCTACACCGGTGGCCACTTCGCAGTCGCAATTCTTGTCGCTGCCGCGCTTCTCGGTGTCGAGCTCTTCGTGGCTTGTCCGCGACTGCACAAATGGTTTGCGCTGCTTCCGCGCAGCGCATCTTTCCTCGCATCACTCGTCCCACTCGTCACTTTTGTTGTTTACGCGCTGAACATCTATCCTTCCGACTGGCTCCGCGTAACGGCGGGCATCTCGTATGTCGTCGTTCCATCCTTGATAGCAGCAACCGCGCGAGGAAAACCGGCCGGCGCCGCGGAAGATTACCTCGCGCTCGTCATCATCTGGCTGCCAGTGCAACTTCGCTGGATGTATCGCCTTTGGCCTTATCCTTCACAGCTCACTCACACTCTCACGATTCTTTTCGCTCTCACCACTGCCCTCGCAGTGTTTTTCTTCATTCGCCGCCTCGATGGCATCGGATACGCCGTTGAATGGCGCCGCGGCTTCGGCTCGGCGGTGCTTTTGAATTTCGCTGCGCTCGCCGTCATTATCATTCCGCTCGGCGAGGCAATTCACTTTATTCATTTCGGCCCGACGGCTCACAGTTTGGAAGGCACGCTGCTTGCCGGACTGGAAATCCTGGTCTTCACTGCATGGCCGGAAGAGTTTTTGTTTCGAGGACTGTTGCAGAACTTGCTTTCACGCTCGCTGAAGAATCGCTACGCGGGCTGGATCATTGCGTCAGTGGCTTTTGGCTTCGCGCATATTCTCCACGCACCCGTGCCCAATTGGAAGTATGTTTTTCTCGCCACTATTGCCGGGCTGTTTTACGGCCGCGCCTGGATGAAGACCGAGTCGATCTTTCCCGGCACAATCGTTCACGCTCTCGTTGACACAATTTGGTTTGGATTTTTCCCGCGCTAGGAATTGCGTAGCGTTTGCTGCTGTCGTGCAATTGCGTATCCACAAATCGCAGCAAACAGTGCTTGGCCGATCGCAAAAAAAACGCTGAAACCTGCAAAAACACCGAAACGACTACCCCTGTCGGTGCTGGCGATCCAAGTAAACAACGCGGCCCAAGTGATTCCCGAAATAAGAAGCTGCGCCAGTGGCCTTCCAGGGCAATGCTCTAGCACAACACAGAGAGCGGCCCAAATTTCAAACGAAGCTCCAATAGCAAGGAGGCAGAGAAAATATTGATCGCTTATTCTTTCGAGATTTTGGTGGCGAAGTGTGAATGGCCCAGTTAGAGCAAGACCGAAAACTGATAAAGGATACGCGCAGAACACAATGAGTCCGCTTACCGCAAGGCGCCATCGGTCATTGAATTCCAGCGCGCCATTTCGGGCGAGGTACCAGGTGCACAGGGCAAGCGCTACGAGAAAAAGCACGCCGCCACCCAATATGATAAAACTTTCTTCAATAGGGTCAGGAAGGTATGTGGTTAAACCCCATAACGATCCGAAAGACGCCCCAAATACAGCGTATAGGAGCGCGATCCTGGCGGGAGATCGAAACGTGAACGGCGAAAGGGCACACAATACAAGTATACAGGCACATCAATCCACGGCGGGAAACAGAGTTATGTTAACTGTTCCTTATGTGTAAGATGCGGATGGCTAGAGATTATCGCCGTCATATGACATTTCTACCGCACTACCCCCGCCAACGGACTTGACGCGGTCGCGTACAATTTTTTCTCGATGCGTCCTGCGAGGAAAGCCTTACGCCCTGCTTCGACCGCCGCGCGCATCGCCTCGGCCATGAGCACAGCATCCTGCGCGCCCGCAATCGCGGTGTTCATCAACACGCCGTCCGCGCCAAGTTCCATCGCAATTGCTGCGTCGGACGCCGTGCCCACTCCCGCGTCAACAATCATCGGCACTTCCGTTATGCGCTCCCTTAAAATGCGCAAGTTCGCCAGATTCTGAATACCCATTCCCGAGCCAATCGGCGCTCCCAACGGCATAACCGCAGCAGCGCCCGCATCGACCAACTTCCGCGCCACGATCAAATCGTCATTTGTATAGGGCAGCACGACAAAACCATCCCTTACCAATTCCTTGGTCGCGCGCACCAATTCTTCCGTCTCCGGGAAGAGCGTTTTCTCGTCGCCAATCACCTCGAGCTTCACCCAATTCGAAAGCCCGGCTTCGCGACCCAGCCGCGCCGTGCGAATCGCTTCATCCGCTGAATAGCATCCTGCCGTGTTCGGCAGAATGAACATCTTTTCGCGGTCGATGTAATCCAGCAGCGACTCTTTCGTGCGGTCAGACAAATTCACGCGCCGCACAGCAACCGTGACCATCTCCGCGCCGGACGCCGCGTGTGCCCGCGCCATCTCCGGAAACGTGCGGTATTTCCCCGTTCCTACAATCAACCGCGAGCGAAACGCCCGCCCTGCAATCACCAATGAATCTTCCATGAACTCGGCTCCCATGAATCCATTCTAGCAGCCTGCGCCGAAACGCGCCCGTTCGCGCGCCTCAATTGCACGTCCGCGGCCGCGGCTCATCCAGGTCGGCGTAAAGTTTCTCAATGGTATCGTGGTAACGCCGTTCCACAACTCGTCGCTTCAGCTTAAGGGTGTGCGTCAACTCACCGTCTGCGAACGTAAAGTCCTTTGGAAGCAGGGCGCATCGTTTCGGCCGTTCGAACTGCGCAAAGTTTTCCGTCAGCCGCATCATCTCCTTTTCAATCAGCTCGCACGCCCACGGATTCGTGCAAATCGCATCCGCTGATACTGCCACGTTCTCCGCTCGCGCTTTCTCTTCAATCGCCGGAACATTCGGCACAATCAGCGCGCAGACACACTTCCTCTTATCGCCCACGACCATCGCATTCGAAATGTACGGGCTCGTTTTCAATTTATTCTCAATTGGCGCAGGCGCTACGAATTTCCCTGCCGCGGTCTTCAGTAATTCCTTCTTTCGATCCGTAATCACCAAATATCCGTCTGCATCCAAATGCCCGATGTCGCCAGTTCGCAGCCAGCCATCCGTCGTCAGCGCTTCTCGCGTCGCGTCCGGCTTCTTGTAATAGCCGCGCATCGTGTTCGGCCCGCGCGACAGAATTTCCCCATCCTCCGCAATCTTCACTTCGCAATTTCGAATCGGCCGCCCCACCGTCCCCACTTTGTTCGAGTCCGGCGTGTTCGTCGAAATCACTGGCGAAGATTCCGTCAATCCATAACCCTGATAGAGTGGTAGGCCAATCGTCCAAAAGAATTCCCCGAGCCCGCGCTCAAGCGGCGCACCGCCCGAATAGAAGAATCTCAGCTTCCCGCCAACGCCTTCGCGAATTTTCGAGTAAACAAGCCGGTTCGCCAGACTCCATTTCATCCGCAGTGCTATAGACGGTTTCTCGCCGTACGCCTTCCACCGCGCGGCCTCTGCCGCGACATGAATCGCCCAATCAAAAATGCGGCGTTTCATTCCCTTCTCTTCGTGCCCCTTCGCGAGAATATTTGCGTACATCTTTTCGAACACGCGCGGCACAGCCGCGGCAATCGTCGGCCGCACTTCTAACAATGCTTTCGCTGCCTCCTCAATTCTTTCCAAATACGCAAGCGTCACACCGTGAAAGATTGCCGTGTAGTCGAAGATGCGTTCATAAACATGCGACAGCGGCAAAAAAGAAAGCTGCACGTCCGTCGGGAAATACCCAATTGTCGAAGTCGCATCGATCGCGTTTGACGAAAGATTCGAGTGCGTGAGCATGACGCCTTTTGGCTCGCCCGTCGTTCCCGACGTGTAAATCAGCGTGGCCAGTTGCCCCGGCTTCACCAGTGCGGCGCGCCTTCGATACTCCGCGATCTCTGTATCGCCCGCGTCGGCAATCAACGCCGCATAATCCAGATTCTCGCCTCGCAACTCATCCGGCCCATTCACAGCGATTATCTTTTCGAGCGCCGGAAGCTGCGCCCGGCACGCGGCAACCTTCCGCGCCTGCTCCGCTCCAGCAACAATCGCAACTTTCGCTCCCGCGTCATTCCATATGTATGTCAGCCGTTCCGGCGACTCGTTGAAGTAGATCGGCACGCCCACGGCGCCTAGCCCCATCACCGCAAAATCGGCCGCGTGCCATTCCGGCGAATTCGGCGCAAAGATTCCTACACGGTCATCCGCAACCACGCCGAGATCCGTAAGCGCCCGCGCCAAA
>DATFQU010000286.1:0-4114 GCA_035264005.1 Candidatus Acidiferrales bacterium
TTCCGTCGCCACGGAATTCGGCCACCCTTCTGCGAAGAACGTTCACAAAATGCTTCAGCCACACGACGTTGCACATGCCGTTGAAATGATCATTACCGCCGAGCCACAAAGCTTCATCAGCGAAGTCGTCATGCGCCCCACCCAAAAGCCCTAGCTCGATTCCCCGCTTTTTCCCCGCTTGACATCTTGTCGTTCTCATACTATTTTGCTCTAGGCCTAGAGTGAATAGACCTCAGCCGTTTTACGATCTCGAGGAGCACGCATGAGCAATCAACCGCGCGATCTTTTCCCCGGCGCTCTCGAAATGATGATTCTCCGCACATTGAAGGCCCAGCCGCTTCACGGTTATGCGCTCGTCCAACACATCAAGCGCGCCTCCGATGACCTGCTGCAAATCGAAGAAGGCTCGCTCTACCCCGCCCTGCAACGCCTCCTCAAAGAAGGCTGCGTCAAGGCCGAATGGGGCATTTCATCCACCAACCGCCGCGTGCGCATTTACCGTCTTACTCCCGCCGGCGCCAAACATCTCGAACGCCAAGTCTCTAGCTTTGAGCAAATGCTGAAGGGGATCGCGCGCGTCCTCTCGCCGGTGAAATCATGAACTGGCTCACTCGACTGTTCCATCGCCATCGCCTTCACAACGACGTCTCCGCCGAAATGCGCGCCCATCTCGACGAAAAAATTGACGTGCTCATCGCTTCAGGCCTGTCCTGCGAAGAGGCCACGCGCACCGCCCACCGCGAATTTGGCAACGTCACCCTCCTCGAAGAGCGCAGCCGCGAAGTCTGGCGCTGGCCTTCCCTCGAAAGCTTCCTCGCCGATATTCGCTTCGCCTTCCGCGTGCTTCGTAAATCGCCTGGGTTTACTGCCGTCGCTGTCCTCACTCTCGCGCTCGGCATTGGTGCAAATACCGCGCTCTTCTCGGTCGTCAATGGTGTCCTGCTCAATCCGTTGCCATATCCCAGCCCTGACCGCCTGTTTGCTGTGGACGCCAGCAAGCCCCATTTCCCGTATGGTTCGATTTCTTATCCCAACTTTCTCGACTGGCACCGCATGAATCACTGCTTTTCATTCTTTTCTGTCTCGCGTACCACCGGCTATCTGCTCACTGGCGTCGGTGAGCCGGAAGAATTGAATGCCGCCGCAGTCACCTCCGATCTTTTTCCAATGCTCGGTATTAAACCCGTCCTCGGCCGTTACTTTAGCGCTGCTGAAGACGAAATCGGCCATTCTAATGTCGTCGCTATCAGCACGAATCTCTGGCGACAAAAGTTCGGCTCGTCACCTGACGTGATCGGCAAAGGTATTTCTCTCGATGGCAAAGGCTACGTCATCGTCGGCGTTTTTCCGGGCCATCTGGATCTGCCGATGAGTTATTTCGATAGCGTCGATGTCTATACTCCGCTGGGCGAATTTCCCGCTCCCGCTCTATCCAATCGAGCAGCCGGACTCGACATTCATGGTCTCGCTCGTCTGAAGCCTGGCATCACCGTCGAGCAGGCGCGCTCCGATATGGAACGCGTGACCAATTACCTCGCCACCGTTTATCCCGGCTATGACAAAGGGACTGGCGCCACGCTGAGGCCGCTCAAAGAAAAGATGGTCGGCAAAGTCCGCAGCTTCCTTCTGCTGCTGTTGGGAGCCGTTGGGTTTGTCTTCCTCATCGCCTGCGTGAATGTCGCCAATCTTCTCTTCGCTCGCGGAGCGGCCCGCAGCCGCGAAATGGCTGTTCGCTCAGCCCTCGGCGCAGGAACGGCCCGCCTCATTCGCCAGATGCTCACGGAAAGCATTCTGCTCGCACTTCTTGGCGGCGTGCTCGGATTTGCCCTCGCCGCGGTCGGAACGCGAGCTGTACTGGCTGCGCTTCCCGCTACTCTTCCTCGTGCCAGTGACGTCGGCATCGATGCGCATGTGCTGTGGTTTACTGCGTCAATTTCAGTTTGTGCTGGAATCCTCTTCGGCCTGCTCCCCGCCATCCGCACAGCGCGCCGAAGCGCGTCCGAAACCTTGAAAGAAAGCGGTGGCGGCGCGGTCGGTTCCCGCCGCCGCGCCCAAAGCGTTCTTGTGGCACTCCAAATGGCCCTCGCGCTTGTGCTTCTCGCCGGAGCCGGTTTGCTGATTCGCAGCCTCGCCCAATTGTGGAACGTCAACCCAGGCTTCGATCCGAATCACGTCATGACCTTCAATCTGGCCATGTCTCCTCAAATGTCCAAAGCGACTCCCGCGCAGATTCGCGCCACTCTCCGCAGTTTTGATGTTGCCATCGCCGCAGTCCCAGGAGTCGAAGCTGAGTCCCTTACTTGGGGCGCATTTCCTATGTACCAGGAGGACGATCAGGGTTTCTGGATTGCCGGCCAGCCGCGTCCCACAAGCGAAGGCGAAATGTACAGCATGCTTGATTACATCGTCGGCCCGGGCTACTTAAAGGCCATGCACATTCCTTTGCTCGCGGGACGTTTTTTCACTGAACACGACGACGAGAACTCGAAAGCCGTGGCCGTCGTCGACGAAGTCTTCGCGAAGAAATATTTTCCAAATGGAGACGCAATTGGGAAGGTCATTGATCAGGGTGATGCTACGCACACGTTTCCCTTTGAGATCATCGGCGTGGCCGGCCACGTCAACCAGTGGGGTCTCGACAACGATGCAAGCAATTCCCTGCGCGCCCAGGTGTATTTTCCGTTCATGCAGTTAGGCGATCCTGCCATGAAAGTCGTGCCTTCCAACAGCGGGGTCGTCGTCCGCTCCGCGGGCAGTATTCTCGGGCTGATGGACTCGCTCCGCGCCGCTAGCAATCGCGTCAGCAACGACGAAGTCCTTTCTGGTTTCGAAACCATGCACGAGATTATTCAATCCTCCCTTGCCTCGCGCCGCTTCGCCATGATGCTTCTCGGAAGCTTCGCTGCTCTTGCTCTCATCCTCGCAGGCATCGGCCTTTACGGCGTGATTTCTTACGCAGTCGGTCAGCGCACTCACGAGATTGGCATTCGCATCGCCTTAGGCGCACATCCGCGCGATCTTTTCCGCTTGGTCATCGGACAAGGCCTTCGCGTCGCGCTTGCCGGCGTTGCCGTCGGCATTGTGGTCGCGTTGATTCTGATTCGTTTCCTCTCCACGTTCTCGCAGTTGCTTTATGGAGTAAGCCAAAGCGATCCGCTCACGATTATCGCCGTCGCACTCGTGCTCCTCGCCGTCGCGTTCCTTGCCTGCTATATTCCCGCCCGCCGTGCCATGAAGGTCGATCCCATGATTGCTCTGAGGTATGAGTAAAGTGGCCCTACAACACAGTTGCTGGAGGGACAGACTTCCTATTCGCGCACGCTTTTTGCGCGATGCATTCACTTTATTCGCTGCATGGGGCTTCGACGTGTGGAAGGCGTATCGCGCCGCTGCGTTATGAGTGAATTTTTGTTTTTGTAGCTCCCGCCTTCAGGCGGGCATCCGGCTTTCGTTAGGAGGTCCTAATGACGTGGCTCAGCCGCTTGTTTTCTCGCCGCCGTCTTGACTTCGACCTCTCCGCCGAAATGCGCGCTCACCTCGACGAAAAGGTCGATGCGCTCATCGCCTCGGGCATGTCCCGAGAAGAAGCCAATCGCACCGCCCGCCGCGAATTCGGCAACGTAACCCTCCTCGCCGAGCGCAGCCGCGAAGTCTGGCGCTGGCCGTCCTTCGAAAGTCTCGTTGCTGACATTCGCTTCGCGTTTCGCATGCTCCGTAAATCGCCCGGATTCACCGCTATCGCCGTCCTCACTCTCGCCCTCGGCATCGGCGCAACAACGGCAATCTTTTCCGTGGTGAATGCCGCGCTGTTTCAGGCTCTGCCATATCACAACTCGAACCGTCTGATGTTCATCCGCGAAAAGCTTCCAAAATTCTCCGCCAATCCCATTGGAGTTTCCGCGCCGGACATTGCCGTGATGGCTCGCGAGAATCGCGTCTTCACCGGCGTTGCCGCATTTACAACCATGCAGTTGAATCTTTCGGGCAGCGGCACACCGGAGCGAGTCTCCATCGCCCGCATTTCGGCAAATTTATTCCCATTGCTGGATGCCTCCCCTGCCGTCGGCCGCATTTTTCAAGACGGAGAAGATCAGCCCGGCCATTTCGTCACCGT
>DATFQU010000287.1:0-15338 GCA_035264005.1 Candidatus Acidiferrales bacterium
ACTTCGCCGCCCTTCAGCTTTTCGATGATCAGATGGGTTTTCTCCACACGGCATTGGACTTCTTCACCGGCCGAAAAATCCTGCTTCTTCGTATGGTTCGTAACTTTGTAGATGGTTCCCTCAATCTGAACCTGATAGGTAACTTCGTCTTTCGGCGCGTGCTTGGCATTCTTCGCGCGCTGTTGGCCCGTGTCGAAGGCCAGGATTCTTCCGGATTGGTATTCACGCGGACCAGCAAACGCAGGAATCGCCAGTGCTGCGGCAAAGCACAACGTCACAAGAGTTTTCATGTTGTGTCCTTTTCCCCTTTTTAGCGTGCCTAAACTCCAATTTCAATGGCCGCAACAAGCGCGTCAGCAAAGAGTACACAGCGCAGCAAAAGCACGCGTTTGCGACAAATTCCTGTGGAATATTTCTGCTATTCTCTCGTGCGTGTGCCGAGTTCGAATTCTCCTTGGACTGTTTTTACTTGCTACTGCGGGAACTTTTGCGCATTTCCCGAATGTCTCCGCACAGTCTCAGCAGCAGCCTCAGAATCCCACGCAGACTCAGTCACCTGCCACGCCTCAAGTTCCGCAAACGCCGCTTGCGCAACCTTCGTCAGGATTGCGAACCGTCGTGCTTGATCCGGGACATGGAGGCGAAGATACCGGCGCTCGCGGACCAACGGGTGTGGCGGAAAGAGACATTGCCCTGGAGTTTGCCCAGACTATCGCGGGGCCCTTGCGCGCAGAGGGATTTGCAGTTGTGCTGACTCGCACCGGAGACGCAGATCCTTCTCCTGACGATCGTGACGCCATCGCGAACGCGCAAAACAACGCCATTCTCATCAGTCTACACGTGGGCTCGGCCGGAACGGCGGGAACAGTGCAGACGTACACATATCTTTTTCCTGCAACGCCCCCACCCGCGCTCTCGAGCAATCAAAACGCGGATGCCTCTGCCGCACCGGCGGCGCCGCCTCCTGGCTTCCTGGTCTGGAGCGAAGCCCAAAAGCCATTTGTTCCGCAAAGCGTGAAGCTAGGCGACCTGATTCAGGTTGAACTGGCACAAAAATTCAAAGGGTCGTCAGAGGTTTCCATGGCCGCTCCGGTCGCTGTGTTGCGGTCGGCGGCTGTGCCTGCCGTGGCGGTGGAGGTATCGAGCGTTGCAGTCGATCAGCAGAAACTCGAAGCGATGGGCGGGGACCTTGCGTTCAGTATCGCGCGCGCCGTGCAAGCGTACAAGACAATCTATCCGCCGGGAGGCGAGTGATGACCCGGCAGCTAAAGATTGTTTTGATTTTCGTTGTGACCGCAATCGTCATCGGACTGTTCTCGCTCCGCGCATTGCACCGCCGGGTCGTGCGAACCGAGCCCGCGCAATCAGTGGAAGACCAGGAGCGGCGCGCCGTGGTTGCCCCTCCGGTTTCCACGCCCACTGACATCGAAGCGAGCGCACAGATGTTTTGGGTTTCCACAACGCAGCCGAATCGTCTCGCGCCCGCAACTCTGACCCTACGCCTGTCCGCGGATCCGGTGGAGCGCGCCAAGCAATTGATTGACGCGCTGATTGCGAATCCTCCCACGGCTGCGCAGCGCACCCTGCCCCAAGGCGCCACGCTGCTCGATTTCTACATCTTGAATAACGGGACAGCGATAGCGGATTTTTCCGATGAACTGTCGACAGAAATGCCTTCAGGAATCCTGAGCGAGTGGCTGGCTGTGAGCTCGATCGCCCAAACATTGGGCGCGAATGTGCCGTCCATCGCGCGTGTGAAAATCCTGATCCACGGGCACGAAGCGGAAACGCTCGCTGGCCACGTTGACCTGTCCGATTACTTCGATACACATCCGCCCACAACGCCAGCGCTGCCTGTCACGTCGCCGAAGTAGAGGCTTAATACCTTCGCACCGTCAGCAAAAAACCGCTCTCGCCAATTGACAGAGTCGAATGCACGATTCACACTATCGCAGCTGATTCGAAGCAAGTTTGCAGGTGAAACGTTTTGCGCAGCGACAAACGAACAGCGAATGAATTGCGTCCGGTCAAACTGACGCCGGATTTCGTGTCTACCGCCGAAGGCAGCGTACTGATCGAGGCTGGCCGCACTCGTGTGGTGGCCACAGCGACCATCGAAGACGGCGTGCCGCACTTTTTGAAAGGCCAGGACAAAGGCTGGGTGACCAGCGAATATGGAATGCTGCCGCGCGCAACTGACCGTCGTACACCGCGCGAAGCCGCCCGCGGAAAACAATCCGGGCGCACACAGGAAATTCAACGCTTGATCGGTCGCGCTTTGCGTGCAGTGACCGACCTCGAGGCACTGGGCGAGCGGACCGTATGGATTGATTGCGACGTCATCGAAGCCGATGGTGGCACACGGACCGCCTCTATTTCGGGCGCGTTCGTTGCACTCGCTCTTGCGTTCGAACGCATGAAAGCTGCCGGGATGTTGCCGAGAATCCCACTTACGGATTCCGTGGCTGCAATCAGTGTGGGCATTGTAAAGGACGAGTTGTTGCTCGATCTCGCGTACGACGAAGACTCACGAGCACAGGTCGACATGAATGTAGTGATGACCGGCAGCGGCCAGCTGGTAGAAGTGCAAGCGACTGCGGAGGGCCGGCCCTTTTCCTCTGACGAGATGCATCAGCTGCTTCGCTTGGCTGCAACAGGAATTAAACAACTCAGCGAAGTCCAACAGGAATTGCTGCATCTGAACTTTCGCGCCCATGCGCGTTAAGTTGTTGGCGGCTTCTTCGAATCAGGGCAAGCTGCGCGAGTTTCGCGCCCTCGCCGCTGAGTACGCCGGCGACATTGAGATCGATCTGCTACCTCGCTTCTCCGAATTGGCCGTTTTTCCCGAAGACGAACCTACGTTCGCTGAAAATGCTGCAGGCAAGGCGCTGCACTACAGTCGATTCACGGACGAAATTATCTTCGCGGACGATTCCGGACTTGTTGTCGCATCGCTCGGTGGCGCGCCGGGAGTGCGTTCTGCGCGCTACGCCGGAGAAAATGCGGCCGATCAGGAGCGCAACGCGAAACTGCTTGCTGCGCTGCGCGGAAAAACGGGCGATGCGAGAAACGCGAAATTCGTATGCATTATCGCCGCCGCAAGAAAAGGAAAGATGCTGGCGGTTGTATCAGACTCCGTCGAAGGCACGATCGCAAACGAACCAAGCGGCGCGAATGGGTTCGGCTACGATCCGCTGTTTTATTTTTCGCTGCTCAAAAAGACGTTCGCTGAATTAACAGAACCAGAAAAGAATCGACTCAGCCATCGCGGCAAAGCATTTCGGAAACTCGGCAAAGCTCTGAGCATGACGAGTTAGTTACATTCTGGGGGACCGGCATTCCACAACACGCTTTCCAGAAACCCACGCGACATTTGCTCCACTCTACTGTATTATCCCCGCAAATAGAACGGCTTCCTGGAGGCGACCGTGAAAAAATCAGCGTATATTGTGATGATTCTTTGCATGTTCTTGGCGACGGCTACTTATGCTCAGCAAAGCACTCCAGACGCTCCGGCTTCGAAAGCTGACGTTCAGCGGTTTCTGGATGTTATGCATACTCGTGACATGATGTCGCAAATGATGACGGTGATGGAAAATCAGCAGCGCCAGATGATCCATCAGGAAATCGAGAAACAGAAGAACCTTCCGCCCGATTTCGAAGCCAAAATGGATAGGATGATGGACGACCTTGTGGCCAACATGCCCCTTGACGATCTTCTGCAGGCGATGATCCCGGTCTACGAGAAGCACTTCACGAAGGGCGATATGGACGCTCTCGTTGCCTTCTATACTTCGCCAACCGGGCAAAAAGTGATCAAAGAAATGCCCGCTGTTACAGCCGAATCAATGCAGGCCTCGTCGGGAATCCTGCAGAAACTCATGGCGCAAACAATGCAGCGTGTGCAGACTGAAATCGCACAGATGGTACAGGAACAAAACAACGGAAGCATCAAGAACAACTAGCCGCGTCCGACCGTGGTGAGAATCTGTAGAATCCTCGCCGACCCTCGCTGAATCTAACTTTACGTTGTCGAACCACGCGCCAAAGGGGTAAAAAGGTTGTGTCTGTTCTGCCTGCCCCGAGGGAGTTCCCATGGCTACTGCGAAAATGGCTCCGCAGTCTCTCCAGCCGCTGCTGGATCGCCTTGACGATGCACGCAAGCAGACCGACGCACTCTTCGAGGTTATTCGCCCCGAGGCGCTCTATGAGCGTCCTATACCCGAGCGCCACAGGCTAGTTTTTTATTTGGGCCATCTGGAAGCCTTCGACTGGAACCTAATTGCCCGCGACGCGCTGCATCATCCGAGCTTCCATGAAGAGTACGAGAAGCTTTTCGCGTTCGGCATCGATCCTGTCGACGGTCAGCTTCCTCACGATGTACCGAGCGACTGGCCTGTGACCGATGAGATTCGCGCCTACAACGAACGCCTGCGTGATCGAATCGACACAGCTCTGCGTGAATCTCCCCACAAACTGCCGGAAACAATCGCGGAGGGAACTTTGCTGCAGGTCGCGATCGAACATCGTCTGATGCACGCGGAAACACTCGCATACCTGATGCACGGCCTGCGTCACGATCAAAAAAATGCTCCGGCAAACTATCAAGCGACTACTGAACGGAGCGAAGCATTTCAACACGACGTCGTGACCATTCCAGCGGGTATAGCCACGCTCGGCATGCGCCGCGACAGCGGCCGATTCGGATGGGATAACGAATTCGAGCAGAATCAGGTGAGCGTGCCGAAGTTCCGCATCGACGCATATCCGGTAACGAATGGCGAATTTCTGGAATTCGTAAACGCTGGCAGTTACGAGAACACGCGCCTGTGGTCCGTGGCTGACTGGGCGTGGAAAACTTCCGCACAGATTTCTTATCCGCATTTCTGGGAGAACAATTCAGAAGGCTGGCAGTATCGCGGAATGTTCGAAAACATCCCACTACCGCTCGATTGGCCCGTATATGTCAGTTACGCCGAAGCATCAGCCTACGCGCGCTGGAAAAAACGATCGCTGCCCACGGAAGCACAGTGGCATCGCGCAGCGTACAGCACTCCGGAAAGTGAATGTGCATATCCCTGGGGCGATGTTGAGCCAAGCGCCGAGCGCGGCAATTTTGATTTTGCGCGGTGGGATCCCGCGCCGGTAAACGCGCATCCCGCGGGACAAAGCGCCTTTGGCGTGCACGACCTGCTTGGCAATGGCTGGGAATGGACTTCGACGCCGTTTGCGCCGTTCCCGGGCTTCACGTCATTCGCGTTTTATCCCGGCTACTCGGCGAATTTTTTTGACGGAAAGCATTTCGTGATGAAGGGCGGCTCGCCGCGCACCACTGTGTGCATGCTTCGGCGCTCATTCCGCAACTGGTTCCAGCCGCATTATCCCTATGTCTACGCAAAATTCCGCACGGCGGAGGAATAAGTCATGGCGAGCCCAGCAAAGCTGTATACGCATAGCGTCTCGGGGAATGCGCGCGGGGATTTCGCGGCGGACGTTCACTCCGGCTTGACGATGCACTTGCAAAAGGAATTGCCTTCAAAGTATTTGTACGATGAAGTGGGCTCGGCCCTGTTCGAAGTGATCACGCTCTTGCCGGAGTACGGGCTTTTCCGCGCAGGGGCACGACTGCTGAAACGTCATGCCGAGGAAATTGTTGACCGCTTGCCTTCGCCCGTCGCTGTTGCGGAATTGGGCTCGGGCAGTGGCGCAAAAACGCGCTGGATTCTTGAGGCGCTGTCACGCCGTCAGCCGGTGACTTACTATCCCATTGATATTTCCCGTACAGCGCTTTCGCGCTGCTGGCAGGAGCTTGGCCGGATTGATTCCGTAAGCATCGTCGGCTTCGAGCGCGCTTATCTGGACGGCCTGCTCGACGTTGCGTCACGTCGCAAGCCGGGGGAATGTCTCCTCGTGCTCTTTCTAGGCAGCACCATCGGAAATTTCGACCGTCCCGCGGCGGCGAAATTCCTGCGCGAAGTGCGCCACATACTGCATCCTGGCGATGCGCTATTGCTCGCGACCGACCTCGAAAAGTCCGTCAGCGAACTGCTGCTCGCTTATGGCGATCCTGCAGGAGTGACCGCGGCATTCAATTTGAATTTGCTCGCGCGCATCAATCGCGAGCTCGACGGCACTTTTGATCTGTCCTCGTTCAAACACGAGGCGCGCTACAACCCAGAGCACCGCCGCATTGAAATGCATTTGCGGTCTATGCGGAGGCAAACGGCGAGCGTCCCCGGCGCGTCACTCGATGTCACCCTTGAAGAAGGAGAGACCATCTGGACGGAAAGCTCGCATAAGTATCGCTGCAACGAGGCTGCGGAGCTCGGATCGAGCGCAGGATTCTTTTGCGAGGCTCAGTGGGTCGATTCAGAATGGCCCTACGCGCAAAGCCTGTTTCTGGCTGAATAACTGAACGTTAGATTCCGTGATCGCCAGTAAGACTCAACCCTTCCAGTCCATCCCTGTCCAAGCCTTCGCTTCTTGGATGGTTTGCGCCATGACATCGCGATATTTTTCGAATGTATCGTCAACGACAGTGATCGTCGGAATGACCGGCTGATCCTTCGACACATTTGGCCGAAAACGTCCGAAACCTGATTCGTGCACACCGGAACTTCCGCGCCCCGGCGCAGGAAAACTCAGATGCTCGAACGTTCGCGCGTATTTCTGAAATGCGGCGGGATAACCTCTCGAAGGAAAAACCTGATACACGGGCAGAACCGACATGAGCGCGTCATAGGAAAACTCGCCGACCGCGAGCACGTGCGGAAATCTCTCACGCAGATTCGCCACCAAGCGCCGCGTTCCCTCGTGCATGTCGGCTTTTGTGTTGTTAACCCAGCCGCCGGAGATGTCCAGAAAATAGCCGTCGACATCGAAACGCTGAACAATGTCAGCGATCCGTCCGAAAAGCCAATCCTGCCAGGATTGCACGCCGAGGTTCATATACTTCCCAGTCCCCTCATTGTGGCGGTCGTTATCCCAATCGACCCAGTCCAAATCGAAGTCGTTGCCGTCAATCTGCTCTGTGGTTGCGTCTGAAAACTTCGAAAATATCTCTAGATGTTTGTCCGCGGCATTCATGCCGAACATTGGGAGAAAATGAAAGCCCATTCGATGCCCTTTCTGAATCAGCGCGCGCAAACCCTCTTCGCCGCCCAGGCGCGGTTCAGGCCGGTAAACGGGATAGTCCCAGTAATAGCGCCCGTCCCACGCGGGCAGAAAGACCATCACTTTTTTCGGAGAGATTTGCGTCGCTACCCAGTCCAGAATGCTCGATGACTTTGCGAAATCGTTGAAGACGTAACCAGTCCAATGCATTCCGTGAATCGAGACGACTAACGAAATCTCTCGAAACCACGATGGCACATCCTGCCGTTGCTCCCACGCAGGGATCTGAAACGCTCCGCCCACATGTTCGAAATGAGGCCGATACGCCTGCTCAGCGGTCGTCGTGCGGCCCGCCCGCCAGGTCGCACTTTGAAGACGGTTGCTTTTCCTCCAACCCTCTTGTTCATACACAAGCTCGGCACGATAACCTTCGTCGCCGGGCTGCAAATAGATCCGGCATGCACGCACCTGTGTCAGCAGAGTCGAGAGGAAAAAGAATTCCTGCTCTCCCGCCCGAACAATCGCCAGGGGAGAATCGATACCTCGCGCAGTGTGGTGATCGCCCGCACCGAACGGATAACCCAACAAAAGCTCGTTCTCGCCCGGGTCGAAAAATCCTCCGCTTCCGCCGGCGACTTTGCCGCGTGGCACACCGCGCACGATCGCGGTAATGGACTTTATCGGCCGGTCCATTTCAGCCGAGGCGCTCCACTCGACAAAATCGCCATCCTTGCGGAACTGCGCGAGCAGATTGCCCGCTGCTTTCTGCTGGCCACCGGCCCAAACGAACTGCGAACATCGCAATTGCAATCCATCCGCGGTTTGCTCGACTTTCATGCTGTCGCGGTCCAGCCCGTAAGCATTCTCGAAGGTGGAGAGCCGGAACGAGAATTGCATTCCTTGGAAGGTGAGAGAAGGTTCAGGAAAGTCGAAGCTGAATTTGAAAAAGCTCTGGCCTCGCGGAGGAATGTAAACGCCGCTTGTGCAGGTCAACGGAAGAATGCCGCCTTCGTCCGCAGCATCAAATCCCACGTTGTCAACGGCAGGCGTCTTCACATTCGTTGCTTCCCCAGAATCAAGCGCCGCGTGCGAATCGAGCGGAACCAGCGACGTCACGCCAGCAGCCAGACTAGTCTTCAGCAGATCTCGCCGAGAAATCCTTTTGTTCATAATTCCCTCAGTTGCAAAATTGCTGCGATTCAGTGCCATAAGAAAGAATTGGCAGAACGGCACCAATACAGAATTCCCCGCGTCGATTATTTCGCGTTTCAGCCTGTTGTCAATGACGCCGGATAGAAAACGAAAGTCAGAAAAGGAGCCCGGGCTTGCTGGGGTGAACAAGCCCGGGATGTGGGGCACTGAGGGTGGGCCGGAAGATCGTTAATTTTTGGCCGGACGGCGCGCTACAAGTTCATCGCACGCGCCCATACCATTAACCGCAAGACCTCTCGATAAAATAAAATTGTCAGCAATCCGCAGAATCCTTGCAACGATGGCCATGCACCTTGAACTAGACTGAGCGTCAAAGCCTGCTCCGTTATCGTATTAGGCTCTCGAGACGCCCGCGTTTGGCTTAGGCCTGTCATCGAATCTCTCGGACTAATTCACCACCATGAGCGGCGCGTCCTGTTCAATTGCTACAACCATGGACTTGAAAATATCGACGTCCCAGTTCTCTGCGATGCGAACTCGCAGCACATTCGTCGTTTCGCTAACTAGCCGGCCCCGCACGGGCACTCGAAGATTGCCTGCCACAACCCGAAGAATGACCGGCTGCCCCATCCACACCGCGTAAGTGCCTTCCATCTCCATTCCTCCAGGGACTTGCGTTCCTCGTGACAGGGCTAGTTTGAATACCGAGGCATTTCCGGCAAATGGTACGGGGGACTAATTCATCTGGGAGCAAAGTACTAGACAACACAGGAAGCTAACCCGCGGCGGCGCAAGTCTTGTTTTTCTGCTATGTTAGTGAGGTTGTCCTCGGCTGAATACTTCGAGTTTTCAGGTCAACAAGCGCGAGAACGCGCGATCTTGGGTGGTCATGGCGATATCTCTAGCAAGCGTTCCCTGGCAAGCGTTGATCCACAAGCTGTACAACGTCCAGAACCTCGTGCAGTCGGGCGGGCCCCTGTTGGTCTGCTCGATCGTATTTGTGGAAACGGGACTTTTCGTGGGCTTTTTTCTACCTGGCGATTCCCTGCTTGTAACCGCAGGCATGGTCGCGGGAACACACACAATCAGCTTGGCGTGGCTACTGTTACCCGCATGTCTATGTGCTGTTGCGGGAGACCAGCTAGGCTATTTTATAGGCCGTAAGGCCGGCACCAGCCTCTACCGGAGGGATGACTCTCGCTTCTTCAAAAAGAAGCACCTACAGAGGGCGCACGAGTTCTACGAGAAACACGGTCCGAAGGCGATCATCATCGCTCGCTTCGTCCCAATCATCCGAACGTTTTGCCCTCCTGTTGCGGGAGCCGCGCGTATGCGTTACTCGCGATACCTGATGTTTGACACCTTTGGCGGAATCCTGTGGGTCTGCAGTATGATTCTGACAGGTTACAGTCTGGGACAAATACCCGCCATCGAAGGTCGCATCCATTTGGTGATTGCAGTGGTGATTGTACTGTCCCTCGTTCCTGCGGGAATTGAGGCGATCAAAGCCTTCAAGAACCGCAGGCAATCTGCCTAGACGGCGCTCGCACCAGAGAGAAGACGTATTATCCGTAAATGCAAACGGGGAACCTCGCGGTTCCCCGTATTTGCCATTTCCTGAGGCCCACTCAGCGTCTGCAGGGCGCCTTAGGGCTCGCACCGCAAAAGCGGTGTGAATGTCGTCAGGATTCCTGGCCCGGCGGATTCATACCACGTTTCCTCCGTTTCCAAGCCTTCGTCTCCCTAATACTCCGCAGCACTGACAGTAGTCAAGCAGGACTTTGCCCTGCAAGATGTGCCGGACGAAACTCTGTGGATAATTTCGGAAGGTCGGACAGGCTAGCGAATAAACAGCCCTTCGCGAAGCTGGTCGCGCCCCACGAAAGTCTTCGCGGAACGGAACCGGCCAAAGAGGTTGAGGATTTCGCGGTTTTGGAACGCGTGATTGTGCGCGGATACCGGCCCAATTGGAATTGTCTCAATCGTTTGGTTATCGACGATGCGGTAGCGGTATGACCGCTCCGGCTTGCTGTGGAAAATTGCGAGGACAGCCCCGCCCGGTTTCATGATGTCGTACAAACGATCCGCAATCTTTGGAAGCAGTTCTGCGTCGAGGTGATCGAAAATGTCCCACAGCAGGACCGCGTTGAATTCCTCTTCGGGATATTGCAAAGAATGATCAAGAAATCGCTGCGCAACTTGCTCGGGCGAAAGCGGCTCGTAAAAGTCGCTCTGCTCTTCGACGCGCTGGCGCTCTTCCTCGGCGATGCGAAAGTCCTTCCAAGAACGGACAAAGTCATCCGTCGTCACACGGAATCCGCGCTCGATGAAAAAATTCAGGGTAGCTTGGGAAACGGAACCGAGGTCCAGCAGCCGGCCACCCTCGATATCGCTTAAGAGCCAGAGGAAGTCCTTCAGTCCATTTGAAACGCGTATATTCGGGGAGCTATGGCTGGCCGCAGCCGCTACTGCAGGTCCAGCCTGGGACTTCCGTGACGGCATTGTAGCCGTCGTGCTTCCCATCCGCGTTTTCCCCATGAAGTTCATTTGCTATCGCGAACGCTCCCTGTACCGACCATAACCTCGGAACCTGCGTTGGCCGATTCAGGAGATGTTTCCTGAGATGCGAAAGACTGCGAACCTCGCTTGCTTTGACGTTCCCGCGCATCCGCTGCTGGTCCCATTTCGACGCGGCCGTTAAATCGCGCGCCATCTTCGATCGCAACGCGCGGGGCTTCCAAGTCTCCTTCAACGTGACACGAATTCGCAAGCACAACTCGCTCTCGCCCGCGAAGATCGCCATCCACCCGCCCGTATACGAAAATCTCGCGAGCCTCGATATCCGCGTGGATGCTGCCGCTTTGACCGACAGTCAAGCGAGACTCGTTCAGTCGGATGCTTCCCTGCAGATCGCCGTCAATGATTAGATTCGCTTTGCCAGTCAATTCACCCTTGATGCAGATTCCGCGCGTCAAGACAGCGTCAGCGGAAGGCTTGGCTGGAGTAGATACCGGCTGGGAAGGCGTGGGAAAAGCCCCAGACGCTGAGGACGTTGCAGGCTTCTGAGCGGGCGGCGCATACGATGAACCGCCGGTGCTCGGATTTACCGGAGAAGATGGCTTCGCTTCAGGCTGTTTTCGCCACATGGGAACCTCCAAGCGGTGAGATGGTCGCTACGGCTCGAACCAACGCACGGACGAATACTAGCAGTTCGAGGACTATAGTACAGAGTCTAACCAGTGTAAACCAAACAGAAATCCACACGAGATAGCAAAAAAGGAACCTCCTCTGCCCCTACGGTAATCCTGAAAAATTCGCGTCTGCCGATGGAATTGCCAGCAATGCAGTCGAACCGGTTTCTTGATGATGCACTTCCCACATCGCCACGAACATCCCCACGAACTCGTGGAACAGTATCTTCATTCCGGCTCGTGTCTTCCACCACGAGTCGGGATCGTACTCGTGATCCGGCGCGGCCACAATCAGGACGTGGATGTCCGCGGGAAAAACGTGCTCGGCGAGATATCGTGTCCGGCGCGTGTGATAATTCGAGGTAACGATCATCACGCGCTTCCATCCATGCTGTTCGACGAAACCCCGAATGCCCTTCAGTTCCTCAAGCGTGTCGGCGGCGTTGTGCGCAAAAGGGACAATCGCCTTCTGCGGAACCCCTCGTGCCTCGAGGTCATGTTGCATTAACTCCGCAATGCTGGCATATGGACGCAGCCATCTCCCGCTACCCACGACGCGCGGCGCCCATCCATCGTGATAAAGGTCCGCCGCACGAGTCGCCCGGTCCGCAGTAAAGTCATCGTCACTCAGAATGACAATCACATCTGACGCTGCGGGAGGGTCGGACTTTACCCAGTAACTTCCAGCCAATCGAAGCAGCGGGGCGCGCACCAGATAGAGCAGGCCAATCAGGATCACCAGTACAACGAGCACAGCCAACTTTGTGATAATGCCGCCGCGCTGGCTTCGGAAAAACGACAAGTCAGACGCGGCTTTCATGAATCCGGACTGACCTGACGCAGTCGCTCCGCGGCTTGCTCGGGCCGAAGGCCGTTGAAGTAGACCTCTTTGATTACGTACGACTTTCCGCTCGTAGGAACTATCGGAAGGATCTCGATGTGCCAGTGATAATCGTCGGAGATGGTGCGCCAGTAGTCGCTCAGTTCACCAATCGTCTGTTGCGAGTTTGGCGACGTGTGCACAACCATGTGGTATCCCTCGGAAATGGCCGGTAGCCGCCGCAACACGCGTGCGAGAAGCGCGCCGAGCGACCGAAAATCTTCGCTGCCGGGCGCCTCGAATTCATGATTGTGGTGGCGAGGCATGATCCATGTCTCAAACGGTACACGTGACGCGTAGGGACAAAACGCCACGTAGTTACTCTGCGAATCGACCACGCGCTTTTCCTGCTTCTCTTCCTGCCGCAGGATGTCGCAAAAAACACACCGCTCGCGTTCTCGGAACCAGTCGCGCGCCGCACGCAATTCGTAAAGCACTCGCCGTGGCACAAAGGTCGTGGCTGTAATCTGAGAATGTGAATGCGCCCATTCCTGACCTGAATTCACACCTTCGTTCTTGAACACCGTGACGTACTTGAATCGCGGGTCGCGCTTCAGGTCTGTAAGCCGTCTCGCATACGCCTCGAGGACCAGCGCCATATGTTCGGGAGTTTCTCGCGCTACACCCCAGTCATGATTGGGAGTGTCCACGAGAATCTCGTGCGCACCAACCCCACTCATTCGGTCGTAGATACCCTCCGCTGAGCGCTCCGGCTCTCCCTCGATTCGGTACAGCGGCCGAAAATGCGGAAAGACGCGGACCTGCCAGGGACCTTGCGCGGGGAGCTGCAGAATCGTGCGGGTTTCGCCCTCGCTTCCAGGACACAGCGGGCAAGACTCCTGAGGAACTTCTCCCGGCTCAGAATGTCCAATCACGACCCAACTTCGCGTGATCGGGTCTTTTCTCAACTCCATGAATTCGACCGCCCCTCAAAAATGAACGTCCGAATTTATACCCCACGGGAGGAAGCGGAGCAAGCGAGCTACCTCAAACCGTTCGACGGGCTATTCCCACCAACTGCCGGGGATCGTCTGTACGTTCCTGCCGTTACAATGGGCAAATCGGGCTTTCCGTGATCGTGCAGCCGAATGATTGCCGCGGCGACCATAAAATGTACGGCGTCAGAGTGCTTGAAAACTGGCATCGTCTTCTTGTTAAGCAGCGGCGTCAGCCGGGGGATCAGCGCCGGATCGTCAAATCCGCCGAGAGCTCTTGCCACCGCAACCAGCACGGCAAGATTCTTGTCGTCGAGCGTGTCTTCCAGCATTTTCTCCGAATCGGGATTCGGATGCTCTCCGAGCAGGGTTGCCGAAAGCGCTCGCGTGTTCGCGCCTCGATCTTTAGCCAGCTCGCGCGCGACCGTGACGCCCTCGGCGAAGGGCCCCAAAAGAGCACCGGATGCCTCGCCAACCGCAATGTCTGCCAATGCCGAAGGGTTGTGCAACTCGTTCCATGCCTGTGTAATCTGGCTGGCAACATATCCCTGCTCAACATGGCGGTCTCCTAATATCACGGCATAAAAAACTGTCGCGCCGCTCTGATCTCCCATTCTCCAGAGCGCCTCCGCGGCCGCAAAACTCACACCAGCATTCTTGTCGTTCATCGCCTGCCTGAGATGCGGGATCGCCTCTTGAGCGTTCATCGCTCCGAGCGACGAAGCTGCGATCCGCCGCACTTGGTAATGCCGGTCATCGAGAGCGTTCTCAATAAGATGAATCGCCTTTTCGTCATCCCGCATGCTGGAAAGCGCGCCGATCACGTCCGTGCGTATGCGAACATTTTCGGATTGCGACGCCGCATCCAACAGTTCCCACGCCTGTGTGTAAGTGTCCGGGGGGATGGTGGGCCTTCCCGCGTTGGCTTGGCCCTGTTTCTGTATCGGGGCGTCCTGCTGCTGTGCCGCCCCGTTCGGTGAAACCACCGCGCAAAATCCAGCGAGCAACGCGTAAATTAACACCAAAGCGATTGAACGCTTTGACCCCAGACTGTACCGCGGTGGCAAACCCATAGAATTCAGACCTCCGAGCCTTTGCGAAAAGTTGCAGCCAATCCCGAGAAACGCCCGTTCCGTGCAGAATCGCGAGCGCCGGAAGATCGTCGCGCGCGGGCGCAACGCAATCCTCATGCTATTCTGATGCGAAATGAATCGTCCTAGCGACACCAACGATCAAGCAGCCCTCAATGAAGAATACATGTTGCTCGCACTGGAAGAGGCACGCGGTGCGGCTCGCGCTGGCGAAGTCCCAGTTGGATGCGTGATAGTTCAAGACGCTCGCATTCTCGCCCACGCAGCAAACCGCACGATAATCGATTGTGATCCCACTGCGCATGCCGAAATGGTTGCTTTGCGCGCGGCAGCGACTGCCTTCGGAAATCATCGTTTGTCTGGGACCACACTCTACGTAACCATCGAACCCTGCGCGATGTGCGCCGGCGCAATGCTTCAAGCTCGCATCGACCGCCTCGTCTATGGCGCTGATGATCCCAAAGGGGGAGCCGTACACTCATGCTTCACCGTATTTGACCATCCGCGAGTGAATCATCGCGTTGCGGTAACTTCCGGCGTGCTTGCCGACGACGCCGCTTCCCTCCTGCGACAATTCTTCGAAGCCCGTCGTTGACCACGACTGGACGCCGCATCGTCGTCCTCGCGGTTGAACGTGGATGCCAAACTGACTATACTTCGCGCCTCGAAACAATCGTTTCAGACTCAAGGCTTGATGTTGTCGGATCAATGTGCAGGAGGAATCTTTATGAAATTTTACGCCAAGTCATTTCATCTTGCGATCGCAGTCGCTGTCATTTTGATGCTTGCTGCTCTGCCCTTGCATGCGCAAGGCCAAGCTTCCGCGCCTCTTAGCAAAAGTGGAAAGAAACTTTTCGGCACGAGTGAGGCATTGCGCGTCGCGCGAGTCTCTTCGCCGCGAATTTCTCCCGACGGTTCCACGGTCGCTTATCTCGTTTCCTCCGTGAAGATGGAAAAGGACGATCCAGGAAAATCA
>DATFQU010000288.1:0-7736 GCA_035264005.1 Candidatus Acidiferrales bacterium
CCTCCACAAGTTTGTACTGACGGCGAAGCAGCAAGACGGAAAAGACATAACTTGCAGGACGAACATAACGGTGCGCGCCGGTCATTTTGTAGTCGAGAAACTTACCGTCGCCGAGAAATACGTGCAGCCGAGTCCGGAAGACGAGACGCGCATTGAGAAGGAGGGACGGCAACTTCACCAGATTTACGCCACGCGCACGCCGGAGAAATACTGGAACGGCAATTTCCGTTTTCCGCTGGATGGCCCGCGACGCGGAGGCAACTTCGGAACGCGGCGCGTTTTGAACGGAGAGGCGCGGTCCCCGCACAGCGGGCTGGACATTCACGCGGAGACAGGAACTCCCGTGCACGCTGCGCAGCGTGGCCGAGTGGCACTCGCCGAAAACCTTTACTACGCGGGCAACGCAATCGTGTTGGACCACGGCGTGGGCGTGTACACATTTTACTGCCACCTTTCGCAGATTGACGTGAAGGTAGGGGACATGGTTGACGCGGGCGCTCTGATCGGCCTCGTCGGCGCGACTGGGCGCGTGACCGGGCCGCACTTGCATTGGGGACTCGAGGCAAATGAGGCGCGCGTGAATCCGTTGCAAATCCTGCCACCGTCACCGCCGCGGAGGAAAGCTGCGGCCAGCAGCAAAACAAAGTCAGCAACGAGCGATTTCTAGGTCTTGGTGGCCGCTACTCTGTCGGACTTTCCCCCGACAGGCGGGAGACAGGCTTCGTCGTTATCCACCGGCCCGATATCCTCGGGACGCATTCGGTGTTCGCGTCAGTACCGCCAGCTAGTTGTGTCGGCGCCGGGGGGCGCGGTCTTTAGCATTTGCTCTTCGGCGGCTTGCAGGACACGCCTCGTGAATGTAAGTCCGCCGTGTCGCGTGGTGTCTCCCGGCGGGCCGGTGTAGCAATGCGGCTGGTCAATGCCGAAATCAAAATCGGCGACGTAGTGCGGATTCTGCGTTTTCTCCATGGCGGCCTGCATCAAGCGTACGGCGTCATTCAAATAATATGTGTCGCCAGTGCCGACGGGCACATGCAGTTTGCCGACGAGCTTCGGCCCCAGCGTGTTCCAGTCGCGCATCATGATGGCCGTCAGGTCGTAGTGCTGGCGCCAGTATTCCGCAACGTCCTTATTAATGACGCCGGTGATGGGATCCCAAATCGGTTTTGGATAGCCGTCATCGCCGACCGGACTGAATACCGCCTGCCAAATTCCCCACTGTTCGCCGCTGCGGCCATGCGAGCCCAGGGCATTTTCCCAACGATTGGAACCCTCCGTAGTAGCCTGGACAATGCCGTTCGGGAAGCGCATCTCTCCCTGCGCGATGCGTCCAAAGGGACCGATGGTCCAATAGGCGTTCGTGTCGTCATAAATGTTCACAAGCTGATAGGCATGAAAATCCACAGGGTCGGGACAGGCGCCCCACGCGCCGTTGTAATCGTCGGGATAGAAAATTTGCGTGGCCAACGTTTCCCAGCCGCCGGTTGAGCCGCCGAAAACTGCGCGCGCCCATCCCTGGCCGATGCCGTGAAACCGTTTTTCGATGTACGGAATCAGCTCCCTATTGATGGCTTCGCCGTATGGCCCGACGTTCACGGAATCGACGGCGTAAGAATCGTCATAGTAGGGATTCGCGTGCTGAACGATCAGCAGAATCATGCGTGGCAATTTGCCGGTGGTCCAATCCTGATAGAACTGATAGCGAGTTTGCTGGGCTTCTTGCTGTGCCGGGTTGCCGTTCGCGTTCGGAGGTTGTGTCACGAAGTGATAATCGGCCTGAAAGTGCCCATGATTCACCAGCAGCGGATACCGCGCGTCGGGATGCGCGGCCCATCCTTCCGGCAGCACGACGATGGCGCCGAGATACATCGGATGTCCCCAGAATTTCGTGAGCACTTGGCTTTGAATGCGCACGTGTTTGACCCACTCGGTGTCCTGCGGCGGCGCAATCGGCGGAATAACTTTGTCGAGATGAATGTCGATGGTGGTGAAGGAACGCGCGTCAATGTGCACGCGCACCGGTGTGCTGAAGAAATTTCCGGGCTTGGAATTCCAGTGCTGGCCTTCGCCTTCATCCATCGGAAGCTTCACGGTGTGGCCGTCGAAACGGTGGAACGTGGTGTATTTGTTCAGAACACCCTGCACCCAGTAATCGCCGGGAGGAATATCGGCGAGGGAGCGCGCGGGATAGCCAACGGCGTCGAGCGGAATCGTGGCGGACTGTCCTGGCGCGAGGCCGTCAATGTCCGCGCCGAAAACTTGTGCGGATTCGACTTCCCTTTCCCCGACGCCCATGCGCGGGTCATTTTGGTTGACGGAAAAGACGACGTAAACGCGGCCGTCGAGTGGCGTGGAGCTGAGGTCTGAGCCGAAGCTGATGCGCGCCATCGCGCCGCCTTGCGGGCGCGGTGCGGCGGAAACAGACGAGGCGCAAGTCGCGAGCGCCGCGCACAGAGCAATCGTGTGCGCGACGAGTTTCGCAGCGGTGGTGCGGGTCTGGTGGATCAGCGAAAGGCGCATCGGCATTTCCTCGAAAATCAGAGTTGACAGCTAGCGCAGGGATTGTAACTGCGGAGGCAGTGGGACGCAATTGGAGGGCGTCCTGCTAATGGTCTGTTTTGATGGACATTGTGTTACCGATGTTCCAGGCTGGACCAAATGAAATCGGCGCGCCCAAAAAAGACGATCTTAGAACTTTTCTGGATAATGGAATTATTTCATCAGCTTGCCCTTTTCATTCTGCGCTGCAAGCCCGAATCGTATTGCCGCTTCAAGCGTATCGATGTTTATATCCTTTAGAGCTTTAAACCGAATGCAATATCCCGTCACGCTCGCCTTGCCCAGCTTCTTTCCATACGCTTTAGCTAAGTAGTTCTTATCTTTGAGACCGAGAATATAGACAGAGATTCCAGTTTTGTTTCCGCTCACACCAATTTGAAAAAACTCTCTACTTTTTCCATTGGCATATTTTATTGTGTGAGACCCATACCCTATCGTGGGGTTGGAAACAGTATGATTTTTGCTGTCTTTACCATCGGAGAACCATAATTTGCATCCTGGTGACACTTGAAGTGTGAGCCGGTGCAACTCTCGCAGGTCACTACGTTTTGGCTCCGGTTGGCTGGCAACGTACTTCTCGATTTGTTCTTGTACGTTCATCGCTAGGACTACCTATAGTTCGGAAAGAAGGTAAGGGGCCCCTTTGGAAGGGCGCTATTGTCCAAATGCCTTGTCGATGAAAGTCACAATCCTCTGCCGTCCGTCGAACCCATGCCAGGGCTCTGGATTAGGCAGCCCGAAGATCCCCTCATATAACGGCCCGTGATCCTCTCGTGGATACTCTGCCAACTCGACCGTCACCCCCATCTGACGCAGCGCGCGATACATCTCCTCGCTCTGCCCCAGTGGATCGGTGCTATCGCTCTCTCCCTGGAGCAACAGGAACGGCGTTTTTGCCTTCGCCGCATCGGCCAGTGCGCTCTGCCGCCACGCGCTCTCTGCATGCTCCCACGGATATCCTCCATAGAACCACCGGTCGTAGTACGACCCTCTCTCCGTCCCATACTCGCTCTCCTGGTCGGTCACCGGCGCCATGCTGATGATCGCCTTGAAGCGATCCGTGCGTCCCTCTACAAACGCTGCCATCTCGCCGCCATAGCTGTACCCCATCAGGCCCATCTTGTTCGGATCAATCGGATAATGCGCTAGGACCGCATCGACTCCGGCCATGATGTCGCGATAGTCGCCGCCGCCCATGTCGTTTTTATTGGCCGCCGCAAATGCCGCGCCGTAACCGGTGCTTCCACGCGGATTCGGCCGCAGCACCGCCCATCCTTGGCCCACCATAAATTCGGTGAACGCGCTCCACGAATCGTCAAATGCGCCCGTTGGTCCGCCATGCACCTCCACAATCAGCGGTACCTTGTGTTCCGCACTCGCCTGCGGCGGCAGATACAGCAGCCCTTCGATGGTGAAGGCGTCGCTCTTCCACGAAATCACATGCGAGGGAATCGGCGTCCACGCCGTCGGCAGCAGATCCGGAGTCTTCAGCGCCTTCGCGTTTTGTCCGGGCTTCTCCGCATAGTAGAGCGTCGGCGGCTGAGTGCTCGACGACCCCAACCACACCCAGGCGGTCTGTTGCACGTTCGTGCTCAACTGCGAGACCGTCGTTGTATCGAACTTCAGTTCTTCGCGGCGGTCTCCCGTGAAGCGCAGGACCGTAGTCCGCGTGCCCAGTTCTGCCTCCTCAAGAACGCTATCGCCTTGAGCAATCGGCTCCCCGAGGCCGACGCTGCCGCTGAACCCCGCGCTGAGATCGCGCGCCGATTGATCCGTCACTGCGTATTCGTACAGATCCGTGTATCCCGGCGGCGCGTCCGTCTGGCTCTGAGCCAGGTAATCGATGTGTTTTTCGTCCTGCGACCAGATCGCCGCTTCGATGGTCGCCGGAATCGCCTTCAACTGCTGCGGATGCGCGGGATCAGCCACGGTAACCACCCATGCCGTCCCTGCGGGCGCCAGATCGCCCACATCGTTCATCCCCTCGGCAATCGCCAACATGCGGTCGCCGTGTCGCGTCCACACCACGCCAGCAACATCGGGCGGCACCGCAGTCGGTGTGATTTTTCCGTTGGCGGGATCGAGCAGATACAGCCGCGATCCATGCGGATCGTGATTCACCAGTACCGCGTCCGCCTTTTCATCCTGCTCCTTCTTCTCCCCGGGCGTTTGCGGATCGTGCACAATGATTGCGATCTCCTTACCATCCGGAGAAACGGAGTATCCCCCAACGCTGCACTCCAGCGGCTCCGCCTTCGTCGGGCCCGCCCCATCCGCCGTCTTCGGTGCAGGCGGAATCGCATCGGGCGCCTTCGATTCATCCACCGGCGGCGCGATCTTCACTGCAAACGGATGCGCCTCGCCGCCATCGATCGGCAATTGGTAGAGCTGCGTGTACTCTCCGCGATGGGCGAGGAACAGAATGCTGCGTCCGTCCGGCATCCACTCGCCATCGTACTCGCCGCGTTTATCGTTGTCCGGCGAATACGTTAGCTGCCGCGCAGCATTCGTCTGCACATCCACAAGCCAGAGATGGTTTTTTCCACCATCAGCTGTTGCATCTGTCACTTGAATCACCACGCTCCGCCCGTCCGGTGAAAGCTTGGGCTGCGATATCGATCGCACGTGGCGCAGGTCTTCATTGGAAGGAAAGTGGCCCTCCGCTGCAACCGAAACCCAGGCAGCAGAGCACAGGCACACAACGGTCAGAAAGGTGCAACGAGTGATGTTTCGCATGGGCGCAAGCATACCACGGCGGCAAGTACACTGGGAGCGCGCATCACTTGAATAAAGCCAGTTTTTCTCCGTCCCACGCGAAGGTCGTAAAGTGAAGGATTATTTGGAAGGTGCTTGAAAACAAGTATCTAAAAAGTGGCGCGCCCGGAGAGGCTCGAACTCCCGACCTTCTGCTTCGTAGGCAGACGCTCTATCCAACTGAGCTACGGGCGCGTGCATACATTCTCGCTCGAAACAAACCCCTGAGGCAACCTCTGATACAACGCTGTTTAACCGCAACTTCATCCGCATCCTGCCGGGTGGCTAGGTGCTAATCGTAAACGTCTTGCCTTTTTCGCCCACTTCGAAGACGAGCACCTTTGCGGTCTCCGTATCGCTCAAGTTTTTCATCTGCCGGTGAACGTGCATCGCGGGCTCATAGAAAAAATCTCCCGGCTTGTAGGTCTTCGGAGGGTTCGGATCAACCTGATTTTCGATCGTCCCTTCCAGAATGTACGCAAAAACCGGCCCGGTATGCTCGTGCGGGTGTGAAACCGAACCCGGCGCGAGCGTCAACGTGAGCATTCTGACTTCGGGGTTCTGCATTTGCTCCAGCGGCTCACTCATTAAGTTATCCACGCCGATGGAATCGCCCGCATGCGTCGCGCTTTGCCCTGGCGCCGTTGCCGGCAGCTTCTCCGCAAATGCCTTCGCTGAGCCCGCAACGAGCGCGCCCGCCGCGAGCGCAAAGATTTTGCCTGCTTCACGCCGGTTCATCATTGGAAATATCTCCTCGCGCAAACCTGCACGCAGCATCACTGCAGTTTGCGAATCTCCGCCAAATCGTCGGCTACGGTTGCGCGCACTCGATAATCAGGGTTGCGGTAAATCCACCGGATCGTCCCTGTCGCATCAATCAGAATGAGCGTTGCGTGATTGTATTTCCCTCCCTCCGGCCCTGGATAAGTCGAGAGCGACACCGTGTTATACAAATTCATCGCTACCCTGTCATGGTCCGATAAAACCGAGAAAGGAAGATGTATTTTCTCCTTGTCCCATTGTGCTTTTTCGAGTGGGTCGGTGCTGACTGCAATGATAACCGTATTGAGCTTCTGAAACTCCGGATAATGCTTCGCGAACTCGCCGAGTTCGACGCTGCAGTACGTTCACCAGTATCCTTCGTAGAAATTAAGCAGCACATTGTGCCCTGCGAATTGCGACAGCTTCACCGTCCCTCCCGTCGCTGACGGCAAAGCAAAATCGGGTGCCTTCTCGCCGACGTGAACGTTCAATGGCAAATAGGGCGCGCTCGGTTTTGTCGCCCCCATCGCAGCCAATGCCCACATTCCCGCCGCCGCGACTCCTACTGCGAATACTGTTTTAGCCTTGTATGCTCGAAGAACACTCCACCTCATTTTCATAATTGCTCCTTCCGAGCCGCACACCTGCTTTGGTACCCACGTCAATTATGCCACTTTCGCCGCTTCGCGATCAGAAAGTGAGAGAAGCTTGAGCACCCAGGCCTCGCGTGCTATTTGATCTTCGCGATTCGACCGTCGGCAGATGTCGGATACTTTTCGAATTGTACCGCGTCGTGTCCCGGAATCACGCGATCCGGCGAGCCTCCCGCAAGCTGGATCATGCGGGCCTGATTCTGAATATTGGCCGCCTCATCGGCCTTCTTGAAAGTCGCGCTGGCCTTGTGCTCGGTTAGATTACGATAGAGATAAACATTATCGGACGCGAGCACGAACGGCGAATTGCCATCGACGCGCAGATATTGCGACGCGTAAGTGTGATGCCCTCCGGTGTAGGCGCGAATACCCGGAAAAATTTCCACATTGTCGCCGTCGACGAAGCGCACGCGGCCCTCAGTGTTCAGCTTCACGAGTTCTTGAATGTCCTCAGGATCGATCCCACCGTGGTCTCCGCCTTTCTGCCACGCCGGGCCGGTGTAGTAGCGGTATTCCTCTTCCTGAATCCAGACCGTCGCTTTGGGAAAAAGATCGATGCCGCCGAGATGGTCCCAGTGCGCGTGGCTGATGATGATGTCACTGATTTCGTCTGGCTGGACGCCCGCGAGTTTCACGGCTTCGTCAGGACGAATGTATCCCGTTGATGGAAAGTGTTTTTGAAAAGTGTCGCGGTGATACCCGCTGTCGAACAGAATGTTCCGGCCTCCGCCGCGAATGAGCCACACGACCATCGCGAGATTAATTTTTTCCTTGGGCGCTCCCATCATGAGGTTCGCTACGTTGTCCGGAGCGGAAGCGTAGCGAATTGCCTGAATCGTGTAATCAGGAGTGGCGCCGCTGGCCATAGCGGCGCCGCCTGCGCGCACATTGCGCGACGAAACGGCGGAAAGAAGTACGAAGGAGGCAAACGTGATAGTCAAAGATATAAATGCTGCACGGGGTTTCAGGACACAGCCCAAGGGAGTTTCCTCGCGCGGAGTATACACC
>DATFQU010000289.1:0-8672 GCA_035264005.1 Candidatus Acidiferrales bacterium
CTACGACCCCGCACATCTAAGTGCCGCGGGCGCGGCTGACCCAAGCTTGATCGACACCCTCGCTCCGCCGTCAACGGCCCAGCAAGCCTACGAAATCGCCGCTCTGGCGGTTCTGCCCAACGGCACGAAGAAATTACTTGAATACGTGGTTGCGCCGGTCCAATTCAACTTGAACCTTGACTCCCCGTTGACCATCCCTGGCACTGTCGGCAGTTTCAGCGGCGGAAATTCGGCCAATTACAAAATCGATGGCATTGATGGCCAGGGTGCTGCGCCCGCAGTACCGGGATGTAATCCCAACTCCGCAGGCGGCCCGGCTGTAGCGGTTTCCAATGGCACAAGCGCCACCACGGTTGACAACGGGTACCCCAGGCCAGCCAACTACACCGGCAATGATTGTTCCTATTACAGCGGCAATAAGGGTTGCGTTGGTAACGCGACTCTGCCCAATTCCATGGATTCGCCCGCAGCTCTGCAACAGACCTTGCAGACCATCGCGCAGAACTCTAACGTGTGCCTCGGCACCAATGTTGGCAGTCAGGGATGCCCCGGACAGGGAGGCGGAACCTACAGCTTCGCCAACATTGTGTCGGCGCTGCCGGGAGGTACTTGGCCGAATGCCGCTACGAACCCCCAGGTCGTTTACGTAAACGGCGATCTTGATATCAGCGGCAACAATCCCGGATCAGGAATCCTCGTGGTCACCGGAAACCTCACTTACGACGGACTCTCGAACTGGAACGGAATTATTCTGGTCGTCGGTCAGGGCACGACCACCTTCAACATCAACGGCGGTGGCAGCGGCCAGTTCAACGGCGCAATCTTCGTTGCCACTACCGAGGCCGCCAATGGCACCTTGTTGCCGAACTTCGGCACTGCGGACTACAACGTCAACGGCGGCGGCGGCAGCGGCCTCTACTACAACAGCTGCTGGATCAATACTGTCCAGAAGCCGGTCACGTATCAAATTTTATCTTTTCGCGAAATTTCGCAGTAATGAGGATATGCAGATGAAGAGACTGATGACTGTTGCTGCTGTAGGTTTTGGCGCCGTGCTTCTGGCTGCTCCGGGCGCTCTCGCGCAAGCGCCAGCTCAAACACCGCCCAAACAACAGGCACAGGCGCCGAAAAAAGCGAAAGTCTGGACCGACGACAATATCAGCTCCGTCCGCTCCTCTTCCGACGTGTATCAGGACCAGCAGGCCAGCGAGAAAGCCGCCCAACAACCATCTTCAGCTTCAGCGCAGCAGAATCCGGCGGCGGCGAAAGATGCTAACAGTGACGCATTCCCCATTCCGCAGGCGAAGACAACTAAAGAAGCTGACGATTTGATTGCCAGCGATAAAGAGAACCTGCAATCACAGCAGGAATATATCCAACAGACCGAGAAAGAACTGGCAACTGCGCCAGATTCTTACAAAGAGCGGTTACACTGGCGAATTCAAGCGCGCACCGACGTGATCAATCGACTCCAGCGCGATATTGCTGCACTTGAAAAGCAAAAGGCGGACCTCGGCAAGCCGCCTGCTCCCGCCAATCCCGGCGCGGCAAGCCAACCGCCCTCACAATAATCAGCGTGCGGCACTCTGACTGCGGTCAGGATGACTTCCCCTCGTCCTGAACACCTTCGTAACGAGTTACCCTAAATTCTGGCTCGTCAACCTCCGCTAATCCTCTGCTTGCCCGAATCTCGCCACGCGCCTGCGCCTTCTCGATACGCTCGCTGTCGCTCTCAAACGTGCCAACGCGCACTTCGTGCATCAAATGGTATTCAATCAATTTGTTCCTCAGACATCGCACGCGCACGCCGTTGCGCCGCAAACGCAGATCAATGTCCGTATCTTCTCCGCCGCGCCCGAGAAATTCCTCATTAAAGCCGTTGACTGCAGCAAAATCCGCTTTCGCAATTGAAAAATTACATCCAAGAATTCCGTTGTTCCGCGATTCGTAAAAGACAGGCAGCTCGAGTCCATGTTCAATGACGCGGGCTCGCCCTCTCATCCACTCTGCTAGCAGCCTTCCGGCGCTCAAATCGACGCCGCGTTCATAAACTGTCTCCGCGCCCGGCAAAATCTCTTTTTTTATATGCACTCGGCGTCCGGTCAGCGCCACGCCGGGCTCCAGAAACACCAGGTGATTCCTCACGAAATTGCGCTGCGTCAGGCAATCAATATCCACAAAAATCAATCGCTCCGTTTGTGCCACAGACACTGCGCGGTTCTGGATTCGCGTCTTGCGAAAACCCTGACGCTCATGCCGCACATGCACAATCTCCCGCGCAAATCTCCCCGCCCATTTCCGCAGTATCGGCTCGTAACTGTCGCTTGATCCGTCGTCGGCGAGTATCAACTCAAAGTCGCGGAAGCTCTGACGCGCAAATGCAGCCAGACTCCACTCCAAAATGTTTGCGTCATTGTATGTCGCCAGAATGACAGAAGCAGGCTGAAGCTCTTTCACGCGCGTTCTTCCACGTCTGCGTTGCGATTCACTTCGCGCGCACCAGCATCCGGTACGGAATAAATCGCGGCACTCGCCGGCAGTATTCGATATACGGCGCGCCCAGGCGACCCCGCAGCTCGCGCTCTTCGAATCCGATCACGATCAGCACAAGCACAAACCACACCCCGCACACCTCCCACATCAACGGGGTCGCCGCCAGCACACACGCACCTGTCACCGCCGCAATCATCCCTACGTACCGCGGATTCCGTACGTGCGCATAAATCCCGCTGTCCACCACCTCGCCCCCGCCCAAGAGTTCCGTCTTGCCGATAAATCGCGATGCTCCCAAGTCCCGCTTCGCTCGCGCAAACAGGTGAATGCCCAGCGCGATCAGTAGTAGCCCGATTCCAACCTGCAAATCCCCACGCTCCGTTTGCATGAAAAGGACCCGCCGAAACACGACGAGACAGGTCGTCACCAAACCCCACGACGTCAAAAGAGCTGTCGGGTATGCCAAACGCAGCCGTCCCCTCCAATAGCCAATTTGCGGATGCACGATCAACCAAAAAACGGGGTTCGGCAGTTCAAAGAAGAAAACAAACGCCGCAACCCATCGCAGAATATTCATCGTGTCTTTCCGCAAATTCTAATCAAACCGAGACCCTCCCGCAATCGCCGCCTTTCCCATTGACCAAACACCCATTGACGCCGCGCCCGTTTCGTTGGAGGATTTCAGTCTCATTTTTCATCGACGGAGCCCACAAATGCCCGAAAAGACCTCATGGAGCAAGCTCGAATCCGAAAAGTTGAACGATAAGGTATCGCGCCAGATGATCTTCGGCGAAAGCGCCATGCTCGCCCGTATTCTTCTTTCTCGCGGCGCCATTGTCCCTCGCCATTCTCACTTGAATGAGCAAATTACCTGGATAATTTCCGGCGCTTTGAAACTGATTTTCGACGACGGCGAAGTCGTGCTTCGCGATGGCGAGTTTCTCTTGATTCCCGCGAATGTGCCGCATTCCGCCGAGGCCCTTGAAGACACCGTCGACATCGACGTGTTCGCACCGCCCCGGCAGGACTGGATCAAGAAAACCGATACCTATCTGCGCCGCTCAATCTAACTTCGCATCACGCATTAACAGGAGAATAAGTTCATGGATCTCGGGCTGAAGGGACGTGTCGCCATCGTTGCCGCTGCAAGCAAAGGCCTGGGCAGGGCTGTCGCTGAAGAATTCGCTCGTGACGGGGCTGAAGTCGCCATCTGCGCCCGCTCCGCCGCCCATCTTGAAACAGCCGTCGAGTCCATCCGCAAATCCACCGGTCGCGATGTTTTCTCGCGCGAACTCGACGTGACGCGTGCCGATGCTGTCCGCGACTTCGTCGCAGCCGTCGAAAAGCGCTGCGGCCGTATCGACATCTGCGTCACCAATGCCGGCGGCCCGCCCTCCAAGAAGTTTCTCGACATTTCTCTCGAAGATTGGCGCAACGCTTTCGAACTTACGCTCATGAGCGCCGTCTATTTCGCACGCGAAGTTCTTCCTCTGATGCGCCAGCGCAAATGGGGCCGTTTGATCGCCGTGACCTCCGTTTCCGTCAAGCAGCCCATCGACAATCTCTTACTTTCAAATTCCCTTCGCGCGGGCGTCACGGGCTTGATGCGTACTCTCGCCAATGAATTCGGCCCCGAGGGCATCACCGTTAATTGCGTCTGTCCGGGCTACACGCTCACCGAACGCCTTGACGACCTCGCAGAAATCCAGGCAAAAAACGCTGGCCTCAGCCGCGACAAAATCTTCGAGCGCCTCAGCACGCAGGTTCCCGTCGGCCGTATCGGTAAGCCCGAAGAGTTTGCTGCTATGGTTGCGTTTCTCGCTTCCGAGCGTGCGAGCTACATCAACGGCTGCTCGATCCCTGTGGATGGTGGCTACGTCAAAAGTCTGCTCTAGGTGGCGTGAAAGGGGCTTTGTCTTCGGAACCTATTCGGCCAGCAGGATTCTCAGGTCGCGCAGATTATTTCCTGTTGGCCCGGTCACAATCGCATCCCCTAACTTGTCAAAAAAAGTAAACGCATCGCTCCGCGCATAGAATTCCTTCGGCTCCATTTTCGCCGCGTGTGCTTTCTCCATCGTCTCGCCGTCCGCGACCGCTCCGGCCGCTTCGCTGTTTCCGTCAATCCCATCCGTCCCCGCGCTCAGCACCGCAATCTCGCGCCCTGCGATTTCTTCCACGCACGCTAGCGCAAACGCCGAATTTCTTCCCCCAATTCCCTTTCCAGTCACCGGACTGCTCACCTCGCCGTCCGCGATCAGCGCCACCGGCTGCCCTTTATTGGAGCGCGCAAGCACGTTCACTTCGCGCAACAAGTGCTGCGCCGCTTTTTCCACCGGCCATCCGTCCGTCTCGTTGTCGCACACCGTAAAAAATCCTGCCGCCTCCGCGGCGACGTGCGCGTGATGGAACAGATCCCGCCTTCCCAGTAGCAATTCAAATTTGGCGCGCGCAAATGCTCGGTCGCCCTCTTTCGGCGTCTCCTTCAACTTGTGCCGCTCGAATTCATCGCGCACCTTCGCCGGCAGTTTTTCCATTAACCCATACTCCCGGGCAATCCTCTCCGCGTCCTCAACCGTCGTCGGGTCCGGCAGCGTCGGTCCCGACGTCAGCGCCGTCTCCTGCCCTTCCGGCACATCCGTAACGCCCAGCGTAATTTTCATGGCCTCCGGTGCTGCTGCCGCGAGTCTTCCGCCTTTCACCGCCGATAAATGTTTGCGAATCGCGTTGATCTCTTGGATCGGCGCGCCGCAAGTCACCAGCACGTGATGGAGCTTCGCAAACTCCTCCACGGAAATATTTTCATCCAACGGCAACTCGACCAGCGACGACCCTCCTCCCGACAGCAGAAAAAATATTAGAGTGTCTTTCCCACACTCTCGCACCAAATCCAAAAGTTCTCGGCCCGCTCGAAAGCTTCCTTCGTTCGGCACTGGATGCCCGGCAACAATCGTTTCCCACCCATCCAATTTCCGCGCCGGCTTGGACGGCCCCGCCAAGATCCCGCGCACTTTGAAGTCCGGCGCGAGCGCTGCGCTCAATCCTTCCGCAAGTGCGACTGCAGCTTTCCCAATCGAAATCGCCACGATCTCGCGAAACTCGCGCAGATTCACGGCCTCTTCTCCCACCTGAATCACGCCGCCGCTCAGCAGCAGCTTCTGCGCGAGCGTCGCGGGAATGTCGATTCCCGCTAGCGTATCGGTGAAAATCTTCCGCGCGACTGCCTTTCGGTCGGGCATTCAATTTCCGCAGCCTATGTCTTTGACTTCCACAGTCCAACCGTGTTTCCCGCCGGATCCTGCATCCAAGCAAACGTTCCCGTTGGAATATCTACCGGCGGCACCAGCGTCTTCCCTCCAAGCAGTTGCGCCTGGTCCAAATATTTCTGCACGCTTTCCACTTCCACGTAAAAAATCGTGTAACGCGATGGCTCATGTCCGAGCGCCGTGATGTGTCCCGTCGGACCTCCGCCTGCGTCAATCATCGCCGCGGGACCTATCTCCGTAATCTTCCATCCAAACAGCTTCGAGTAAAACTCCTGCGTCTTCGCGCTGTCCTTGCACCCAATCTCAAAATGCACCACCGGATGCGCCATCGTTCTCTCCTCGCATGCGCCTCAGAATTTAAAATTTGGGCCGGCGCGTTTGCCTTTCCGTCCCGCCACTCAATCAGATCGTTCAGCTACATAGATTTACTGGTTTGCCCGCAGAAATGACACAGGCAAGTTGGAGTAATAGGTTTGCAGAAAGTTGTTTGCTTCTGCCGCCACTCGCACCGTTTTTTCTGTCTCTCGCGATGATTTGTGAGGGCAGCTTGATTGCAGACCTGAACACTTACAAGCGGACGCCGATTTCCGGCTCTATACCGCCTTCAGCGATTCGCGCTGGCGCGCTAACCTTTGGTCACGGTCGTTCGCAAAACGTTCAATGCCCGCGAGAATCGAAGCCTGATCGAGATGCGCTTCCGCAATCACCTCCGCCTCCAAGCCACCGCTTAGCCATTGATTGTCCCAGTCGGAGGTAAGGGAGTATTCGTCGGTGAGGGGGCCGACGTTACGTAACGGCCAGACGCGCCGCGTTCCCGTGCTGACCACCATCAGATCATAAAGGGCTTCCTGAGGCAGCACCAATCGACGGTAGCTCTCGGGCTGCCTGTCGAACAATTCTTCGCTGACGGCAGAGATGATTTTGACGTTGATTCCACGCTCATCCAGGTGAGGCAGCTCTTTTACGACATTCATGGTCGCGCTGGCTCCTTGAACGATCACGTAGCCATGGCGAGGCCGCCCCGGCACAAAATCTCGAATCACATAGAAACCCTTTGCGGCGGCAGTGAGATCGGAATCGGCAAAATGGTTCCGGTCAACCACGGCAAAATCGGGCCGTGCCACTTCAATCACGATCATGCCTATCTTCGGGTCGCGTGCCGCGATCTCCGCAGCGGCAAAATACCCGGACGCCACATCGTTGTAATCCCAGAAATTCAGGTTGATGGTCTGTCCACGCGGAAAGAGCTTCCATACCTGTGGTGCGAAAATGCCGAAGTGCGTACGCGCGTCCGCGGCCGTTTCTGGCCCGGAATGCGCGGCCAAAATGTGAAGCACGCCCATACGAAACTTGCTGTCCTGGTTCTGCTGGCTCCAGACACGGGCAGGCGTGTACATGAGTGGCGTAAAAGCACCGTAGGTTCCGCTGAGGGCCCATACTCCCGCAAATTTCGTCGGGTCCACAGAGGCACTCTGGTTCACAAGGCCGATCGCGGTCGAGACATTGCCCGCCTCCTGGATGGCTGCCTTCACGCGAGTGCCGAGCGGATTCTTCTCAGGATCATAATGGCCCCACAGACTGCCGTGCTCGACATTGATCGACTCGGAAAGATCGGCGGCCAGCGTCAAGAACCGGTTGTCGGTCACATAGTTCATCCACTTGATGACTTCCGAAATGGCCCTCCTCGCTCCGGCAACTTCTCCAGATTTGCGAAACAGCGTAATCCCCAATTCCTTCTGCTTTCCCGAAATTGAATTCGTCACCAGGAGCTTCTGCGGCTCGCGCGGCAAATTTGCCACACGCAAGCGATCATCAAGAAAGGGATCGCGGCGCACATCGATGCGGACCGGGATCTCATCCTTTACGCCATCGCCAAGCTCCACCAGCCGATCCGCCAGCCAATCGCCCAAGCCATTGCGATCAAGCACCGACATGACAACATCCACGTTCGTTTTGAATTGGATCAGGCGCTCCCGCACATCCGTCACGGGACCCTGACGGATGCCCTTGAATTCAACACCGTACTGGCGCTCGAACGCTTCCGCCAGCGCGACAAAATACTCCGAGTTCATTTTGAACGAATAAGGATGGCTCGCATAACCAAGCACCTGTGCGCCATTGCCGGGAATCTCACCGTGAACCGCTCCGGGCCAGTAGCCCTTGAGCGTCTTGCCAATCGCTATCATGGGACGGCGATCCGCCGGGTCCCACTCCTCCATTGCTTTCAGGACGCCAACGATCTGCCCGTAGTCGTGGCCGTCATCCATCGTTAGCACGTTCCAGCCATAGGAAATCCACTGATCGATAATCCTGTAGCCGTCATATTTTTCCGCAACAACCCCGCCAATCAGTGAGTCGTCGATGCCGCTGTTGTTGTTCGAGAAGAGAATCCGCAAACGCTTGCCGACTTGCAGCGCGAGCGCCTGTGTCTTCAACTCCTGAGCGTGACCCTCCGTCATCGCAAATTCCCCTTCGAAAGCGATCACTTTGGGCGAACTTGGCGCGCCAATGAAATTCCAGAATGCGGCTTTTCCCGCGGATGTCGCAACGCCAATGCCGGAAGGCCCTCCGTTCACATCATTCGTCACATCTGTCGACTCGCTATGGCCAGCCAGCGCGCGGATGCCGCGCCCTTTGGCTTGCGCAAACAGCAGGTGATCCTCCAATCCCGCACTCTGCAGAAGTGTTCGGAGCGCTCCTGCGTTCCTGCGGAATCCGAGCGCGTCCACCGGCAGCATCGCGACATGCGGATCCACTTTGTAGCGGTGGTCGCCCGTCATCTCGAACTTGCGCGCCAAAGCCTGTCCCATAATCATCCACAGGGCATAGCACGTCGGAACGCAATGTCCTCCGGCCAGCATGAATTTATCCGCGTAAGGATGCTTGGGACGCCGATAGTCGAAGCGCAGACCGCCT
>DATFQU010000290.1:0-2180 GCA_035264005.1 Candidatus Acidiferrales bacterium
TGGAAGTATCCTTTCGCGCCGCCGAAATAGCTGAGTAAATCCAGATCCGCCGCCGTGCCGGAAACTACCAGAATAAGCATCGCGTTCGGCGCAACGCGACGCAGGCCCGCGCGCTCCATTGTCGCGGAAACCAGAGCGTGCGTTACGGGATCCATCGAGTTGTGTCGCTATGCGCCATTCGGCGAGAAGCCTTCAGGAAGCACAAGAGTAAGAGCATCGGGCACGATGGAAAATTCTACGGGAAGCGCGCTGGCCGGTTCGCCATCGAGCTGCGAAAAAATCTCTACGCCGTCAACCGGGCGGCACGCAAATCGCTCAGTCTTCCACACCTGGATTCCTTTCACGCGATGAAGACGGCCCATCCAAATTGCAGGCAAGCAGGAGAGTACGCCGAAGCGGCTCCGTCGAGTGTAGGCAACAACCTCACACTGATCTTCAAAGAGGCTCGCGCCGACAGTGATGCGAAATGGCCCTCCGTAGTACTTCGTGCGTCCGACTACGATCAGGCTCGCATTCAGAGTTCTTTCCGCAGACTCGACCGTAAACAGCGGAAAAGGATACGTGAAAAATTGGCGAAGTCCTTCGAGCCAGTACGCAAGAATGCCGACGCGCGCCTTATTGGCAAGATCGATGCCGTGAACGATGGCTCCGTCGGGCCCGGCGCCGCTCACGCACAAAAAATAACGCTGCGTCGGAACCGTAGCGCCCTGTTTTTCGGTGGCGCGCCACCGCGCCAGGCCCAGCGCGATGCGCGCGAGCTTGCCGCGTGCGATCAGGCGTGCTGCAGCGGGAATGTTCCACGGAATACCAAGCTCCTTCGCAAGGATATTCGCCGTTCCAGCGGGCAATACAGCCAGAGGCGCATCCGTGCCAGCGATGCCGTTCACTACTTCGTTGATCGTTCCATCGCCGCCGCAAACTACGACCATGCCGCAATTGTTTTGAGCCGCATCGCGCGCCAGTTCCGTCGCAGAGCCCACTCGTGCCGTGGGAAGCAGCCGAGCATCGATTCCAGATCCTTGAAGAATGCGCGCCGCTTCTTCGATCTCGCGCAGACGGCGCGAGCGGTTGCGCCCGCTCGTGGGATTGTAAATAATCACCGCGTCGCGAATCTGTTCCGGTACGGGCCGTAGTTCCCGAGTTGCAGTAAGAGGTTTCAAAGTTTGGCATTGTATAATATTTCCCTTCGGCTCCAAGCCGCGAGTGCATACTGCGTTTCTCAAATGAGGTTTGGAATGGCTGCCAGCGCCACGTTGACAAAAGAAATCGAAAAGCTCCGCGAAGAGATTCGCCGGCACGAATATCTCTATTACGTCGTCGACGAGCCGGAAGTCACCGACGCTCAGTTCGACAAGCTGATGCGGCGGCTCAAGTCCATCGAGGAGGAGCATCCGCAGTTCATCACTCCCGATTCGCCGACGCAGCGAGTGGGCGGCAAGCCTCGCGGCGGATTCCAGACGTATCACCACGCGCGGCCCATGATGAGCCTCGACAATGCGCTTTCGTACGAGGAGCTTCGTGAATTCGATCGCCGCGCGCGCGAGCTCACCGGCCGCGACAAGATCGAGTACGTCGCCGAACACAAATTCGACGGTCTGAGCCTCGCGCTCATTTACGAAAATGGCCTGCTGCTTCGCGGAGTGACGCGTGGCGATGGGCAGACCGGTGAAGAAGTTACCCCCAACGTAAAGACAATTCGTTCCGTGCCGTTGCGCCTTGATTTGTCCACGCTGAAAAAACTGGGCCTGCCGACCGACATCGAAGTCCGCGGCGAAGCCATGATGACGCGCAGCGCATTCGAAGAATTGAACCGCCAGCAGGAAGCGGCTGGAGGCAAACATTTCGCCAATCCCCGCAACGCCGCTGCAGGTGCTGTTCGCGTGCTGGATCCAAGCATTACAGCTTCGCGCAAGCTGGAGTTTTTCGCGTACTACCTTCTTTCCGGCACGCGCGTTCCGCTCAAGAGGCATTCGCAATCGCTCGAAGCCCTCAAAGCATTGCGCTTCCGCGCCAGCGCCGACTTCGAAATCTGCGACGGCATCGAAGAAGTGGAGAAGTACTGCACGAAGTGGGAAGCGAAGCGCGAAAAAATGCCGTACGAAATCGACGGCGTAGTCGTGAAAGTCAACGACGTCGGCCTGCAAAACGAAATGGGATTCACGTCAAAAGCGCCACGTTGG
>DATFQU010000291.1:0-8225 GCA_035264005.1 Candidatus Acidiferrales bacterium
CCACGTCGGCGTGGTCGTTTCCGTTGCCGTCGCAGCGAAAACACTTGGGTAAATCAGCTTGCCGTTGGCGTCTTGATACTCGGCGACGATGGCGATTTCCTGAATTGGCTGCGGAAAAAAGTTTTGGAACTGAAGGACGCCTACGGAATTCTCTTTGGCGATGAAGGAGTTGTTCAGCACCACGAGTTGCAGAAAATCTCTGGGGAGTTCGACGGTCACGTTCTTAGCCTGGCATAGAGGAGCGCCCGTCGGCAATGGCTTCTTTGCGGGAGGCGCAGGTTTCGCCTTGGAATGGCGCTGCTGCGCCACCGCTGGAAGGGCAACGACAAGGAACATCGCCGTCAGCGCGGCGCTGGCCGTGCACCATCTTGTGCGCTGTACTCGGTGCATATCAGTGCACGATAACATACGCGCCCGCGCTACTGAACCGCCTGTTGTGTATGGTGCAAAACGTTGCAGTTAAGACGCAGCTTCTTGAGCGAAATCGGGACGGTTCCGGCAAACGCCGAATTCGCCGGCGTCGTATGTGTTTGCATATAAGGAGCTTAGGGGCGCTTCTCGGCGTGTGGAAAATGGCTGCACAATTGCAGAAGAGTCGTCCGGTACCCTTCGGCCCTCCGGCTCTGTTTCAACAAAAAACTTAGGGGGAAAATGATGAAGCGCTCGATCTACGCGTTTCTCTTTGTAGCTCTTCTGGGCCTATCCATGCTGCCGTCGGCGGCATGGGCGGGACCGACGTCAACGGTCACGGTTCAGGTAGGATATGCCGATAACCTGCGTCCGAGCCCGTTTCTTCCGACGAACCTGTGCAATGGGGGTTCGCAGTTCGATGGTTCCAGCGGCGCGACTTGCTCCTCAAGCGAACAGTTCGACGCTGGCGCGATTAAGATCATCAACAACACCGGCGGAACAATGGTCGTGTCAGACGTGAAGGTCAATATCAATGGATCTCAGGTCTACGACCTCTGGAACGGCGGCGGTAATTTCGACATTGGCAACGGAACGTCCGAAGTTCTTTCCCAGACGTTCGGCGAGAATTTCGATACCAGCGACAACGGAACCACATTTCAGCCTGGTGACGGATTCCAGCCGACAATCACGATCACGTTCACAGATTCAGCTCTCGGCACCGGAACGCAGGTCCTGACGTTTACGGATACCGGCCAAGTCCTGAATACCGGTGGCTTTGACTCCGTTCAAGGGATCAACCTACCGGGCGGCGGGCGTGAATGCATCGGTGGCAACAACAACTCGAGCAACGGCCCCGGCAGCTGCAACGAGTCTTTGCAGTGGCGGGACGTTGGCACAGCCGGATTCACGAATCCGGGCGGAGCGCCGGAACCGTCTACCATCGTATTGCTCCTCACGGGAGCCGCAGCGTTGGTTGGCGTCGCTCGCCGTTACGCAGCCTAGTCTCGAAAGCAACTCAGTTCGCTGTTTGTTTTCGAAGCAGCCGGGTCCCTCAGACCCGGCTGTTTTTTTTTGCCACCACGCCATTGCAGGGCCATCCGCACGTCTTAATCGGCTACTCCGGACACTCCTGAGTTCAACTTTCTATCGAGTCGCCGCTGAACAGGCTTCGAGTGGGCATGTTTTGACCATCCGTCAAGCGTAACTCTTGAACGTCAAGCCGAATGCGTGTCTCTTGTTGGCGTTAAACTCCAACGGTAACATCGGCACAGTAGCTTTCTCTGAGCGAACGGGTGGTTCGCTGCGTGCGTTCCCGAACCAAAGATCAAAGGAGTGTCCATGCGTCTGAAATTCACAGTAGCCATGTGTGCGTTACTGGCAGGCTCGTGTGTCTGCTTTGCACAGGGTCAGCGGCTATGGCAACCTCCGCAGTCGCCAGCGTCGGCAGCAACTGCGCAGCAGGCGCCGCTGACCGAGCAAATCCTGTTGAAGGATGGCACGAGGCTAACAGGAAAGCTCATTGGAGTTGATACCGATACCTTCCACATTCAGACTTCATTCTCCAAGATTGACGTGCCGCGGTCCCAGATCGTATCCATTGTGTTCGCTCCTGACGCAAGCGCGCAGAGCGCTCCGGCAGGCGCGCCCAGGAATGAAGTGAGCCAGTCCATCTCTGGCAGCACCTACACCAACGGTACCGGCCATTTCACTCTTAGCGTTCCGGCGGGATGGAAGACGGATGACGAACTCGCGCGACGAACTTCTATGGCCATCGGCAGCCTGGCGGCTCCAGATCCGCACGAGAGAATTTTGATCCAAAGCACTCCTCCGGGGGCGCCGGCAAAGGAAACGGCCCAGGTCGTCGAGGGCTCGTTCAAAGCGACGTTTCAGGGCTATCAGGAGACTGCCGAAGCGCCGATGCGCATTGATAATCGTGACGCCTATATACTGACGTTCAGCGCGATTATTCCGGTGGGTAATGTTCGCACGCAGGCAGGCACGAACGAGCCCGCAGACACGACGGTTAAGGTGGTTGCGAAGTATCTGCTGGTCTTTGTGCCGCTGGAGGACCGGACAGTCGTGATCATGTGCGTTGCGCCGGACACGGTATATGACCAAGCCGAACCAACCTTCCGTCAAATCGTCAATTCATTCCATGCCCAACCGGCTCAAGTTCAGGCAAGCGGAAGCAAGCGGTGAAATTGAAGGGCCTGCCCGCTGCGCAGGTGATGCTGTGCTCGACACTGCTGTGCGCGCACGCAAGCGCCCAGCAGGAGCGCCCGGGCGTGCCTCAGGGCGCAGCGGAGCCATCCGTCAGCCTCACGCGGCACGGTACGATTGTTTTTGAAGCGGACGTGCGCGCGCCGGGCTCCTCGCGGGTGATTCTCACGGAAACCATTGAAGTTTCTGGCGTAAAAAACAAAGAAGGCTGGGGCGAATTTATTTCCGGATTCGCTGATTCGACCTCGCGTGCGTGGCTCGACGCGATTCCGTCATCTGCCGATAGCAAGAAGGGCAAGATTATTGTGGGATTCGCGCTGCGGCGCGACGGCGCGCTCGATGGTGCACTTTCCGTCTCTCATTCGTCCGGCGATCCATCCATCGACGCTGCGACGCGCCTCGCCATCGCGAAGTCCGCGCCATTCCATGCGCTCCCGGCGAGCTTTCTCCAGTCTGTCGCGCAACTCCGTGTCACGTTCGCGTACAATCACCCGCACGCTCTGCCAGCATCAGGGAATGGAGGCCCCCAATGAAACGCTCCGGGGACGTCACGGCCTCTGCCATCATTCTGTTCTTCGGCAGCGGACTGCTTGTTCTGCTCATGCTGCTGGGGATTCTAGGTGCGACGCTTGCATCAGCACCGCCTGCTGCGCGCGTCGGGCAATTTCTGGCCCTGGCGTTTTACTTTGTGTTCGCCGCGTGGGGAATCGTCACAGCCGTCGGCATTCTCTCGCTCCGGCCCTGGGCGCGCATTTCGATGATTGTCTTAAGCACGTGTGCAATTCTCGGGTGCTTGTGCGCTTCGGCGGGGATTTTCGTCGCCCAGCGTTTAATCACAGACGACCCTCAAATGCCTCCTGCCGCTGGGAAAATGTTGATCATTGTCTTCGGCATCGTTCTGTTTATTCCGCTGGGTGTCGCTATCTGGTGGCTGATTCTGTTCACGCGCAAACGCGTCGTAACCGAATTCACGAATGGTGGCGCTGGAGCGCTCCCCGTCGCGCCGGACTCACCAATTCTATCGAGTACCGCGTTTCAATTTGCAGCGGTGCCTTCCGCGCCGCAAATTCCTCTCAGCATCCGCATTATTGCCGTCCTGTACCTCATTTTCGGCGCTTTTACTCTTCTTGCTTCGCCTTACTCGATTCGATCGGGGATGCCAACGCTGATTCTGGGCAAAGTTTTCGAAAGTTGGCCGGGGTGGACATTTTTGATGTTGATCGTATTTATTCAAGTGGTGCTGTGCGTCGCGATCTTGAAGAAGCGGACCTGGGCGCTCGATGGGCTCATCGCTTGCGTGGTATTCGCTGCCGCAAATACTGTGCTTTTTCTGGTCACGCCATCGCGAGCCGTATTTTGGGAGAGGATCATTCAGGCCCAGTCGCTACCGCCAAACGTAAGCGCCGCAACTATGGAATCCATGATGAAGACAATCATGCCGATCTCGATGGTTTCCGGCGTAGTTCTCAGCCTAGTTTGCTTGTATTTCCTCATCACGCGCCGCAAAATGTTCCGCAACGGGTGTGCCTCCCGCCCGGAAGCGGCGCAATGAAACGTTCCAGAGGTATCACCGCCGCGGCGATCACATTGATGATCGTCGGCGTGGGGCTGGTCTGCGGCGCGTTTTTTGGCTTTCACAATGGCGTCTTTCTGGAAACGTACAGGGTGAAGGACTCTTCGGATGCCGTTGTGCACGTTCTGGTCATGTTTCTCGCCTTCTTAGGGGTGGGGATTTGGGAACTGGTTACGGCTTTCGGTATCCTTCGGCTGTGGCGCTGGGCATGGTTTTGCGCGCTGGTGATCAGCGTATTGTACATTGGAATGGGATCTTGGGCCGTTTGGATAACGCCTCGCGTGCTTCGAGCAATACACAGGTCGCCGTCATTTTATCCGGCTTGGCTGATAGCGTTTCAATACTTCGCTGCAGTATGGTCGATGATCGTTCCGTTGGGTGTGGGTATCTGGTGGCTCATGTTGTTCACGCGGCCGTCGGTTGAGGCGCAATTCGCGAACCACACGCCATCTCCTGAAACTCCTGCTGCTAGTGATGTGTCGGCGCTTTGACGCAGAGTTTTAGGAATTTGAGCCATCAAGGCTTGCTAGCGCGTTTCGCGCTGAAAAATTTCTTCGGTCGTGCGGCCGTCAAAAGTCGCTCAATTTTAGGCGTTTAGAGAATTCCTCCCTTGGATGATTTCTGTGTACATAAAAAAAGAGTTGACAGATTTTGTAACTTCATGTAGAAACTTTTCTTGTAGCCTCGATTTGTGTGACTCGCAAGGGTCATCCGAATTGGCCCAAAAGCAAATCTGAATTTGAAACGCCAGCGTCCTGCTGGCGTTTTGTGCTTTAGGGCCCGGCCGCCACTCCATCGCTGCAGTTTGCGTGTGTTTTACACGCCGTTGCCCGGTTCCAGGAAATTTGGCGGCTCATTTCCATCGATTTTCGGCGCATTTTGATCAATTTTGCAGATTCGCTCGCTTCTCGAATTTCGTCTTTAATTTCGTTTGCTGACCACTGACCACTGACCACTGACCACTGACCACTGACCACTGACCACTGTTCACTGCTTTTCACTTAGGAGGTTCAGTCGTGCCCGATTACAACGCACAGAATCCGCCCAACTCGATTTACCCCGGCGACGTCGCGCTCGCCTTCAATTTGGAAGCGCCCGCGGCAGGCCAGGCCAGCCAGCAATTCGCGCTGCCGAATTATTCCGGCTTCCCGGAAAACGGCCGCACGATCCGCTGGCAAACCATCTACGGCACCGCGCCGACGAACGTCTCGGTTCTTCTTCAAACCGCGATGAACGATGTGGACGCTCAGTACGCGACCATCGACACATCCACTGCGACTGCCGGCGAAGCCCGCACCGTCTCCGGCGTGCGCGGAAATTTCATTCGCGCCAAAGTCAACACCATCTCCGGCGGCTCTGGCGTAACCGTACAAATTCTCGGGTGAAGCTTGGCCCGCACGAAGAGAAAATCGCGCGCATCCACGGCCCATCGGCCCACGAAAGACAAAACCAAAATGGCAACCCAGTCCAGTGACCCTTTGCCGCCCGCTCCGCGTCCGCGCACCAGTTTGCGGAACGCCATGCGCCAGCAGGGAATTGACGAACACAAAATCGCTTTCTGCATCAACGAGCAGGTTGATCGTCTCCGCGGCGTTGCAACGGAAAGCGAAAATGAGAAGAAACCGGCAACTGAAGAGAAACTGATCCTCGATGTTCTGAAAGAATGCGCGAAAATCATCGATCCTGCCGCGCGCTCCAGCGCCAACGCGGAAGCGCCCGCGACTGTCGTACTCAACCATCACGTCCCGCGTCCGGACTACGAGCAGCCCTCGTCCAACGGTCACTCTGCCGGCGATTTTGACGATATCGAGCAATGAGCGCGACAGTCACATCTGGCATCGAGCGATGGGCTGAAGACGAATCACGCCGCTTGATCGTGGATCTTCCTTACACGCCTTTTCCGAAGCAGGAGGAATTTCATCATTGCAATGCGAAGTATCGTTTGTTCGGCGGCTCGGCAGGCCCAGGGAAATCCAAAGCGCTACTTATGGAGGCCGTGCTTCAGGCGCATCGCTTTTCGTATGTAAATACGTTACTGCTGCGGCGCACTTTTCCGGAACTCGAAGGCAGCCTGCTTCTCTATTTCCGTCGCGACGTTCCGCGTGAACTCTATTTGTCGTTCAACGAATCGAAGCACACCGTCACGTGGCGGAACGGCTCGACTACGCGTTTCGGCCACGCGCAAAGCGAAAACGACATTTACAAGTATCAGTCGAGCGAGTTTCTCTTCATTGGCATCGACGAACTGACACACTTCACTTTGCGGCAGTGGCAATTTCTCACCAGCCGTAATCGCTGCCCTGTGCGCAACTCGTTCTGCAACATGGCTGGCGCGACGAATCCGGGAAACATCGGTCACGCCTGGGTGAAGTCGCTATTCATCGACAAGCAGGCCGCGCCCGGCATGGAGCCGCGCGAATACGACCCCAGCGAATACGCGTTCATCTCTGCGCGCGTCTGGGACAATCCGATTTACGCGAACGATTCGTCGTATCTGAAATCTCTCAATCAGCTGCCAGATTTTTACCGCCGCGCATTTCTCGATGGCGATTGGAGCGTTTTCGCAGGGCAGTACTTCACCAATTTCGATCCATCACGCACCGTGGTTCGCGCAGGAACCGTCAATACGGCGGAATGGTGGCCGCGATGGATTTCGATTGATTGGGGCTTCGAGCATCCCGCAGCGGTTTATTGGCACACGCAGTCGCCAATTTCGATTTTCCAGGCGATGGAGGAGCAACGTCACCGGCTCAGTGAATCCCAGGCGCGCGATTGTGGCATTGGCCCTTCCGCGAAAAACGTGGCGGTTCCGAAGGCCGGTGACGCCGCTTTTTCCTCACCCCCCATGCGCGCGGCGTTGCCTGTCGTGGACGCCGCCGCACCCTCTTCTTCGAGCGCGCCTTCGACGATTACGTATCGGGAATTTATTGCCCAGCATCTTTCGCCCCGCGTTCTCGCCGCGCAAATCATCGAACGTTCTCGCGCTCGGGACGGACGTGCCGAGAAAATCGATGCAGTGTATCTTTCGCCGGACGCTTTTGCGCGCCGCACCGATGAAGCCTCGATCGCCGAACAAATGGGCGATATTTTGCATTCCGCGGGCCTGCCGCGTCCGGTGCCTGCGGATAACGACCGAATCGGGGGCTGGATGCTTATGTATCAAATGCTGGATGGCGACGAGTGGGTGATTGCGGATTCATGCCCTGAGCTGATTCGCACGCTACCGGAACTTGTGCGCGATACCGCGAACGTCGAAGACATTGCCAAGCGCGACGGCGACGACGCCGCCGACGCAGCGCGGTACGGCCTCAAATCGCGGCCCTCTCCGCGTCCAGTGCGGCCTCCGCACGACCAGGAATTCCAGCAGCGCATCACTTCGACGGACCCAACCATCCGCGCGATTCAAATTCAAAAAGCGCATCTCGATCTGCGCGGCAAAGGCGGCCCCGTTCCTCGCCCGGGCGCAAGGGCACACAACCGCCGCTGGATGTACTGACAATGAGGCGCGCTTGGAAGAATTTCACCGCTTACCTGCGAATTCGCACGCGCTACACGGGCGCACTCGAAGCAGAGATCGCTCGGCTGCGAGCCGAGAATCGTGCGTTAGTAAATTCGATCCTTGGCGTCGCCGGCATTCCGCCGATGCGAGCAGCGTGCCGTGAGGTTGTAGGGTCGGACTTTAGCCCTGACCTCGCGTCCGAAATGCGCAACGAACGAAAACCGGGCGGGCCTTCCACCCCAAACGCTGAAAGTCTGCGTTCGGGGGCCCCATACGAAGGCCGCCCCTACAACGTATCCGGCTCGGCGGAGCGTGAACCATCGCCGGCTGTGCCTCTTCGCCGCCGCTCGTGGCAACAAATTGGCCGAGCACTCGAAATCGAAGATGCACGCGCTGCACAGCGCGAACGTGAGGCCGACGTAGGAGCTTTTCCCCCTCCGCGCCGTATAGTGCCGCGGCTGTAGCCATTTCTTCTGCCTAAAAACACTTTATGACACAAAAACAACCGATCGATTCATCGCT
>DATFQU010000292.1:0-5970 GCA_035264005.1 Candidatus Acidiferrales bacterium
CGTCAATCGCGCTGCAAATGTCCTCCGCGAATGGCGCTGCAAGCCTGGCGATCGCGTTCTCATTGCATTGCCAGATTCGCTCGAATTCATCGCCGCGTTCTTCGGCGCCGCAAGCATCGGCGCAATTGCCGTCCCCGTGAACTCCCTCGCTCGCGCCGCCGATTACGCCCACTATTTTGCGGACAGTGGCGCGCGCATCGCGGTGATTCACAAATCTGTATTCAGCGAATGGTCGCCCGCACACTGGCCAGCCGCGCTCGAAGTCCTCGCCATCGCTGGCGAGTGCGCCTCCGAAACGAGGGATCGTGAGCGCGCCATGGCCGAAAACCATGCCGCACGCACAATGCTCTCGTGGGAAGAGCAGTGCGAACACGCTTCAGATGAATGTGCCGCACATCCGACGGCCGCAACCGATCCGGCATTTTTCCTCTACACTTCCGGAAGCGGCGGCAGGCCGAAAGCCGCGATTCATCGTCACGAAGACATGGTCCACACCAGTCGCGGCTACGCGCACGGCGTTCTCGGCCTGCGCGCGACCGACATCACGTATTCCGTCTCGAAATTGTTTTTCGCCTACGGCCTCGGCAATGGAATGTACTTCCCATTTTCCGTTGGCGCGAGCACCGTTCTCGATCCCGGCAAGCCCAAGCCCGAACGCACTGCCGAAATTCTCTCGAAATATCGCCCGACGATACTGTTTTCCGTCCCGACTTTTTTCGCCGCGCTTCTTCGCGAAGCCGATCGCGGCCTCACGCTCGATTGCTCTTCTTTGCGCGCTGCGGTGTCTGCCGGAGAAACCCTGCCTGCAGAAATCTTCACGCAATTCAAAAATAAATTCGGCGTTGAGATTCTCGACGGTATCGGCTCGACAGAAATGCTCCACATGTTTTTGTCCTCGCGTCCGGGATGCGCTCGCGCAGCGAGTTGCGGCTCTGAAGTCCCCGGCTGCAGCGCGAAAATTCTTCACGACGACGGCTCGGAAGTCTCTTGCGGCGAGATCGGAAATCTGTGGGTGCGCGGCGGCAGCGCCTTTGCTGGTTACTGGAACATTGACGACCTCACCGCGCGCACCAAAAAAGGCGAATGGGTTTTGACCGGCGACAAATTCACTTGCGATGCCGACGGGTATTTCCACTACTGCGGCCGCGCCGACGACATGATGAAAGTCGCCGGCATGTGGGTGTCGCCCGGCGAAGTCGAAAACGCTCTCCTCGCACATCCCGCGATCGCCGAGGTCGCTGTCGTAGCGCAGGCCAACGAAAACGGTTTGGTTCATCCCGCCGCTTTCGTCGTGCTGAAAAAGGAAATCGAAATTCGCGCGGAACTCGCGCAGGAAATTCGCGACTGGCTCCGCAAAAAAATGGCTTCGTACAAATGTCCGCAAACAGTCCAATTTGTCGAAAATTTGCCAAAAACAGCCACTGGGAAAATCCAGCGTTTTTTGCTTCGCAATACAAGCCATTGATAACAGGCCATATAACTGAAATCTGGCAAACAGGCCAAAGAGACAATTTGGCTCTTTTGGCCCCCTTTTTTGGGTCTATATTGGCCCTATGAGCAGGCCATTTATGCCGTTACATTTGCAGCCAGAAAGCACCATTCCGCTTTACGCCCAGATTCGCGACCAGATGCGCGCGCTCGTCTATGCGGGCGAGTTGCGCCCTGGCGATCGCATTCCCGCCAGCCGCGAACTTGCCGACGAATTGCGAATTCACCGCACGACCGTCGCAACCGCCTACGCCGAACTCGAAGCCGAAGGTCTCATCGAAGGCTACGTTGGTCGCGGCACGTACATCGCCCACCGCAACGGCGTGCGCGAATTCACTCCGGCCCCGCGCACACAAGGTGGCGCGCTTCGCTGGGAGGCTCTTTTCGCCGACGAACGCGCCGGCGACGGCCTCAGCCGCCTCATGCCGCAAGTTTCCGACGACATGATCGCGTTCGTCAGCGCAAAGCCATCCGAGGGTTGCTTCCCGATTGACGACGTGCGCAAATGCGCGAGCGAAGTCTTAAAGCGCGAAGGCCGCGAGATTTTGCGTCTCGGTGCGACCGATGGTTACGAACCATTGCGCGAAGTTTTGCTCAAAATGCTCGCCGCGGAAGGCATCAGCGCGAAAGAGTCGAATCTGCTCGTCACCGACGGTTGCCAGCAGTCGCTCGACCTTCTCGCAAAAGCATTCTTGCGCCCCGGAGATGCGGTGATTGTCGAAAACCCGACATATCCTGGTGCGCTTTCGATTCTGTCCAATGCGCGCGTTCGCTGTTTGCCTGTGCCTGTCGAAACCAACCGCGACAAACAACCGTATTCAGGCCTCGACGTCAACGGCGTCGAAGCGGCGCTGGAACAGAACCGCGTGAAGCTGATCGTCGTGACGCCGGATTTTCAAAATCCTACGGGAACCACGCTGCCCGCAGAAGAGCGCAAGAAACTTCTGGATTTGGCGACGCGCTTTCAGGTTCCTGTCGTCGAAGACCACATATACGCGCGTCTTCGGTTGCGCGGGACTGCCGAACCTTCTCTCAAAGCGATGGACCGCCACGGAATCGTGATTCAGATCGACAGCTTTTCGAAGATGGCGTTTCCCGGATTGCGCGTCGGCTGGTGTGTTGCGGCCGAGCGCGTGATTGACCGCTTGCGCCAGCTAAAACAAATCAGTGATCTGCACACCGATCAGTTATCTCAGGCCACGCTCGCCGAATTTGCCAAAACAGGAATGCTCGAAAAGCATCTCAAGCGTATGATCAGGCTTTACGCGCGCCGCCTCGACGCAATGGAAAAATGCCTGGAGCGTCATTTGCCCGGGGGAACGGAGTGGACGCGCCCCGAAGGCGGAATGTCCGTTTGGATCACGCTGCCGCCGGGCCTCGATGCCGGTGAACTTTTGATTCACGCCCGCGAGAGAGGCGTCCTTTTCATCCCCGGCCGCTATTTCTACGTGCAGAATCCGCGGCCCAACACGCTCCGCCTCGGATTTGCTGGCGTCGAGGAAAAGGACATCACCCGTGGCATCATCACCCTTGGCCAGGTCATCGAGACCGAAATGAAAAAGAAACAGCGCGGCGCTCGCCGGGACGCAGAGCAGCCTGCTGCAAAGCTTTCCCGCGTCCCGTTGATCTAGAACGCCGCGCGGAGACTCGCTTAATTTTTGTCTCTAAGGCGCTGATTCCGAGTCGTTTGTGCGTTTTTTCGCGCGATTTCGACTGCTTACCTTGCGTTTGGTCTTGTACGACGAGCCCCATTTTATCCCCGGATGCGTCGCGTCGTTTGTACCGGTCTGCACGTCTTGATTGACCTTTTTCTGCAACATTACATCGCGTTCATGCGCGCCTTCTTCACGTTCTTCAAGGTCCGACTCCATCTCGTTAGCTGCTTTCGTGCCGTGTTCTTCAGCGTTCATGGCTGCCTCCTGAGGATTTTCCGATGCGGACTCTGATTCAATCTGCGTGAATTCTAGGCTTGCGTCGCGGACCCGTGAAATGGGGCAGACACCTGAAGAAGTTCCGGAAACTAATCTGCAATTGTTTGCCTACAACATAAGGGTGGCCGGTTCCGATAACCCCGTCCCGTTACCGGACAACCCTACAACCGTGTGACCGCCCGTTTGCATCGCAAACGATTGATATCGCAGTATTTTCTATGGGTTTACTTCGGCCTTGAACCTGCTGCGATCAACTGTCCGCCAACATTAATAAGGAGCGCTCTATGGGCACATTTCTGCAAGATTTGCGCTACGGCCTCCGAATGCTCGCCAAGTCCCCCGGTTTTACCGCCGTTGCCGTCCTTTCGCTGACGCTCGGCATTGGTGCCAACACGACGATTTTCACCCTCGCCAAGGCCATTTTTCTTCACTCCATCCCTGTGAAGGATTCCAGCCACGTCATGGTCCTCTACTCCACAGCCACCAGCCGCAAAGGCCCTCCCCAGCTCTATCTTCCTACTCCACTCCCCAACGCGATTGACTACCGCGACGATCTCAAGTCTTTCTCCGGAATTTCCATCGCCATCCCGAATGGTTTCGATCTGACGACCCAGGGAAAGCACACCGCCGTCTTCGGCTACATGGTCAGCGCCAACTTGTTTGACGTGCTTGGCGTCCGCCCACTCATAGGCCGGGGGTTCACACCTGACGAGGACTCCACTGCGCGCCCCGTCGTCATCCTCAGCCACAATATTTGGAAAACGCAGTTCGGCGCTGATGAGGGCGTTCTCGGCAAAAGCGTCCAAATGGACCAGATGAATTACACCGTCATCGGTGTCGCGCCGGCGAATTTTCAAGGCATCGGCAACTTGGGCAGCCCTGACGTTCTCATTCCGATCTCCATGGCTGACGAAGTCGCCACCGGCGTGCTGAAAACCTTCCTTCATCAGCGCGCCTTTCGTCTGACGAATATGGTTGGCCGCCTCAAGCCCGGCGTCACTGTTGCGCAGGCCAGCTCCGAAGTCCATTCCCTCAGCCAGCAACTTGAGAAGGAATATCCAAAGGAGAACGGCGGTCGCGGTGAAATGGTCCTGCCGATTGACGATACGTCCATTCCGCCGCAGCTGCAGGGTGTCTTTTCCCTCGCCGGCATCCTGATGATGGGAATCGTGGGCCTAGTTCTCCTGATCGCGTGCGCCAATGTTGCCAATCTTCTGCTCTCTCGCGCTACCCAGCGTCAGCGCGAAATCGCTGTGCGTTTGGCGCTTGGCGCATCGCGCAATCGGCTAATTCGTCAGTTGCTCACGGAGAGTTTGCTGATCGCATTGCTCGCCGGCCTGCTCGGAATCTTCTGTGCCTACTGGGCCAAGAGCGTTCTTGTTTCGATGCTGCCCGGAGGGCTGGTCCAGAACCTAGACTTCACGCTCGACGGCCGCGTTTTCCTCTACACGCTCGCCCTCGCAGTGGTCGCCACTCTGCTGTTTGGATTGATGCCCGCTCTCCAAGCCTCGCGAGGGGATACCGTTGTTGCTCTGAAAGACCGCACCGGCGCTCCCACGGGAAGCAGCCGCTGGTATGGGCTTCGCGGCGTGCTCGTCATGATCCAGGTCGCACTATCGCTGATCGCCCTCGTCGGCGCCGGCCTTTTTATTCACAGTCTGCGCAACGCCCAATCCATCGACCCCGGCTTTGAGGTGCAGCATGAGCTGGTCGTGTTTCTGAACATGGGTGCGAAACACTACGCCCAGCCGGATGCTGAAGCCTTTTATCGCGACGTTGTTCAGCGCCTCAACGCTATGCCGATGATCGCTGGCGCAAGCATTGCCGATTCGGGACCTTTCAGTGGTGGCAATATCGCGCGCACTACCTTCACCGACGGAGTCGACATCACCGACCCTCGCAACGGCAAACTCACGCCTATCGTTAACACGGCGCCTGGATATTTCTCCGCCGCGGCCATTCCCATGCGCGAAGGGCGCGATTTTACTGAAAGCGACGACGCGAACAGCAGCATGGTCGCCATTGTCAACCGTGCCGCCGCCGATACCTTCTGGCCTGGAAAAGATCCCATCGGTCAGCATCTGCATTTCCTCGGTGAGACGTGGGTCGTCACCGTCGTCGGCGAAGTGAACACGGTGAAATTCGCGACGCTCGGCGAGCCGCCCCAAGCCCTTGTGTATATGCCGCTGAAGCAGCACTATTCCCCGGGCGTAACGCTTTGGGTCCACGCAAAGGGCGATCCCGCAAAGGCAATTCCCACGGTTCGCGACGTGATTCATTCTATGGCGCCATCTCTCGACCTGACTTTCGTTCGAACCGTTCCGCAAGTGCTCGAGCAGTCTCTCACGGCGCCGCTCATGGGCGCTGAACTGCTCGGCACCTTTGGCCTCCTCGCTCTCATTCTCGCCGCCATCGGGACTTACGGCGTAATGTCCTATTCGGTCAACCAGCGGCGCAACGAAATCGGCATTCGCATGGCTCTCGGTGCGCAACCAGCAACCGTCCTCCGTCTGATTCTCGGCAACGGCATGGCCATGGTTCTCGGCGGCAT
>DATFQU010000293.1:0-5356 GCA_035264005.1 Candidatus Acidiferrales bacterium
TGTTTTTAATTTTGCGGCGGCGTCTTCGGGGCGCGTGCCGTCAAATGTGCTGCCTTCTTCGGAAAATGTGAGCTGGGCGACGATCGGAGATTTCGAGAAGGAACGGATAGCGTCGACGGCGCCAAGCAGTTCGTCGAGCGCGCCGAAGGTTTCGAGGATGAAAAAATCGACGCCGCGCTCTTCGAGGGCGAGGGCCTGTTCGCGAAAGATTTCACGGACTTCTTCGGACGGAAGCTGCTTGGCCTGGCGCTGGATGCCGAGTGGACCAATCGAACCGGCGATCAGAACTTCGTGGCGCGAGGCTTCGCGGGCTTCGCGGGCGAGTTTAACGCCGCGGTGGTTCAGTTGGGCGACGCGGTCGCCGAGGCCGATGGCTGCGAGTTTGTGCCGATTCGCGCCGAAGGTGTTGGTCTCGAGGATTTGCGCGCCGGATTCGAGATAAGCCTGATGCACGCGGAAGACGGCCTCGGGCTGCGTGGAATTGAGCTCGTCGAGGCAGCGCTGCGGGCCGAGAATCTCGTAGAGCATGGAGCCCATGGCGCCGTCGGCGACAAGGACGGCGTGGCGAAGGCGCTCGTTGAATTCTTCGATCTTCATTGTGGGCGGCGCTCCCGGCGGAAGTGGCAAATCTCCTCGGAAAAAGAAACAGAAAGTATAGCATTGACGGGGGCAGCAGCAGGCCTGGCGTTGAGTGAGGGCGTATCGTTCCAGTTTCTGAAAGTAGTTCGTCGGCCAGGTGAACCTTTTGGCGGGTAAGCCCGAATAACTAGTGGAGGAAGTGATTGGCTGACGATCGGCGGGTTTGGGAGTGCATCTGCCAGGGCGATGCGCAGGCCTTCGACACGTTTTATCGCGACAACGCTCCTCGGTTGCAGGAGTTCTTGCGCCAGTTCGTCGGTAACCGCCAAGTGGCAGAGGATCTGATGCAAGAGACGTTCACACAGATATGGCGGCGACCAAACGGATTTCGTCCAGAGCGCGGGACATTGCGCGCATATCTTTACGGCATCGGGCGGAAGCGAGCAGCGGAATGGTGGCGAACGCATGGTGCGACGCACGGAAGTGACGAAAATGAGCGGGCTGCTTGCTCGACAGAGACAGTCTCGGCGGTCAAGGAAGCTCTTGAACAGTTGCCCGAAGGGCAACGAACACTGCTTTGGCTGAGAGAAGTGGAAGGCCAGTCGTACGCGGAACTGGCAGAGATTTTCGAAATACCGATCGGAACAGTAAGGTCCCGGTTGTTCGTCGCGCGAGAGGCGCTGCGAACCATTTGGCAAGGCCCGCGAGACGCGAGCAAGGAGAATTCATGAAGTGCGAAGAAGCGAGGGAGTTTGCCTCGGCGCTCTGCGACGGTGAAATGATTCCACGTGCTGCGGCCGAGCACATTGGGCAATGTGAAGCGTGCCGGAGACGTTTGAAAGAGTTTGTAGAAATAGGAGCGGAATTGCGCCGCGTGGCTAGCCTGGAAACAATGGGAGAGGCACGCGCGCGCGATTGGCAAAAAATAAGAGAGGCCACCCGCTGGTGGCGGAAGGGATGGGAAACTGTGCGAGTACCTAGATTTGTGTTTGCGTTGTTGTTGGTAGTGATTGTGGCGTTGGGGTCCGGTCTCGCGATAATGAGAACGCGTGCGCAGGGTCAGAGTAAAGCAATGCTAGTCTTGACGGCCACTCTGCCGGACGGCCACACCATGATGTGCGGGCTCCTGCTGAATAGCCCGAAGGCAGCTCCGTGTGAAGTGATAGATAAAAGTTTCGCCTTTGCTCTCCGGGCCATCGCGAGGGACGGAAACCGCGTCGAGCTGGGGGCGCGCATAAGATCAAATGTCTTCTGGAGTGTCCCAGTGGTGCCGATGGACAGTTTATTCGAGGGTGTTAAGGAGCATCAGTACTGGTTGGAGCTAGGACAGGAACTGAAGATACCCTCTCCTGGTTCGGGAGCTTTGGTGGTCACTGGCTCTTTGATGGATCACAACCAACAGTAGTTAACATCGAACTAGGTCAACGATGTCACGCGGGAAGCGGCGACCACAGCCGCTTCTCGGTTAAATCCCCGAAAGCGAACTGCGATTCGTGAGCCAGACGCCCCAACATTAGAAGATTAAACACTCCAGCTCTCTCCCGGGTAGTCCCAATTGCTTGCAGACCGAACTGGCCTAGTTGCTTGAATATCGGGCGGGTGCTTAGCTTGCAGGCAGGGATTTTGAGGCGTTGCGGGCGGGGAGTAGTGCAGAATAGGCGCGGGGAGACATTGCTTCGAGAGAGAGGAGGAACGAGATGAGCGAGCAGAAGACGAGTTTTGGATCAAGGGCAGGCGTGATTGCGGCAGCGGTGATCGGATTTTTGTGCGGGGCGATTTTGTTCGTAAGCGCGACGGCGCTTGCGGCGCATCGGACGCGAGGCGTTGTCGCGAGTGCCGAGCAGATGGGCGGGCAAGCGGGGCCGAATGACGCGGAGCATCAGTCGCTGGCGAAGCTCGCAGGAGAGTACGACCGGGTCATAAAATTTGTGGGGCAAACGGGCGCGATGGCGCAGCCGTCGTCGGGGACGTGCACGTTTTCGGTGGAGCTTGGCGGCAGATTCATCGTTGAGAAGAGCCATGATGTTGTGTTTGGGCGGCCGGTGGACGGACTGCGAATCTACGGGTACAACGACAAGACGAAGGAGTACGAGATGGCGCGGCTGTACACGATGTCGAACGGGATCACGCTGATGAAGGGTACGAGCAGCGACGGCGGTAAGACGATCGACTATGTAGGGGAAGGGGCCGGAATGGGAGCCGGAGGAGCGGCGCCGCTCAAGGCGAAATTCGTTCAGCTGGATGCGGATCGGTTTACCGTGACGATGTCGACGACAGACGCGAATGGGAAAGATATGCCGTTCCAGGAGACGGATTACACGAGGAAGAAATAAACGCTGTGAAACTTACACGCCGGATTCGAGTTTTTCGGCGATGGCGAGGAGTTTGGTGACGGTATTCCAGTTGCGTCCAGTGATGGGGACTTTCATGCAACGGTCGATGGTGGACCAAGGCAAATCAGCGCGGCCGACGCCATTCGGAAAGTAGATGTAGAGCTCGCGAGAGGTGAAGTGGACTTCTTCGGCGCCGGTGTTGACGGCGCGAAGTTTGGCGCGGGCTTCCCGAGCAGGATCACGAGCCAGGAAACCAACGAGGAGTTTGCCGGGTTCGATGTTGCGGCGCTTAGCGAAGGGGTTCCGCGCGATGACATCGCGAAGCTCGGCAGACGTGCGGTGAATGACGCTGGGGCGAAAGCCGAATTTGCGGTCGATGGCTTTTTCGATGCGCTCGGGAAGAGCGGCGAGGTTGCGCTCGCGCGTGCAGAAAACGACGTTGCCGCTATTGATGTAAGTCTGGCAGCCAGTGAATTTCAAGGATTCGTAGAGGGTGCGGAGGGCGTCCATTTTGATTTGATTGCGGCCGACGACGTTGACGCCGCGGAGCAAAGAGATGATGGCGGGCATGAGGCGAAGTATACGACAGGAGCCGTATTCAGTGGCATTTCACAGGACGGCCAGACTGTAAAATCGGAATCGAGGGCACGAAATTAGACATGAACCGTTTTCGATTCAGCATATTTGAATTTGACGCGGCGAAACGGGAATTGCGGCGCGATGGAACGGTGGTTCGGTTGCAGGCGCAGCCGGCGCAAGTGCTCGCATGCCTGCTGGCGAGTGCCGGCGAAGTGGTTTCACGCGAGGAACTGCGCCAGGCCATCTGGGGCAGCGAGACTTTCGTAGATTTTGATCGCGGGCTGAATTTTTGTATCGGGCAAATCCGTTCCGTGCTCGATGATGATTCAGTTACACCGCGATATGTCCGCACTATTCCGAAGCGGGGATACCAGTTCATTGCGCCGATTGAGGGCATTGCGAAGGAAGCGGGTGCGGATTCCGAGCGACCGGGAACTGTATTCGCAAAGTCAAAGTTCCCTCGCGTCGCGGCGCTGGTCTGCGCTGGAGTTGTACTGGCGACGCTGGCGCTGGGCGCGGGATATTGGCTGCGATCTTGGGAAGCGTCGAAGCGGCGGCCAATTGTGGCCGTGCTGAGATTCGACAATGAAACGAGCGATCCGGCGATGATGCGGTTCAGTGACGGGCTCACAGACAACGTCGTGGAAGAGTTGACCGCACAGAGCCGAGGACGGTACGAGGTGATTGGCAACGCGCGAATTTTGCGTTTGCCGCGGGAACAGCGCGATTTGGAAGCGATTTCATCGTCGCTACACGCCGCATACGTCGTGCTCGGGCAGGTTCAGAATGACGGAGCGCAAACGCGGATTCTGGCGCACTTGATTCGGATGCCGGATCAAACGCATCTGTGGGTTGCGCGCATGGACCGGTCGATTCAGGACCCGTTGGGCACGGAATCGGACGTGGCGCAGAAAATAGCCGCTGCGTTTGCGGACCGAGTAGCCAAAGATTCGAGCGGCATCCGCTTGCCTGAAGCTCCAAGCCATTGAATTCCTGCAGGATAGCTCCTCATTTTTTCCTAGTTGGCACACTTCTCTGCCTAGCTTGCGTCGGAAGGGTGGCGGGACCATTCTCGCGGTGCGGTCTGGAGGATACACATGCGAAATGAATGGACTCGCCGCAGCCTGTTAAGGCTTGCGGCAGCGGCGGTACCGGCGAGCGGCATCGGGCTCGGGCGTTTAAGTGCGCTAGGGATTTCCAGCAGGGGGGTCGCCTTGAAAGAAGAACAACAGATGAATCAAGCGCAATCGGGTCGGGAGCCGGTCACGGAGTTGTTTCCTACGCAGCCGCCGGAACTGGTGCGAGAAATGGTAACTGTAGCGCATTACGATTTGAAACGCGTAAAGGAACTGGTGGAGGCGCGGCCATCGCTGGCGCGCGCGGCATGGGACTGGGGATTTGGGGACTGGGAAGATGCGCTCGGCGCTGCTTCGCATATGGGGAATCGGGCTATGGCCGAATATTTGATTTCAAAGGGCGCACGACCGAGTATTTTTTCGGCGACGATGCTAGGCCAACTGGAAATCGTTAAAGGTTTTATTGCAGCGCAGCCCGGAGTGCAGGCCATTCGGGGTCCACACAGCATCAGTTTGCTGGCGCACGCACGGGTGGGCGGTGAAACGGCGCGTCCCGTGTTCGAATTTTTGCAATCGCTGTCGGACTCAGATACTGAAGCGCCAGTGGCGCTGTCTGAAGAGGAAACGAACACTCTGATAGGGACCTACATTTTTGGGAGTGGCGCCACCCAGCAGATCGCCGTGGACGCTAATCTCAAAATGTACGCGGGCAGCAAAATGTATACGCACCCGCCGCAGCTCAATTGGACACGCAAAGGGACGATGGGGAGGCCGCTCTTTCATCTTGGC
>DATFQU010000294.1:0-11142 GCA_035264005.1 Candidatus Acidiferrales bacterium
CGCGGAGAGAATGGTTTTGGAATGATACTCCACCTATTTCGTCACGGAATTGCGATTGACCGCGAAGATCCCGCTTGCCCGTCAGAACACGACCGATTCCTGACGCCCAAGGGAATTGCGAAGACGCAAGCGGCAGCGCATGGATTGCACGCGATGGGGTTGAAACCCAGTGTGATTTTGACGAGTCCGTTGCTACGCGCGGTGCAAACGGCGGAAATCGCCTGCGAGGCGCTCAGCTATCCAGTGAAAAAATTGCGACAGATCGAAGCCCTGAAGCCGGATGCGAAGCCGACCGATTTGTTCGACGAACTCTCGGGACTGAAAGCCGATGAAGTCCTGTGCGTCGGGCACGCGCCGAATCTGGACGAGATAATCGCTTTCACGATTGGCTGCCACACGACGGTCACGTCGTTGAAAAAATCTGGACTTGGCTCGGTCGAGATTGAATCGTTTTCCCCGCCGCACGGAACCATCGTTGGAGTTTATTCGGGGAGAGCGCTGCGCTTTCTGGCGGACTAATCCGCCGCGTCGGTTCTTTCTTTTGGCCGTTCTTTCGCTTCAACCACGCGAAGCGGAGCGCCCGCTGCGCCTGGCGTAATGACAATCGCACGGCGACACGCGATCTCGAGCAGGTGCTTTGCGGTAGCAAGCTTTGAAAGGAACGGCTCCTCGCCGTCGAACCCATAAGCGCGAATCATAAGGCCTTCCAGTGTGACGTCCACGTGGAGTTTGCGAATGAGGTTAGGCGCCTGTTCGAAAGCGTTCGCTAGGCGCAAAATTCCCGCCAGAAGCAGCGTTGCCTGTTGAAGCGGCGACGGAAGCACGCTGAATTCCTTGTGTTTCGCCTGCGGCAACGCCTTGCGATGATAACGCGCGACCACTGCCATCAATTGCAATTCCGCAGGTTTCCATCCGAGTGGCAGCGGAAGTTTTCGAATGAGCCGGTAAGAATTCTTGTGATGACTCTTGTCGCCGTCGATGCGCCCGGAGTCTTCCAGCAGAGCTGCACCCTGAACGATGTAACGCGCTCTCTCGGTCGGCAAGCCCACCGTAAAGCCGCGCGCGTCGAGAGAGTCGAATAAATCCGCTGCCAAGGCCGCGACGCGGCGCTGGCGGATAAATTCAGGAGTGCGGAAGCGTGACCATGCCGCAAGCTCGGCGACGGCGGCCCGTTCCAAGTCGGCGCCGCTCGGCAACAGTTCGCGCCACGCGGCCCAGAGGGATTTTTTACCCGAGGTTTTCGATACGTATTGTTTCAGGCGCTTTTTTCGCTCGCTGTTGATCGCTGACTTCCACGACGATTTCGCTTCCCGGTCAATTGCGGGCTTCAGCGCCACGAGCTTGCCCCAGAGCACGTCGAGATCGTGAACCTCGCCGAGCAGGTTCTGCAATTCCTTCGGCTCACCGTCCCACTTTGCTTGCAACACCGGCAGAAAATTCTCAGCGGTGTAGCGTAGCTTCTTTAGCGCAACACGCGTGCGGTGATAAGCAACCTTCGAGCGGCTGCGCATAGCGAAGCGATGGCGCTCGTATGCTTCGTGCCACTGTTCCAGCGCGACGTAGCGCAATTCCGCGCCGTCCGGCGAAAATGAATCGGCACGCGGAGTCAGTTGCTCGGCCCAAGATTTCCACTTTTGCTGATCGAAGCTGTTAAGGCCGTCGATGGCTTCCTGTTTGAAAATGTCGCGTTTTGCAGCAATGGAGTTGCGAAGTGCTAGGCCCGTGCTGTCTTTGGCGATTTCCAGTTTATCGAGCCATTCGAGGAGAACGTCGGAATCGCGCAGGCCGCCCAAACTCTTGAGGAGTTTTTTTGCCGCGCGCTTCAGTTTTTTCCAGTCCGGGTGCGGATCGAAACGGGAAAGAGCGTCTTCAATCGAAAGGCATCGACGCAGGGCGGTGCGCAGATCGTGGACGTTCTCCGGCGTCAACTCCTTGGCCGCTTTTTTGCGCTCCTTGATCACGCGAGGAGCCCAGTGGCCTAGACCAGTATCAGGATTCGCGGGCGCGGCTTTTTGAGCCGCCGCGTTCTCTTTCCTGCGCATTGCGTATTCTTCCAGTATCCCCGAATGAGTCACGATACGAGTATGGCCTGACCTTTTCGTTGCAATAGCTTAAGAAGTTTGCCGGCGCCCTAAATTGTCAGTTTAGAAATTCGTGCTGAGGTCCCGAATTCCGAAGACGAACCAACATTTTCCCCGTAGCCGGCGGCTCTTCGATCGACTTTCCCTGAAGTCCAATCGAAAGCCAGGCGCATACCCTAGCATAATGGGGGAGCGAATGGTAGAGGGGCACTGCCCGACCGAGGACGAAACGGCTTTTCCTTGGGCATGAGCGGTTCATAGTTCTTATTTGCTCTTTTTCTGGAATACTACACTGAGAGGATTTGAGCCTGATGGCAAATGCGGCGAAGCACGAAAAAGCTGGCCGGAAGATTCTGGTGATTGACGTAGGTGGCACGCACGTAAAGGTGTTGGCAACGGGCCAGCGTACGGAGCGAAAGATGATTTCCGGCACTAGAATGACCCCGGAAAAAATGGTCCAAGGCGTGAAGCGCATGACGAAGGGCTGGAAGTACGACCTTGTCTCAATGGGATATCCGGGGCCGGTGGTCCTGAGCCGTCCGTTGCACGAGCCGCACAACCTGGCCCATGGCTGGGTGGGATTCAATTTCAGCAAAGCGCTGGGCCGTCCAGTAAAGATTATCAACGATGCGGCGATGCAGGCGCTCGGAAGTTATCACGGCGGCCGGATGCTCTTTCTCGGGCTCGGTACCGGACTCGGTTCCGCGATGGTGGTTGACGGGGTTGTGGAGCCGATGGAGCTGGCGCACTTGCCGTACAAAAAAGGAAAGACCTACGAGGATTACATCGGTTTGCGCGGACTCGAACATTCGGGCAGGAAAAAATGGCGGCGGCATGTGGCCGATATTGTCGAAAAGTTGCGTGCCGCGCTGGAGCCGGACTACGTGGTGATCGGCGGCGGCAACGCGAAAAAATTGAAGGAGCTGCCGAAGGGCGCGGAACTCGGCGACAATGCCAATGCGTTTCGCGGGGGATTTCGCTTGTGGGAAGGCGAGCAGGCGAGAGTTCCGGCGCATGGGAAGAAAAGCATCAAATCGAAAACAAAGTGAGTTATTTGTTGCACTAAACGATTCAGCGCGGCGTATTTTGTAGTGCACATCGCAGGACAAAGCGGTACAACTTCGCTGTAGAATACCGAATCGAAACTTTCGACCTCAGGGTTCTCACGTTACACGCCCCAGCTTGTGGGAATCACGCGCAAGTCCAACGAGGTAATCTTGCTCGCGACGGCACAAGCGAAATGATGAAGCAAATTCTTGACGAAAGGTTTTTGAGGATGCGGGGAATTGGTTCTTTTCTTCTGGCGCTGAGCTTCGCAGTTGGCCCATCATTGGCTGCTGCTCCTCAATCGTGTCCAGCGGGCAAGCCCGTAACTGCATTCAATCTGCTGGTTAAGTCGCCAAAGGGTGGTGAAGTGCTGCCGATTAGTGAAATGAACTTGATCGAGCCGGGCGACAAGCTGGAGTACGAGCCGGTGAAGGCTGCCGGTAAAAACGCAACAAACACCAAGAGTGCGAAAGCAAAGGACGTCAAGGCGCAGAAACCGGACGAACTGGAAAAGCCCAAAGGGCCGTCACGAGTTGCGATTCTGCTGGCTTCGGCCACAGGAAGCGACGCGGGAAAAATCGAAGTGCTCGAGGTGAAGCCCGCGAGCGTCGCGCAGGAATGGACCGTGCCGGTGCGCGCATCGGTGGTCGGTTTGGTGTACGGGCCGGACGGATTGAGTGAGCACAAAATCGACAAGCTGGTGAAAGATAATCCTGAGTTGGCGCTGAAGCTTACCGACTACGTTGAGCAGACGTCGAAGATGGAAGGTCTGGTGCAGGTGCTTTCGAAGTATCAGCAATCGGCGCCGGGCACGGGCAACTTGCAGGCGTCGCTCGCGGAATTTTCTTCGCAGTATGGCGTGTCCATGCCGGCCGTGAGCAGCAGCGAGACGCCTGACCAGCAGACCGAGGTGCTTTTGCACGCGGTCAATCCGGCGTTTTCGAGTGATCCGCTGGCGCAAACGTCCATGACGGCGCAATCGACGGGAGTGGCGGCGTCAGTGGCGACGTTTTTCATGGGGCCGCAGTTCGGAATTGTGGCGGGCGGAACGGTCCTGTTGAGTGAGTTGCACACGCTGATGTTCCCGCGCGCGGAATTTCGCGCGGCGTTTGCGCAGCCGCTGCCAACTGTCCGAGCCGGAATGGATTTGTGCACAGGAAAACCTCCGGCGGCTGCGGCAAAACAGCACACGCGAGTTGCGTATCTGTGGGCGCTGCCCGTGACGAATTCGGAGGCGCCGGCGATGCACAGGCCTGAGACGGTTCACATTCCGCTCGGCTGGAAGTCGGACGTGAAGCTGACCTGCGCGACGATCTCGCAGTTGAAGCTGGTGCCGCGCGTGCGCGAGTGGCACCTAGTTGCCGGCGCAACCGACGTTGCTGTTCCTGTCAAGGTGACACTGGGCGCGCAGGATGATTTGCTGTCCCTCGACCTGACGCACATGACGCTCGCGCCGGGAGACTATCACTTGGTTGCCGAGTGGGACTGGACGCCCGTGACGGTCGGCGGAGACGTTGACTTGACGAATTTTGCGGATTATTCGACGGCCGCGCTTTCGACGGCATCTCGCGACGAGCTAGTGAGCGGGGCTGGGCCCGTGAAGCTACGACTGAGCGGGCCGGATTTTGAATTTGTGAATGCGGTGACGCTGATGCGCACGCCGAAGGCCAAGACAGAAGAGGATCCGTTCGCAGCGAAGCTGCCGTTTTCACTGCCGGAAGGCGAAGAGGGCGGCTTGCAGAAAACACTGTCGGCGGACGTGAATACTTCGCACCTCGAAGCGGGCTCGTATTTGCTGCGGCTCAGCCAACTGAACGGAAAAACCAAGGACATTCCAGTGACAGTTCATCCGGCGAATCCTGTGCTTGAAGGGCTGCCGCTGCGTGTCAACCTCGGGCAGGCGGAACAAACCGTCGATTTGCGGGGAACTGCACTCGGTAACATCGAAAAGATTACTAGCGAGGACGCGACTTGGACGCTCGGGTCGCCAAACGCGAATGCAACGGACTCCGCGGAACGCGAAGCGACGATTCACCTTAGTCAGAAAGCGAAGCAAGGCGCACTGATCAATGCCGAAGTTTTCGTCGCCGGACTAGAGAAGCCGCTCGAGATTACCGGCGCGTTGCGCGTAGCGGGGCCGCGGCCGAAAATTCTGAGCGCAAGGAAATCATTCGCCGGCGCTGAAGGCGTCGCGTTGCGCGAAAAGGAAATTCCGGCGGGCTCGGAAGTGAGTTTCGCAATTCAAGGAGAGCATTTCGATTCGCGCGCGCATCTCCATCTGGAATGCGAATCGCCGGACGACACGTTGCAGGACTTGAATCTCACTCCCGGTGAGCGCAACGGCGCAAATGAACTCGACTCCGCTGGAGACGGTACGCTTTTTCTGTCGGTGAATGCCGGAAGCATTGGACAATCGGGCTGCGAGCTTATGGCGACGCTCACAGAAGCGGACACGGGAACGTCGGATCCGTTTTCGCTGGGGCGCGTGATTCGCGTTCCGCGCATCGACAAGTTTTCGCTGACGGACGAAAAGCTCGGAGACTCGCTCTACGCCGGAATTTTGACCGGCGAGGATCTTCAGACCATCGTAAAGACCGGCTGGGACGGAAAGGCTGCCCAGCCTGTGCAGGACATCCCCACTCCCGTGCCGGGAGAACCGCAGGAGCAGACGCTGAAAATCGCCATGTCGTGGCCGCCTCCGAATCCGCATGCTTTACTGTATATTTGGCTGAGCGGCGAAACGGAAGCACGGGCCACGAGCATCAAATATCAGTAGGACGAAGTGAGAGTCTGGCGATGTTTGGCGACGATCAAAAAGCGAGCGGTTCCGGCGGCTCTGAAGAAAAATCCGCCGTCAAAAAGGTTTTCACGTTTTCTTGGATCATCGTGATCATTGCCGCGCTGGTTGTGGGCGGGATTTTCTATTCCCGATGGCAGCAAGAAAAAGACTACGAAGCGAAGGCCGCGGAGCAGAAGCGCGAGCAGGCGCGAAAGATTGCCGAGTCCTTCGGCGGAAGCAGTTTCGAGATTCTGAATTTCTACGCTTCGCCGGGGGCGATTCAGCGGGGCGATACGGTGCAAGTTTGCTACGGCGTCTCCAACGCGAAAACCGTTGATATCACCCCGAAATTGCCAGAAGCCACTTGGGTCTCGCTGAACCGCTGCATTCCCGTCGAACCAAAGAAGACCACGACGTACACCCTCACCGCCGTCGACGCCAGCGGCCAGAAAAAATCCGCTACGCTGACCGTCGAAGTGCAATAAACATTTCTGAATTTGTAAAAGCCGCACGGTCTTTTGCTTGACTCACGGCGCGTGGAATTGGAAAATGCGCGCCGAGATTCACGAAGCAGTTCGCGCGGCATACTCGCGCAAATCTTGAACACAAACGATCTCGCCGAGGCCAGCTGATGCAAACACCTGCAACCGATCGCCGAAGTTTCTTGAGTGCATGTTCAAAATTAGGGCTTGCCGGGACGCTATTTCCGGGCGTGCTCTGGGCGATAGCCGAGGGCGAGCCGAAGAAGATCACTGTGGACATGATCAGCCAGGCTGCGGTGATCGCCGACGTACCGATTCCCGACGACGACCGCGAAATGATGCTGCGCTCGTTGCAGGACGCCGCGAAAGGTTACGAAGACATTTACAACCTGCACATGGAAAACGGTGTGCAGCCCGCGATGGTTTTCGATCCTTTCATCACGACAGATGCGAAACTCGAAAAAGTGAAGCGGCCGATGCAGATGTCGCCGGCGCTTCCTGCGCTCCGCGCTCCGAAAAATATTGAGGATGTTGCGTTTTCGAATATACGCGATCTGGCCGAGCTGTTGAGGTCGCGCAAGATTTCGTCCACAGCGCTGACGCAGATGTATCTGGAGCGCCTGAAGCGCTATGACCCGATTCTCTTTTTCGTCATCACGCTGACGGAAGATCGCGCTTTGGCGCAGGCGAAAGAAGCCGACCGCGCCATCGCGGCCGGAAAATATCGCGGGCCATTGCATGGAATTCCGTGGGGCGCGAAAGATTTGCTGGCAGTGAAGGGTTACAAAACGACGTGGGGTGCGGCGCCGTACAAAGACCAAACCATCGACGAGGACGCGACGGTGGTGAAGCGCCTCGACGCAGCCGGCGCAGTCCTCGTTGCAAAACTGACGCTCGGCGCGCTCGCGGAGGGTGATATCTGGTTTGGCGGCGTGACGCGCAATCCGTGGAATCCGGATCAGGGATCGAGCGGTTCGTCGGCGGGGCCAGCTTCGGCAACCGCAGCCGGATGCGTGGGATTCGCGATTGGCTCGGAAACGCTCGGTTCGATCTCTTCGCCGAGCACGCGCTGCGGCTGCACGGGTTTGCGTCCGACGTTCGGCCACGTGCCGCGCACGGGAGCGATGGCGCTCTCGTGGAGTCAGGACAAGCTCGGGCCGATTTGCCGCGCCGTCGAAGATTGTGCGCTCGTGCTCGAAGTGATCCAGGGTCCGGACGGCGAAGATCGTTCGGTGCAACCAGCGGCGTTCAATTGGAATTCGCAGGACGACTGGCGGAAGTATCGCGTGGGGTTCCTCGAATCGGAATTCAAGTTCGACCGCGCGGCCCTCGAAGACCGCATGAAGAGTTTCCGCGGCATGACGGACGAGCAGAAAGAGCAGTTCATCGCTGCGGCTGAGCACGATCAGAAATTCAACGACGCTGCGCTGGCGACGCTGCGGAAGATGGGCGTGCAGATGACCCCGGTCGAGCTGCCCAAAATGCCGTATGACCCGATGGTGAGGATTCTGGACGTGGAAGCGGCGGCAGCGTTTGACGAACTGACGCGCAGCGGCCGCGACAAACTGATGACCGATCAAAGCGCCAGCGCTTGGCCGAATACGTTTCGTGCGGCGCGGTTTATTCCGGCTGTGGAATACGTGCAGGCGAATCGCGCGAAATTCATGGCTATGCAGCAGGTGGCGAAGGCGCTCGAAGGCTTCGACGTGATTGTCGCGCCCACAAATGGCCAGCAGCTCACCGTCACGAACCTTACCGGCCACCCGGCGCTGATTTTGCCGAACGGCTTGCGAGGCGAAGACGCTCCTCCGGCGAGGAAGGGCCAGGATGGAATGGTCGGGAACTACGGCGGGCCGAATACGCCGGTCAGCTTGACCTTTCTAGGTCAGCTTTACGGCGAAGCGAAGCTCCTGTGCCTGGCGCGGGCTTACCAGAACACGACCAAGTTCCACCTCAAGCACCCCGAGTTGAAAGCGTAAGACGCGCCCCAATAACTCTTTTGTTTTGACAGAGATTATTTTGCAAGGTCTCTCGTGTACAGATATTTCCGAACCGTTTGTACGTGTTTTCCCTGATATGCCTTTTAGCGGTATTTTTATAAAACTTCTACTGTCTCCTCTTCTGCATGTCAGTCGCCTAGGCATGCAGTCCTGATGAGTCCTGATTCCAGTACCCAACCCTGGTGAGGGATGGACCGAGCCCGTATCCTGATTGTTGATGACCACGAGATATTCCGCAGAGGACTCCGCTCACTGCTCGAATCCCGCAAGGACTTGGACATCACCGGCGAAGCCGTCAATGGCATGGAGGCTGTTGAAAAGGCCAAGGAGTTGCGTCCGGACATTGTGGTGATGGACGTCAGCATGCCGCAGATGGATGGCCTGCAGGCCGCCCGAATGATCCGCAGCGAACGGCCTGAAGCGAAGATATTGATCCTCAGCCAGCACGATTCCCCGCACATGCTCGCCGCCGCTCTTGACGCTGGCGCAAGCGCCTACGTAACAAAATCGCAGGTAGCGCGGTCCCTGTTTACTGCTCTCGATGCCGTCATGCAGGGGCGTTCATTTTCCTGGAACGGCGGAAGCAACGCAGCGGGCCAGCCACCTGCACCTGCCGCACCGACTGAACCGAAGTAGCTCAGGAGATGTTTTATGAGCCGAGCCGAAGCTAGCGCCAGCGGCGCTAAAGCAGGTCACGAAGCAAAAGCCCCAGCCAAAGCAAATGGTCACGTCGCCGAAGGCGATCTGACGCTGATCCTTGCCGGATTGCAAAGCATGCGCGACGGCGATTTCTCGGTTCGCCTGCCGGGTTCGTGGACCGGACTACCGGGGAAAGTCGCAGACACATTCAACGAGATCGTCTCTGCCAATCAGCAGATGGCGCAGGAACTCAAGCGCGTTGGACAAGCCATCGGAAAAGAAGGCAAGACGCGCGAGCATGCGAAGTTTCGCGGGTCGCATGGCGCGTGGGGTGAGATGGAAGTATCCGTGAACGCGCTGGTGGAAGACTTGCTGCGACCGACGAATGAAATGACCCGCGCAATCGCCGCAGTGGCGCAGGGCAATTTGACGCAGACGGTGCGTTTGGACGTAGCAGGCCGGCCACTTGAAGGCGAATTCCTGCGATCAGCAACCATCGTCAACACCATGATTCAGCAATTGGGTGTGTTCACCGCGGAAGTGACGCGCGTGGCGCGCGAAGTGGGCACGGATGGAAAGCTCGGCGGACAGGCGCATGTGCCGGGCGTCGCGGGTACGTGGAAAGATTTAACCGACTCAGTGAACTCGATGGCCAGCAACCTGACCGGCCAGGTGCGCAACATCGCGGAAGTCGCGACGGCGATTGCGACCGGTGACCTCTCGAAGAAAATCACCGTCGATGTGCGCGGGGAGATTCTGCAGTTGAAGGAAGCCATCAACACCATGGTGGATCAGTTGCGTTCGTTCGCGTCGGAAGTGACGCGCGTGGCGCGCGAAGTGGGCACGGACGGAAAGCTCGGCGGGCAGGCCGTTGTCCCGGGTGTCGCGGGAACGTGGAAGGACTTGACCGACTCCGTCAACGCGATGGCCGGCAACCTGACCGCGCAAGTGCGCAACATCGCGGAGGTGACGACAGCTGTGGCGCGCGGCGACCTCTCGCGCAAGATCACCGTGGACGTGAAGGGCGAAATTCTGGAATTGAAAGACACCATTAATACGATGGTGGACCAGTTGAACGCGTTCGCGGGCGAAGTGACGCGCGTGGCGCGCGAAGTCGGTACCGAAGGAAAACTCGGCGGACAAGCGCAAGTGTTCGGCGTGGGCGGCACGTGGAAAGACCTCACCGACAACGTGAACTTCATGGCCAGTAACTTGACAGGCCAGGTCCGTAATATCGCCGAAGTGGCGACTGCCATCGCGACCGGCGACCTCTCGCGCAAGATCACCGTCGACGTGCGCGGCGAAATCCTCCAGCTCAAAGAAACGCTCAACACCATGGTGGATCAGCTCAACCGGTTCGCGGGAGAAGTGACGCGCGTGGCGCGCGAAGTCGGTACCGAAGGGCGCCTCGGTGGACAGGCCAACGTGCCGGGCGTGGCCGGCACGTGGAAAGACTTGACCGACTCGGTCAATTCGATGGCCGGAAACTTGACTGGCCAAGTGCGAAACATCGCGGAAGTGACGACGGCCGTGGCGCGCGGCGACCTGTCGCGCAAAATCACTGTGGACGTGAAGGGCGAAATTCTCGAACTGAAGAACACTATCAACACCATGGTAGACCAGCTCAACGCGTTCGCGGGCGAAGTGACGCGCGTGGCGCGCGAAGTCGGTACCGAAGGAAAACTCGGCGGACAAGCACAAGTGCCGGGAGTCGCAGGCACGTGGAAAGACCTCACCGACAGCGTCAACTTTATGGCTAGCAACCTCACGGGCCAAGTGCGAAACATCGCCGAAGTGGCGACCGCCGTGGCGCGCGGCGACCTCTCGCGCAAAATTACGGTCGACGTGAAGGGCGAAATTCTCGAACTGAAAGACACGTTGAACACGATGGTCGACCAGTTGCGCGCGTTCGCGTCGGAGGTGACGCGCGTGGCGCGCGAAGTCGGTACGGACGGAAAGCTTGGCGGGCAGGCAGTCGTCCCCGGCGTCGCGGGCACGTGGAAGGATTTGACCGACTCGGTCAACTCGATGGCCAGCAACCTGACCGCCCAAGTGCGCAACATCGCCGAAGTTTCAACCGCGATTGCCACCGGCGACCTCTCAAAGAAAATCAC
>DATFQU010000295.1:0-11940 GCA_035264005.1 Candidatus Acidiferrales bacterium
TCCCAATCCCCCGCCGATGTCCAGCGACCGCAGCGCCACTCCCATGCCGCTTAGTTCCACAAAATACTTCGCCAGTCGCGACGCCGCGCGCCGGAACGGCGCCGCCTTCGTAATCTGCGACCCGATGTGGCTGCTGATTCCTCGCCACTCGATCCACAGCGAATGCGCGTGCCGGAGATAAAGCCTCCGCGCCTCCGCCCAGTCAATTCCGAATTTGTGCCGGTGATGTCCCGTCGCGATGTGCGGATGCCCGCCCGCTTCGATATCCGGGTTGACGCGAATCGCAGCCGCCGCGGCCCTCCGCGCGCGCGACGCCTCACTCATCAGCACTTCCAATTCCGCCTCCGACTCCACGTTGAACGTCAAAATCCTCGCGCGTAGCGCCTCGCGAATGTCCTCGCGCGTCTTCCCCACGCCGGAAAAAATAATGCGCTCGCCGCGTACACCGATGCTGCGCAGCCTAAAAAGCTCCCCGCCGGAAACAATATCGAAATTGCTGCCCAGCCGCGCAAACGCCCGCAGCACCGCGAGATTCGAATTCGCCTTCACTGCATAACAGATTCTGTGCGGCAAATTTCCCAGCGCGCGATCCATTTCGCGATACGCCGACGTGAACGCGCCGCGGCTGTACACGTATACCGGCGTCCCTGCGCGTTCCGCAATCGCCGTCATCGAAACGGATTCGCACGCAAGCGCGCCGCGCGCATACGAAAAGCCAGGCGTACTCTCTGCAGGGTCCTGCATTTTCGGGGAAATGTGCGTCGTCATCCGGGGAATTCTTATATCACTTTTAGGACAACGAGTGTGCGGTCATCGAAGGGATGCGCTCCGCCGGAAAAGTGGTCCACGTCCACGAGCAGCGCGTCGGCAATCTCCGCGGCCGAAAGTTGCGCGTTTGCTGTAACCGCGTCGCGCAGTTTCTGCCAGCCGTAGAACTCCCCCTTCGCGTCCTGTACGTCCGTCACGCCGTCCGAATACAGCACAACGGTGTCGCCCGGCGCGAGCACCAACCGCATCTCGTCGTATGTGGAATCGTCGAACATCCCAACGGGAAATCCCGCGAGTGGAATTTTCTCGCATTTGCCGTTCTGGAAAATCAGCGGCTGCTCCTGCCCCGCGTTCGCGATGCGCAGCATGCGCGACGCCGGATGCCATCCCAGAATGCACATCGTCATGAACCGTCCTTCGATGCGCCGTTCGCAGATGATCTGATTCAATTTCTCTAGCGTCTTCGCGGGAGTCATCCGCTGCGGCGAAAGGCTGCGCAAAATTCCCACGCCCGCCGCGCCGTAAAGCGCCGCCGCGCTTCCCTTTCCGCTAACGTCGCCCAGCGCGATGTCCAGCTCGCCGGAATTGTGCGGAAGAAAATCGTACAAATCGCCGCACAGTTCGCGCGACGACACCACGCGCGCCGCGATGTCCAACCCATATTCTTTCGCCGGAACCGGCGGCAGCAGCGCCGACTGCAAGCGCCGCGCCGACGTCAGATCGCGCTCCATCCGCGCTTCGTCTTTCGCCACTTGCTCGTACAGCCGCGCATTTTCGATCGACACCGCCAGATGCGATGCGAGAATCGAAAGCGCCTGCACGTGGTCCGGCGTGAAGTAATTCAGTTGCGGACTTTCAATGTCCAACACGCCGATGACGCGATTTTTGAACAACAGCGGAACTGCCAGCTCCGAGCGCGTCTCCGCATTCAGCGAAATGTAGCGCGGATCAAACGACACATCCGGCACCACGATCGGCCGCCGCAACGTCGCCGCCGCGCCCACAATTCCTTCGTGCGGCGCGACCACCGAACGCTCCTGAATCCGCTGCCCGAATTTCACGTTGATCTTGTGCCGGAAAACGCGCGCCTGTTCGTCATAGAGCAGAATTGCAAAAATCTGATAGTCGATTACGCGCTTCACCATCTCCGCCGCGCGCCGCAACACTTCCTCCACGTCCAGCACCGAATTCGTTTCGCGCACCACTTCATTCAGCAGCATCAGCGTGTCCGCTTGACGCTTTGCGCGCTCAAACAGCCGTGCATTTTCAATCGCGCTCGCAATTCGCGTCGCCAGCATCACCAAAATGTTTTGCTGGTCCCGCGTGAAGTAATCCCGCTGCGAACTTTCAATGTCCAGCACGCCAACCATGCGTCCCTGAAGCACAAGCGGCACCGCCAGTTCCGACTGCACCGAGTCCAGCGCGTTCAAATATCGCGGATCTTGACGCACGTCGCTCACGCGTACGGGCCTCCCCGTCGCCGCCGCCGTTCCGATAATTCCCTGCCCCATCGGAATGCGCCAGTTTTCCACAACCTCGTGCCGGTGCCCGATCGCAAAGCGGAACTGCAGCTCGCGCGAATCTTCGTCCAGCAACGCCACCGCAAAAACTTCGTAATCGATGAGGCTTTTGATTTGCGCCGCAGCGTGCGACAACACTTCATCCAAGTCGAGCGACGCGTTGATCGTCTCGCCGATCTCCGCCATCTTCGACAGAACTTCAGCCGGCAGCTCCGAAGCGGCAATTGGTTTTGTAGGGTCCATATCTCTCATATCTGATGACACTTTTGCACACCGCGACTCAGCTGTGTGCGCCGCAGCGCGCGATGAATGCACAATTATAACAGGCGGTTCACTTCATGTTTGCCTGGAATTTACCGAAGTGCGAAAAACTCAACGCCACTGTCGAAAATTCAAATTGAATGGCCCATCGCCCTTTCTTCTTTCCCTGAGTCGCTGCTCGCCTGTCCCCAGAACTTTAGGTTGACGGCGCAACTCTGTTGCGAGATTGTCCTTCCTCAAAGAAAGCCTGCACGAACCATTGCCATCGCGGAAGGATTCACGAGGATGCAACTGCGGATCGACAAAGTGAGCAAGCAGTACGGACGAAGCGTCTGGGGGTTGCGCGACTTCACGCTCGAAGTAGGCTCTGGCGTGCTCGGGCTGCTCGGCCCTAACGGCGCGGGAAAGTCCACCCTCATGCGCATCCTCGCCACCGTCACTGGCCCGACATCTGGAAATGTAAGCTGGAACGGCACGGACATTTTGCGCGAGCCCGATTCGGTCCGCGCAGTGCTCGGCTATCTGCCGCAGGACTTTGGCGTCTATCCGCACCTCAATGCAATGGAATTCCTCGATTATCTTGCGGCCGTCAAAGGGTTGGATACCAAACCCGCGCGACGGCGCATCGAAGAACTCCTCGTCATGGTCAATCTCAGCGAAGTGCGCAAGCGGCCGCTCGGCGGGTATTCCGGCGGAATGAAGCAGCGTCTCGGCATCGCGCAGGCACTGCTGAATGACCCGCAGCTTCTGATCGTAGATGAACCCACCGCAGGCCTCGACCCGGAAGAGCGTGTGCGCTTCCGCAATTTGCTTTCGGAACTTTCCGGCGATCGCATGGTCATCCTGTCCACGCACATCGTTTCCGATATAGAAGCGGTCGCAACCGACATTGCCATCATTGCCGGCGGAATATTGGTTGCGCATGCGCCGCCCGAAAATCTGCTGCACACCGTCGAAGGAAAAACTTGGGAGTGGACGCTTTCCAGTAGTGAGTTGCCGGAAGCGAAGCAGCGCTTTCTGGTGAGCTCAACCGCGCGCCGCGCCGATGGCGTGCAGGTCCGCGTGATCGCGGAGGTTCAGCCCGCAGCGAATGCTATTTCCGTCGCTCCGACACTGGAAGACGCGTATCTGAAATGTCTTTCAGCCCATCGCGCTGGAGCGGCTGCGTGACCGTAAACCGGGTGCGCGTGATTTATCAACTCGCGCGAGCGGATTTCCTCGAACGCGTGCGCCGCTACAGTTTCCTGGTCACGCTCGGATTCACTTTGTATTTCGGTTATCTGGGGGCTACCGGCCGAATCGTCTTGCAGTTGGATAAATACCGTGGCGCGCACAACGCCGCTTACATCGGCGGGTTCATGGCTTACGTAACTTCGATTTTTCTTTCCCTCGCCGGCTTCTATATCGTGAAAAACTCCCTCGATCGCGATCGCCGCACGCGCGTCGGACAAATCCTCGCCGCCACTCCGATGGCGCGCATCAGCTATTGCGCCGGAAAATCTCTGAGCAATTTTGCTGTGCTTCTTGCAATGGTCACCGTCATGGCCGTAGCAGCTGTGGCGATGTACTTTCTCGTGGGGGACCATTCCGGTTTTCACGTCTTGCCACTGCTCTCGCCCTTCTTTTTCTTGACCGTGCCGGCAATCGCCGTTGTCTCGGCGCTGGCCTTGGTTTTCGAAACAAATGGCGTCCTGCGAGGTGGCCTCGGAAACGTAGTGTATTTCTTCCTGTGGAACGGCTTGCTTTTGCTCGGCGTCGTTCAGTTTTTCACTCAAACTCCTCACCCGTTTCTCGACTGGACGGGTGGATTTACGCTCGATGCGAGTTTGGCAGCGGCCGCAAAAGCAGCATACCCGGGCGCAGTCATCATGGGCTTTTCGCTTACCGTAGGAAGTCTCCAAGATGCCGCTCTGCATATTTTTCAATGGAATGGATTCCAATGGACCTCCGAAATACTTCTCAGCCGGCTGTTCTGGCTCAGCATCGCGGTCGGAGTCACGCTTCTCGCCGCGGCGCTCTTTGACCGGTTCGATCCCGCGCGAGGAACGCCACTTTTGCAAAATCCTTTCGCGGCTCCATTGGCAAACGAGGTCGCGGACAGCACGCGAACTCCCATTGAAACTTTCTCTGCAGCCCGGCTCGTGCCAGCGGCGCAGCGTTTCCGCTTCGGAACGATGGTTGCCGCTGAAGTGAAGTTGATGCTCAAAGGACAGCGCTGGTGGTGGTATGTGGTTGCGCTGGGGCTCATCATCGCGGAACTCGCAGTCCCCGTTGCCGTGCGAGGCCAAATACTCATCTTCGCGTGGATCTGGCCTCTATTGCTGTGGTCGGCAATGGGCACGCGCGAAACGCGCATGGAAACGTCCGCGTTAATATTTTCTTCTCCTCGCACCTCGGCGCGGCAACTCCCTGCCGCATGGCTCGCCGGAGTATTTGTTGCCATGGTCACGGGAAGTGGATGCGCAATTCGATTCCTGCTTGCCGGCGATACCGGTCAATTGTTCGCGTGGCTCGTCGCTGCGCTCCTCATTCCCTCGCTGGCGCTTGCCCTGGGCGTTTGGAGCGGGTCTAGCAAGCTATTTGAAATTGTCTATCTGTTGCTCTGGTACATCGGTCCGCTGCACGCAGTGGCACAACTCGATTTCATGGGCGTAACGCCCGCGGCGATTGCCGCGGGAATACCGAAATTCTATCTGGCGGCAACCATTGTCCTTATGGTGATAGCGCTCGCAGGACGCAAACGCCAGCTCCGCACGTGAACTCTGCGCTTAGTGCGCGGCGCTGAATTGTTGGATGATTTTCACGCCGCTGCTCGTGCCGATGCGCGTTGCGCCGGCGGCCACCATTTTCTGCAAATCTTCGAGTGTGCGAATTCCGCCAGAAGCCTTCACTCCGATTTTTGGTCCGACGGTCGCGCGCATCAGTCCAACATCGTCAACCGTCGCTCCGTTTGCATTAAATCCTGTGGAAGTTTTCACGTAATCTGCGCCGGCGCGCACAGCGACTTTGCACGCGCGGATTTTTTCTTCGTCGGTCAAAAGGCAATTTTCCAGAATCACTTTGCAGATCGCATTTCCGCGATGGCATGCGTCGGCGACGCGGCGAATGTCGTCTTCCACGGACGTATCATCGCCGGACTTCAGCGCACCGACGTTCATCACCATGTCGATTTCGTGCGCGCCATGCTGAATCGCTTCCTGCGCTTCGAACACTTTCGCATCGGTGGTGGTCGCACCGAGAGGAAAACCCGCGACGCTGCAAACTTTAACAGCCGAGCCACGCACAAGTTCCGCTGCGAGCGGCACAAAAAAGGGATTAACGCACGCGGACGCAAATTTGTATTGCAGCGCTTCTTCGCAGAGCTGGCGAACCTGCGCGGAAGTTGTCTCCGGTTTCAGGATCGTGTGGTCGATGAGCGCGGCGATGTTTTCTGGACGCATGACAAATCGAAATGCAGAGGCTATTCGTGCGGCGCGTCGATGACGCAAATATCCTTCAAGTTGCGGTAGCGCTCGCCGCAGTCGAGCCCGTAGCCAACAACAAATTCATTTGGAATTGTAAACCCGACGTAGTCAGCGCGAATATTTTTTATGCGCCGCGACGGTTTGTCCAGAAGCGCAGCAATTTTCAGCGTGCGCGGCTTTCGCTGAAGAAGAATTCTGCGCAAATAAGTCAGCGTGAGGCCAGTGTCCAAAATATCTTCCACTAAAATTACGTTCAATCCGGCGATGCTGCTATCGAGATCTTTGTTCAAGCGAACTTGCCCGGAGGATTCTTTTCTTTTTCCATAACTCGCGACGGCCATGAAATCGATCGAAGTTTCCAAATTGATTTCGCGGATCAAATCCGAAAGAAAAATGCACGCGCCTTTGAGCACGCCGATCAGGTGAACGCGCTGGCCTCGAAAGTCGCGCGTGATTTCGCGAGCCACGGCGAGCACGCGCTTGCGAATGGCGGCGCGGCGCAAAAGAATTTTCATTCGCGGTTTTGCGGCGGGCATGGCGAGTCTCCGTGAAAGGCGGGTAATCTATCGCAGGCGGACGGCGAAGGCAAGGCAGCGAAAGTAAAGCGAAATCAAGCTAGTACTAGAACAGGCCAAATTGTCTTTTTCCCGCCCAAAAAACACCCCGAGATTGAGAGACAAGGCAGGCCATTCAAAAATGACGTTTTTGGCGTTTTTCGCGAGTGCGGAATTTCGAAATTTGCGAATTCCTTAGGGAAAACGCAAATTTGCGGCCCATGGCGGCACTCAGACTGGGGAGCCGGCGTAAGGAGGCGACCAGGCCAATTTCGAAATTCTCGCCAAAAACCGGGTTATAGTACCAGGCCATTCCACTCGGTTATCGATTGGAGAGAAAAATAGAGAGGTGATGCATTCGACAGCAAGTCAAAGGATCTGGTAATCGCCCGCAGCGGCCGCTGGATTATTCTGTATGCAAATAAGGCCCTGAGATAAGTCCTTACCAAGGAACACAACGGTTTAGCAACTACCACTTGAGGAGCATCTCTATGCGAATCGGATCGAGGCCACAGAAGTGGAAGGCCGCAGCCGGGGCGTTTTTTGCGGTGATTGCGGTGGTATGTGCCTGGGGAGTGGCCACACGAGCGCAGGGCGAGCAACAAGACGCGCGCATCCAGCGGCTCTTCAGCAAGGACGCGGCCGTGCGAAGTGCGGCGAAGGCCGATCTGCTGCAGCACCCCGATCCGGCGCTGCTACCCTCACTGCTGAAGGAATTGCCCGCATCGCAAGGAACGAATCGCGACGATCTCGTGGAAGTCCTCGCCAAGTACGACGACACAAAAAAGATTCCTGTGTTTTTCGCGATGCGTCCGTGGAGTGGCAGCGTCGCCGACGTAGGCGAGATCAATCTACAGCTTTCACATCTGGGTCAGCCCGCAGCGGACGCGCTGGTCGCGCACTGCACCGAGACGAATGACAACTACGCAGACTGGGCTGCGGGCGTGCTGAACTGGATGCATCAGATCGGCGCACGCCAGTTGGTCGAATCGGTGCAGAGCGACGACGCGTGCAAGCACGAAATGGGGACGCAAGGGCTTCTGTACATGACAGACCCTGACCAGGTGGCGCGTGCGGAGACGCAATTGGCGTCGGATGCAGCGGTTGATCCGGACGAAAGAATTCGCGGGGCGGCAAGGCAGTGGTTTGCGACGTGGAATGGCAAAGAAGAGCAGATTGATTGCGGGGGAATCATTGAGCCGCTGATTGCGGCGTATCAAGCGAAGGCGCCCAGTGCGACGATGGTGAAGATCGCGCAAATGCTTGCGACGGTCGACCGTCCACGCGTAACGCGGTTCATGCGCGCGGCAGTGCATTCACCGAATGCAGAGATCCAGGAAATTGCCAAGAACTACCTGTCCATGGCTCCGGCCGAGCCAGCCGCCGAAAACAAGTCGCCGCAAACGCCGGCGCAGAAAATCGAATTCATCAAGGGAGTCGGCGCAGATGATATGGATGCAAATACAAAAATTGCGCCGCTAGTGAGTGACGCGGATGCGAGCGTGAGAACTGCGGCGGCCTCCGCGCTGGGAACATTGAATGCACCATCTATGAGCGGGCAGGACACTCCATCGAATCCAGATACGGCGCTCGACGCGTTGCGAAAGGCGGCGAAGGATTCATCTCCGCAGGTGAGGGCGGCTGCCGTGGGGGCAATCGGAGATATGCGTTCGAGCGATCAAAATGACAGCGCGATTGTCGTCGCGGCGCTGAGCGATTCCGACGCGTCGGTGAGGCTTGCAGCGGTGGATGCGCTGCAACAGACACCGACGGATGCGGCGGTCCCGGCGCTGACGAAGATTTATCGCGATCAGCAAAGCTCACAGGAGATCAGAGCGGAGGCGCTGGTAACGCTGAGAACGATTTGCAGTCCGGACAGCACGCCTGTGTTTCTGGAAGCCTTGCAAGCCAGAAACGGAAAGCCGTCGCAAGACGTCGCAGAGGGGCTTGCGTGCACGCTGCAGAAGCGCCCGGACAAGGATGCCTTTGCACCGATTCTAAAGGCGCTGCAGGCGGTGAATCCGGGGCCAGGGCCACAGGATTCGCTCTTGGAGTCCAGCCTGATGGACGCGATGGCGGAAACGAAGAACCCCGGCGCGTTCGGGCCGCTGGCTGAGCGTTTGAAGTCGCAAAATCGCTGGACGCGACGCAGCGCCGCTGGAGCGCTGGGACTTCTGGGAGATCGGCGGGCGATTCCGCTGCTGGCAGGACTCTTGAACGACATGGATGACACGGGTCACCTCTACGCGGCATCCGCACTTAAAGCGTTTTCTGACTTCCCTGCCCCACCGGAACTTATAGCGATGGCGACCAACAAGAATGCAAGCATGGACACGCTGGATGCGTTGGTAGCGTCGCATGATCCCAAGGCGATTGACGCGATGATTGCGGCAATGCCGAAGAATCCTGGAGTGATTTATGCGCTGGGCGAAGCGCACGATACGCGCGCGGTGCCTGCGCTGATTTCTTATATGCAGAATCCAGCGAATGATGCCGGGCCGCGTTCGACGGCCGCAAGTTCCCTGGGCAAAATCGGAGATGCGCGCGCCGTTGAGCCGTTAATTGCGAGCCTTGCGGACGACAACGGGCAGATTGTGATGCAGGTCAGCGCGGCGCTGGCGATGCTCAAGGACAAGCGCGCGATCGTGCCTTTGCAGCAGGCGATGGCGCGGTGGAGCACCGGGCAACATCAGAATGCGGAGACGGTAAAGGTTTGGATCAGGCAGGCTTTGACGCAACTGGGCGCGCAGTAAAGTAAGAATCAGAGGGCTGGCAGGATAAACCCACCGCTGCGGAAGCAACAGCAGGCTCCCTGCCTGCGGCAGGCAGGCACGTCGGATGCTCGCCGCATTCTTTCCTCGGAATGACAACTTGAACAGCAGCGCGGCCTGGTCCAAAAGCCGGCCCGTACAAGTGCAAAAACAAAGACCCCACCCTTCGCGCCTTTTTCAACTTGCGCTGCGGGAGCAGCGCGGACACGAAGGATGGGGCACCCGAAAGAGCAAAGGCGGGCGGCGTAAAGCCGCCCCTACGGTCTTGTCACATATGAAAGAGGCCTAGGGCTGAAGCCCGTCGTCACCTAGACAAAGACACACAGGCTGAAGCTTGTGCCACTAATTAGGATTCGTGGTCGTGGAGGCGCGGCGGCCGGTGGCGATGGAGAAGTACTTCATCCATTGTTCACGGATGCCGTTGGTCTCGTTGATGAGCCGCTCGCTGGGCTTCTGTCCGTGCTGGACGATGATGACCATGCCGGTATTGAACTGGCGCTGAGAGTGGTCCACGTCAGGCGTGCGCGGGCCTTCGGCGGCGATGACGTCCTGAATGGTGATTTTGGTGCGGTCAGCTTTGAAGATGCGATGGCCGTTGGCGTCTGTGCCAACGGGTTTGAGATTGCGGAGGAGGAAAAAGTCAGGGACTTCGGCGGCAGAGATGAGGCCCATGTTGTAGAGATCGAGATAGCCGTAACCCGTGGCCGGGACGTAGTAGTTGTCGTCGAGCTGCGTGTATGTGCCGTCGAAATTATCCTGCCAAACGCCGCCGCCCATGATGGAGGCTTCGGTGGGGCGGACGTAAGGAAAAGGAACAGGGGCTTCGAGGCCCATAAGCCAATGGTAAGGGTCACCGAGCTGGATGGTTTCGTCTCCAACTTTTGCGGCGAGGGAAGCGCCCCACCGATGGCCGAGTTCGTGGCCAACCTGCGACATGGCGTACATGTAAGGCGGCGTTTTGCCGTCGTTGGAAATTTCGGCGATTTGCTTTTGGTAGAAGGTGATGTCGTGCGTGTCGCCCATGGGCGCTTCGGCGGGCGGATATGCCTGCGCCTGGATCGCGCCGGAGTAGACGGGCTGGACGAAGGCCCACTGGAAGCGGCCTGGCGTGCAGTAGGAGGCGAGGCCTTGCGGCGTTTGTTCGTTGCCGATGCCGGTGACCTTTGGGCCGGTTGAGCCGAACGGGCCGTCGCTGGGCGTGCCAGCTTCCTGATTGTCGACGCGGAAATCGGAGTAGTAGAGGAGGAAGTCGAATTTGTCGCCGAGTGCTTTGATGACGGTGCAGCTCAAGTCACGATTATTCGGCAGGTTGTAATAGTGGAATGCTTCATAGACGACCGGGAATGGGCCTGCGTTGGCTTTGAGCGACGAGAAGTGGACTTCGGGATTGTGGAGGCCGGTGAGCGCGATGGATTGCGCGGCGATCTGGGAAACGGGCGCGCCCGGGCCATTTTCGGATGTTGAGGCGGAGGAGTCGGCGGAGACGATCATTTCGCGACTGTTGCGTAAAGGAGACGGCAAGAGGCCTTGGATGGAGATTGTATTGCCGCTTGTCGCGACATGACGCGACACGCCCGGGCCGAACGCGACATAGCGCGAGCCGCGACCGGAGTTGGCACGCCGTGGGGCGAAGCCGAAGACGGTCCAGTCAGCGGTGGCAGGCGTGGCGCTGGCCGCAGATGCGGCGACGGATGGTTTGGCGCCGAAGTGAACGCGATAGGAGATGCCAGCGAGGCCGGGATCGCCTTCGGGAAGGACCGGGCCGGAGGTTTCAAAGGTGACTTTCAGGAAAAGGCCGTCGACGACGGACAGATGGACGTTAGTCAGATTGAGATTTGCTGGAGCGGAGGAGCTGGCGCTGCCGTTCGCTGAGAGCGTGGCGAGGGTTTTTTCGTCGCCGCCGGAGACGAGCGGGTAGACGCCGATGATTGCGTCCTTTGCGGCGAGCTGCTTATAGGACATCTCGATGACGCCGTCTTTGTGAAGGACTGCCTGAAATTGATTGACGGTTTTGGTCCAGGTGAAGTCCTGAATGTTTCCCCACGGCTCGGTGAGGTCCCAGGTGACGACGACGCGGTCGTCGAGTTCCTTGGCGTAGCGATCGCCGGACATGCGCGGCTTGAAGAAAACACAGATTGCCGGAACGGTGTTGACGAGATTCCCTGCGCCTTCGGAGAGTTGGTCGAAACGCGCGATAGAGACGCCGCCGAAATCTCGCGGAGTGAATCCGGGAGGCGGGCCTTCCCCGAACGCGGGCGGCGCGGGAGGGCCGAAACGAATCGAGCCGGTCATGCCGACGGAAATGGAGTCCCATGATTTACCGGAGAACGGAAACGCGAAATTGTGGAGGGCGACGTTGGGATCTTTGATTTGCGCGCCGAAGTCGGCGTCCCAGTGGAGCGGAACGACTTCGACGCGATAGCCGGAGCCGTCCGGCGTGAAGCGGAGCGTACGCTGGTCAAGATTGAAAAGATTTTGCTCGCCGAGAGCGCCGGGGTTGAGCTCCATCAGGATGAGATGGCCCATAACGGAGACTTTCCCGATCGAGTGGCCAGGCTGTTCGCGCTCCTGGGCGCGGGCGGCAGGAGGTAGGAGTGCGCCG
>DATFQU010000296.1:0-8805 GCA_035264005.1 Candidatus Acidiferrales bacterium
GCATTGGATGCGTGTGCGCAGCTCAGCCCGGCGCAGTTCACGCAAGATCTGCACTCCAGCTTTCCTTCTGTGCGCGATACGCTCGTGCACCTCATGCTGGTGGAGTGGGTTTGGCTCGAGCGCTGGCTGGGACGCTCACCCGGTTTCCCCTCGGAGAATTTCCCTGACCTTGCGTCCATTCGCTCGCGCTGGCAGAAAATCGAAGCGGATTTGACCGCATTCGTTCAGAAACTGTCCGCTGCGGATCTCGATCGCGTCGTCGAATACAAAAACACCAAAGGCATTCCGTTTTCAAATCCCATGCGGGAAATGCTTCAGCATCTGTTCAATCATCAGACGTACCATCGCGGCCAAATCACCACCATGCTGCGCCAGTTGGGCGCAAGTGCAGTTGCAACTGACCTCATCGCCTTCTACCGCGAGCAGGTTGGCGCCGCGCACAACTAGCTGCGAAAAAAAATGGAAATCATTCGCAGCATCGAATGGATGAAGCAGGCCGCGCGCGCCGCCGACTCCACGCAGCGCGTGATCGGCTTCGTGCCCACCATGGGCGCTCTGCACGAAGGCCATCTTTCCCTGGTGCGCGCTGCAAAACAGCAGTGCTCCCCCGTCGTCGTTTCCATTTTCGTGAATCCGAAGCAGTTTGCCCCCACCGAAGATCTGGAAAAATATCCGCGCAATTTCAACAAAGATTGCGCACTGCTGGAATCGCTCGGCGTCGATTTTGTTTTCGCGCCCGAAGCTAACGAAATTTACCCGACGAACTTTCGCACTTGCGTGCGCGTGGATGGTGTGAGCGAAAAATTCGAAGGTCGCATTCGCCCCGGACATTTCCAGGGCGTGTGCACAGTTGTTCTGAAACTTTTCGAAATTGTCCGGCCGCGCTTCGCTTATTTCGGGCGCAAAGACGCGCAGCAAGCGCGCATCATTCGCCAGATGGCTTGCGATTTGAATCTCGATGCGGAACTTGTCGTTTGTCCGATTGTCCGCGAATCCGACGGATTGGCTATGTCTTCGCGCAACGCATATCTCAATGCTGACGAGCGCCGCGCGGCTACCGTGCTCTATCGCTCGCTCGATGCGGCACGCCAACGCATCAAAAACGGCGCGCGCGCCGCTGGAGAAATTCTCGACGCTGTGAATTCGACAATTGCCTCGGAAAAGCTCGCCAAACTCGACTATGCGGCGCTTGTCGACGCTGAGTCCTTCGAAACGCTCGATTTTGTACGCGGATCCTGCCTTTTTCTGATAGCGGTGCGCATCGGTTCTACCCGACTCATCGACAATATGTTTATTGATGGTAATCAGGGATTCTCTGTATCGCTCTGACGCCGCAAGACTTATACAATAGTTTTGCTGCCGCCCCGCTTCTGGCTTGAAGGAGGCCCGCGATGCGTACTTCTTTCAACGTGCTTTTTCTCGCAGTTTGCTGCCTTTTCTTAATTCCTTGCGCCCGCGCCCAAACCATCCCTGCGAATACCCCTATTCCGATCAAACTGGATCAGACGATCAGTTCGAAAAAAGCCACGGTGAATCAGCGCGTGAAGGGAAAGATTGCACACGATGTGGTGATTGACGGAGACATTGTGCTTCCGAAGGATGCGAAGGTCGCTCTATTTGTGGAAAAGGTTCAACCCGGCGGCGATTCGGCGAAGCCCGCGTCGCTGTGGTTGCGGCTCGACGCCATTGCTGTGAACGGACGCGCGTATCCGGTGTCAGCGGTGGCGGTGGGACAGCAACTCACACAGAATTCAGCGAATGCAGATCCGACTGCCACTTCGGAAGATCTGAATGAAAACAAAAGCGCGGCGCTCGTCGATGGCGCCTCGGAGGCAAATGCAGGTCCGCCTGAAATCAGATTTGCTTCGGCGACGGTTTTGAGTTTCCGATTGACGTCGCCGCTGCACATGCAATAGCTGCGCACGGCGCGACACAGCGAAACACATTTTTCCTGCGGACGAGCGCGTTATTGCCGCGACATTTCTTCGAGAACTTCCGCCGCGTGGCCTTTTGAACTGGCGTTGTCCCACACGTGGCGTATTTTCCCTTCGGGATCGATCCAGTAAGACATGCGCACGATTCCGAGAAAAGATTTCCCGAGGAATTTCTTCATGCGGCGCGCGCCGTAGGCCTCGATGGCTTCGAATTCCGGATCGGAGAGCAGCGCGAAATTCAAATTGTACTTTTCCTTGAACTTGGCCTGGCGCTCCACGGAATCCGCGCTGCAGCCTAAAATCACCGTGTTCAATTTGTCGAATTTTTTCTTGGCGTCGCGAAACTCGGACGCTTCGTTGGTTCAACCGGGCGTGCTGGCTTTGGGAAAAAAGTATAAGACCACGTTTTTGCCGCGAAAGTCCTTGAGCGATGTTTCTTTTCCGTCGTCTGCTTGCACTTTGAATTCCGGCGCCCGCTGGCCTTCTTTGAGTGGCTCGCTCATTTTTGTTTCCTCTATTTCTGCTGCAGCAGTTTGGTCAGAATTTCGTTCACCGTCTGGGGATTGGCGCGGCCCTTCGTTTCCTTCATTACCTGGCCGACGAAAAATTTAAAAACTCCTTCATTGCCGGCGCGGTACTTCGCGACGTTGTCGGAATTTCTTGCGATCACTTCGCGGCAAATTGTTTCGACGCTTTCCGTGTCACTGATGGGAGAAAGTCCTTCGGACACGATCACTTCGGCTGCTGATTTGCCGGTCTCGAACATTTTCGCGAAGACGCGTTTGCCGATCGCGCCGGTGATTTCGCTTTTCTCGATGCGACGCAGTAAATCCGCGAGAGCGGCGGCACTGAGCGGCGAGTTGGAGATTTGCTTGCCACTATCATTGAGGCGGCGGAGCAATTCGGTTTGAATCCAATTAGCCGCGGGCTTGGGTCCTGCGCCCGCGCGAACCGCCGCTTCAAAATAGTCTGCGAGCGCCGGAGTTGCAGTGAGGACGCCGGCGTCGTAAGGGCTGATTCCGTATTCTTTCAAGAAGCGGTCGCGCTTGGCGTCGGGAAGCTCGGGCATTTCAGCAAGAATCGCGGCCTTGTGAGCCGCGGTGACTTCGACGGGCAATAAATCAGGATCGGGGAAGTAGCGATAATCGTGGGCGAATTCCTTGGAGCGCATGGATTCGGTGCGGCCCGCGGAGACGTTCCAGAGGCGCGTCTCCTGTACAACGGAACCGCCGGATTCGAGGATGCCGATTTGCCGCTCGATTTCGTATTCGAGCGCATGGGTCAAATAGCGGAACGAATTCAGATTTTTCACTTCGACCTTGATGCCGAGTTTCTGCGCGCCGCGCAGACGGACGCTGACGTTGCCGTCACAGCGAAGGGAACCCGATTCCATATTGCAATCGCTGACGGCGGTGTATTCGAGCGCCTGCTTGAGATTCGTGAGATATGCGTAAGCTTCTTCGGGCGAGCGCAAATCGGGCTCGCTGACGATTTCAATGAGCGGCACGCCGCCGCGATTGAAGTCGATGTGAGTGTACTCGGCGGCGTCGGGGAAGCCTTCGTGAAGATTTTTCGCCGCGTCTTCTTCCATGTGAAGGCGCGTGATGCCGATGCGTTTCTTTTCGCCGCCGACTTCGATTTCGAGCCAGCCGCCAGTCGCAAGCGGGAGTTCGTATTGCGAGATTTGATAGCCTTTGGGCAAGTCGGGATAGAAATAATTCTTGCGCGCGAAACGGGAACGTTCCTGAACATCACAGTGCAAGGCAAGCGCTGCCTTTACCGCGAGCTCGAGGGCGCGGCGATTGAAAACGGGCAGAGCGCCGGGCAGGCCGAGGCAGACGGGGCAGACATTGGTATTCGGCGGATCGCCGAATTTGGTGGAGCAGGCGCAGAAGGCTTTTGTGGCCGTGGCGAGCTGGACGTGAACTTCGAGGCCGGCGACACATTCATAGCGCGCGCGAACTTCATCGGGAATGTGCGCGCTGCTTTCCGCCGTTGCGGCAGCTCGTGGGCTCGTTGGAGTCATGGAATCGAGAATTATAGCATCGTCGCGCGGACGACTTCGATTGAGACGGAGACGGGACTCAGGCCAAATTGTCCGGGATAAGCCTCCCCTGGGGGCATGAACATTCAGTACCGCAACCGGGACGTAACACTTTGGTGCGTGTATACTGCCCCCGTGAAGGACATCAGCGACGTCTTCGACCACTATCGGGTATCTGCTAGAGCAATCTGGAACACGGCATTTTGGCCCGATGTTTCACTTCGAGATTGGGACTCAGTTGATCAGTTCGATGAAATACAGAGGATTTTGTTCACCGAACTGGTGCTGAGGAAAACCGAGAGAGAGTGGCCGATGCAGGATGTTTTTCAAAAGGCAATCCCGTTTTTCCGCATCGTGCCGACGTGCGACGCACCCATCATGATTAATAATCCTAGGTCTCCAAGAGAGACGGGATACTGGGACGATCCAGTCAATCGCGTTAAGCCCGGTGAATCTGAATTGCAGTTCATAGCATACTTCGATTGGAACCAAATGGATTACGTGGACCTGCGTTACTATCGCGTGAAAATATGTCGCTTCGACGGTCACTCTGAGGTAGTAGGGCGTGAAGCGTTGATTGACCGGGATCATACTGCCGTTCAACTGACCGAGTAACCCAAGGGTAATCCCACCCTTCGCAAGAGATGCTCCAGATGGGGCACCCGCCAGAACAAGCGGTGGATTCGCGCATTGCTTAGCGGGACAATCTCGGCATGACATACGCTATTGGGATCGGCATTCTGGCGCTCATCGTCATCGGCATCGCGAAAGCCGCGAGCGGACGGCACTACGAGGACATGACCGAAGAGGGATTCGAAGCCGAGGCCAAGCGTGGCTCGAGCATGGGATCAGCAATCGGCAGTCTGCAAAAGATCATCGATTCCGCACACTCGACGGAGCACATGATCGAGCAAGAGCAGCGCCTCGAGGCCGATCGCACCAATTCCGGCGACCGGCCGAGGCCGGGATCACCCCCAAAGACTTAGCCCGTGCGCATTCCCACCCTTCGCAAAAGGCGCGAAAGATGGGGCACCGAAAAACTTCAAAGGGCCCGAAAAAGAGAAAAGCCACAGAACTTCGCGGAAAGCGCGAAGCTCTGCACCACAAAGACCGACGGGCCGATGAAACCGATCGGCCCCTACAACGACAATCAGCGGCTACCGTGAGCCGCCCCAGGTGTATTTCACGCCCGCGAGATAATTGAGGCCGAGAGCAGGGTAGCCGACCGCATCGGAATAGCGGCGGTCGAGTAGATTTCCGGCGTGCGCCAAGACGGAGAACCCGTAGCGCAACCTGAACTGCGTGCCGAGGTCGAGACGGAACCAGCCCGGATTGCTGGTGAAGCCGAGGCCGAGGAAGTCGCTGTCGGTTTCGCGGCCGACAAAATGGCCGGCTAAATTCCAATCCATGCGGCGAAATGCGGCGTTCAGGATCAGATTGGCGGAATTGAGAGGCCTCAGAAAAAGGCGATTGCCCGGAGCTTGTGTAGGGTCGAAGAAGTTTGGCGCTTTCAAGACGAGCGTGTCGTCGTAGGTGTAATTTCCGAGCACGCTCAACCAGCGCAACGGATGAAGCTCGATTGATGTTTCGGCACCGTATGCGCGGGCCGCGTCGGTGTTGAAGAAGGTGCCGAAGCCACCTTCGGCCGTCTCATCCGCGGGTGTACATGTGGAGGGAATTGGAAATCCGCAAGGCGATCCGGGAAAACATGACGCGAAGCTGACGACGTCGCGGTACTCATTGCGAAAAAAAGTGACGGAGAGTTTGGCGCGGTCGCGTGCGAAGTCCTGGTCGATTCCGGCATTGAAGGTGGCGCTTCGTTCGGGCGCCAGATTCGGATTGCCGGGGAAGCAAGGATCAGCGCCGAACGACTGGCCGAAATTTGGCTCCTTGATGCCGAGGCCGTAGGAAGCACGGAGACGAGTTTCGTTCCAGAAGCCGCTACTGCCATAGTGCGCGAGATAGGCGATTCCGGTGCGCGGAACGACGCGCGTGCCAAAGCTGGCGTTGTCTTCGGCGCGGACTCCCGCGATCGCGGCGAGTCGGCGGCCGAATTGATAGTGCGTTTCGAGATAGCCGCCCTGATTGTTGCGGCGCTCGTGCGGGCCGGCGGCGGAGCCGTTTTCGACTTCGTTGTCGTAGCCGAGCGAAACGGCGAGGGGCCCGTCGAGATACGTGGACTGCGCTTCGAATGCGGCGCGATTGAATTCATTGACCTCGGTGAAAACGGGAAGGTCGATAATGAAATCGTGAAAGTACGAATCGCTGCCCGCCAAGTGATGCTGCCAGTGCGAGCCGGTGGAAAAATCCCAGCTGAGATTCGTGGAGAAATCGTGGAGATCGGAAGACTGGCCGAGTTCCGGAGGTTCGAGGAGAGTTTGACCGGGCTGGCCGGCGTCGCTGGCAGAGCTGCGCATGGAGAGATGGAGCTGATCGGTGTCGCTGAATTTCCAGCCGAAATTTCCGGAGAGAGTTGTATCGCGGAAGCGGTCGTTGGGACCCTGGCCGTCGCTATTGAAGTATGAAACGGCGGGAGCGTAATCGAATTTGCCGAGGACGCCGCTCACGTCGGCTTCTTCGCGCTGGGTGTTGAACGTGCCGCCCTCGCCGACGAGCGTGACGGCGGGCTGCTCGGTTGTGCCCTGATGCGTGAAGATTTGCACGACACCATCGACGGCGTCGGAGCCGAAAAGCGCGCTGGTGGCTCCGTGGACGATTTCGATCTTGTCAACGTTGGTGACGTCGAAATTCGAGAGATCGATGTCACCGCCGGGCTCGTTGACGGGCGTGCCGTCGATGAGGATTTTTGTGAAGTTGGAATTGCCGCCGTCGAGGAAAAATGATGTGACACCGCCGAGCGGGCCGAGACGAGCGATGCTTGCTCCGCTGGTGGTTGCAAGGAGCGGCGCGAGGGAGATGGCCTGGAGCTGGTCGATTTGTTCGCGCGTGAGAACGGTGACGGGCGAGGCGACAGTGTTTGCAGGCGCCGGTTCGGCTTGCGCGGAGACGATGACTTTGGATGAGAGAGGCGCGAGTTCCATGCGCACGTTCCATTCGTGGCGCTGGCCTTCGTGAAATGTGAATTCCTCCTCCACGTCGGCCATTTGCGGGCTGGCAACGCTTACGCGGTATGTGCCCAGTGGAAAAGCGAGTGAGTAGGAACCGTCGGCACCGGTGCGTGTACGAAATGTGTTTTGAGGGCTGTCCGCTGGCTGAGCGACGATGAACGCGCCGGAGATTGCGGCGCCGGTGCGGTCAGTGACGTGTCCAGAAATAACAGCGTTGGATTGCGCCTGGGTGAAAACCGAAAAGCTGAGAAGCGCGGCTGCCAGAAAGCTGAAAGGAAGAAGCTGACGAACGTGAATTTTCATTTTTGTCCTCCGACTCCCTCTCGCGCGGGAGTGTGAAGGTTGTCCCGGAAGTAAGTGCGCTACGGTGACTGCGGGATGCGCAGCGGCCTTGCTCCGCGAGGTAGAAACTCCGTCGGTCTCCTGGCTCGGCGGACTTGCTGGCGCGGCCTTCCCGCACCGGCACCGCGTCTTTCGACGAAGCGGCCGGCGCAGTGACACACGCCCAAAATTCTCCGCCTTACAGTCGCGCAGCGGCGGCGGCTTTTCACCGCCTTCCCGTGCACGGAGTTTCGTGGTGAATCGTCCGGCAAAAACTGACGAACTAGCCGGTATTCGTCGTTACTTGAACAAACTTGGAGGCTTTTTCGGATCTGGCCTGTTGAGAAACGCCCGCTCTTGCTGAGCCCATGTCACCATGAAAAAACCGACCATGAATGTAGCGCCGCCGATCCAGCGTAGGACTTCCGCCATGACACCATGAATCTTGGCGGAACCGGCAAACAGCAGAAAGCCTCCGATAAAGAGCAAAAGTCCAACACGAAATTTTTTTCGATTGCCAGCGACCAAATCGGCGTCAACGCCTGCGGCGAGGTCGCGCTTGCGTTGAATATATCGGCTGAAGTAGTCGAACAAATCACGCTCCTTCAGAACCTTCAACGGACTCGGAATCGCTCTGTGCCGCGTCGTCTCCCTGGCCGCGGAGAATCACGCGGGGACGGCCGCTCGCGCTTTTTTCGACTTCGAGCTGCGTCTTGAAAACTTCCTCGAGCAAATCGCGGCGATAAACGTCTTCGGGCTTTCCGGCGGCGACGCATTTTCCACCTTGCAGCAAAACGACGGCGTCGAAAAATTCGGCGGCGAGGTTCAATTCGTGCGTGACGACGACGGCGGTATAGCGATTCTCTTCGGAGAGGCGGCGCAAACGGCGCATGAGTTCGACTTTGCCGCCGATATCGAGATAGCGCGTGGGCTCGTCGAGAAGGAGAAGCTGCGGCTGTTGCGCGAGGGCGCGGGCGAGGATGACGCGCTGACGTTCGCCGCCAGAAAGCTCGTCCATGCGGCGATCGGTGAGATGCTGCGCGCCGACTTGCGCGAGAGCGTTTTCGGCCATGAGGCAGTCGGCTTCGTTTTCGAAGCGCAGACGGCGGCCGTAAGGATAGCGGCCTTGCAGGACGTATTCCCAAACGCGCAGAGGAAAAAGCAAATTGCTTTCCTGATGGACGATGGCGATGCGCTGGGCGCGTTCGCGCAGAGGAAGATCGGCGGGCGGCTTGCCGTCGAGTTCGACGCGGCCGGAGAGCGCTTTCACCTCGCCGGCGATGACACTCAGAAGAGTAGATTTGCCGCTGGCGTTGGGGCCGAGGATGCCGACGATTTCGCGCTGGCGGGCGGAGAAAGTGACAGGGCCCAAAGTGAAATTGGGCGCGCTGGGCCCGGAGGCGGAATAGGCGTAGCTGGCTTGTTCGACGACGAGGCG
>DATFQU010000297.1:0-16058 GCA_035264005.1 Candidatus Acidiferrales bacterium
CGCGGCGCGCACGGAACGCATCAGCTTCAATCAGTTGCACAAGGAATGCCACACCCGGCTGAAGCAGCCGCTCTTCTGCCCGACCTGTAACCGCATGGTCGAGCGCTCGGAAGTCGAGAAGGGCTACGAATACGAAAAAGGTCAGTACCTCCTCTTCACCGAGGAAGAATTAAAGAAAGTCGAGCCGGAATCAGCGCGAACCATGGAGATTCTGGAGTTCGTGAAGCTCGACCAAATCGATCCCGTCTACTTCGACGCTTCCTACTACATCGCGCCCGACGAAGGCGGCGAAAAAGCCTATCGTCTGCTCACCGAAGCCATGCAGGGGTTGGGATATGCTGGCATCGCCAAAGTCAGCATGCACAATCGCGAAAACATCGTGATTATCCGCCCGCGTGATGGCGGCCTCACGCTTCACACGATGTTCTATTCGAACGAAATCCGTTCCGCCGAAACTGGCAGCACCGCCAAGCCCGAAATCAAAGAACAGGAGCGCACTCTCGCGCGTCAGTTGATCGAAAATCTTGCCGCGGATTTTCAGCCTGACAAGTACAGCGACGCTTACCAGGACAGTCTCCGCGCCCTTGTCGAAGCCAAGACCGCCGGCAGGGAAGTCACCGCCGTCCAGCATCACGCTGCCACGCCTGTCATTGACTTGATGGAAGCTCTGAAAAAGAGCCTCGCGAAACAAGTCGCCACAGAAAAGAAGCAGCCCCTCCGCGTCGTTCCTCGTACCAAAGAAGCGCCGGCCAAAAAGAAAAAAGCCGTCTAAAATAAATCGCCGTACTCCGCGTGCGAGCGATTCTCCGCCTTTTTGCTTTCCAAAATGGCCTCTGCGGTATACGCTTGCCGCACTTTCTTCGATAAAGGCGGTGCAACATGGCGACTCCAGCGCACAATCAACAGCCGACACCCGAAAGGTTCTTCAGCACTATCAACGCTCATCAGCAGACTTCCGCCATGAAGGCGGCGATTGATCTCGAGGTTTTCACCGCCATCGCAGAAGGCAAGGTCACGTCCGCCGCGATTGCTGACCGTTGCAAAGCCTCCGAGCGCGGCGTTCGAATCCTCTGCGATTTCCTCACCATCCATGAATTCTTGACAAAGGAAGGCGATCGCTACGGCCTCGCCCCGGACTCCGCGCTGTTTCTGAACCGCCACTCTCCCGCATACCTCGGCGGGGCAGTCGAATTCTTGCTCACGCGGCGTATCATGGCTTCACATGAAAAACTAACCGAAGCTGTGCGTCTTGGCGGCACGGCGCTCGGTGCTGGCACGCTCGAAGCCGAAAACCCCGATTGGGTCGAATTTGCGCGCGCCATGCGGCCCTTGATGACAATGCCGGCGGAACTCCTGGCCGGAGAATTGCGAAAGGGCGGTGAAGCTCAGAAGGTGCTCGACATTGCTGCAGGCCATGGAATGTTCGGCATTGCCGTCGCTCGCCACAATCCCGCCGCTAACATTCACGCTTCCGATTGGCGCAACGTTCTCGCCGTCGCTCAAGAAAATGCCACTGCTGCGGGCATCGCCGACCGCTATCATTTGCTTCCTGGCGACGCGTTCGAAACGAACTTCGGCAGCGGATACGATCTCGTGCTGATAACCAATTTCCTGCACCACTTCGACCAGGCGATGTGCACGACTTTCATGCGCAAAGTACACGCCGCCTTGCGCCCCGGCGGCCGCGCCGCGATTGTCGATTTTGTGCCCAATCCGGATCGCGTCTCGCCGCCAACGGCAGCCGCCTTCAGCATGATGATGCTCGCCACGACGCCTACTGGCGACGCCTACACTTTCGCCGAGTACGAAAAAATGTCGCGGGACGCAGGCTTCGCACGGGTTGAACTGGCGGAGCAGCCCATCGGCATCGACCGCTTGGTCGTGGCTCACAAGTAAAACGAAGAAGGGAAGCGCGCGTTTTGCCTGGAATTGGTTGAGTGTGCCGTTGCCGAACCACGCCCTCTTTTTTTCGTAAAACCCTCCACGCCCTTCGCGAATCAAAACACCGGTAACTCTTCCTGCGAGCCCGGCGCGGGGACGCTGGCAAAGAAGACTCGGCTTTGGCATATTCGAGGAAAGGGGTCACCGCAATCCGCAGCGTGCTCAAGTTCGCGGCCCTCGCCGTCTTCGCGACGGCTTCGCTTTGCTTTGCCTCTGCAACTCTTGCCCAGCAGGCGCCCGTCCAGCAAACGCCGCAGCAAACGACGGTTGTCCAGCAGTCGCCCCAGGCCACGACCGGCACTGTCACCGGCACGATCACCGACAAGGACGATAAACCCATCTCCGGCGCTAAATTAACCCTGACCCAGAGCACTCCGCTTTTTAGGGAAGAGGCCGCTTCGGATGACGAAGGGCGCTTCACATTCGCCAAGGTCACTCCCGGCAGCTTCCAAATCACCGTCTCGGCCTCTCCTTTTGCCGATCAAACTGTCTCGGGTATTGTAGCCGCCGGCCAAATGTACATCGTTCCGCCAGTCATTCTGGTTCTCGCCACCGTAAACACAACCATCACTGTCGAACCCACGGCAGTTGTCGCCGAACGCGAAATAAAAGTCGAAGAGAAGCAGCGCGTGCTTGGCGTCTTCCCGAATTTCTACGTCAGCTACGTTGCGAACGCCGCTCCGCTCAATCCCAAGCAGAAATCCGAACTGGCATGGAAGGATGCGATCGACCCGGTCACATTTGTGCTGATCGGAGCCATCGCCGGAATGCAGCAGGCCACCAATCAGTTTCCGGGATATGGCCAGGGCGCGGCGGGCTACGGCGATCGCTATGGCGCTTCTTACGCGGACTTTGCGAGCGGCGCAATCTTCGGCAGCGTAATTTTTCCGGCGATCTTCAGGCAGGACCCGCGCTACTTCTACAAGTCCACCGGAAGCAAGAAATCGCGGATTCTGTACGCCATCGCTAACGCCGTGATCTGCAAGGGCGACAATGGCCACTGGCAACCAAACTATTCAAGTGTCCTCGGAAATCTCGCGTCAGGCGGTCTTGCCAACGCTTACTATCCGCCTCAGAACCGCAACGGTGTGGCCCTCACGTTCGAGGTCGCCGCTGTAGGCGTAGCCGCGACTGCAGGCGACAACTTGTTGCAGCAATTCCTCATTCCCAAGCTATCCCGCAAGCACGAACTAACCCAACCAGACGCGTCGCACTGACCTGTGAGTCGTGACTATTTCACCTGTTCGATGTCGTTACACTTCCCGCCACCTGCGCTTCCATCTTCACCGACTTATCAACGCGCAGAACGAACGTGCTCGGATCCTTTAAACCCCATTGCACGTAGGGAATCGTGAACTCCAGCTTCGCCTTCAGTTGGCCGTGATCGATCTGTGTTTCCACCGGCACAGTAACCGCGTGTTGCGAGCCCAGGATCTGAATCGTGCCCTGAATCTGTATCTGCGAAGGCCCGTCGAGCGAGACGTGCCCCTCCACCTTCTGCGGCACAAAGATGATGGTCGGATACTCCGCGCTTTTCAGTACATCTGCATGCATTTTGCGATCCCTGCTCGCATTACCGGTGTCCCCGCTTGTTGCATCGATGACAATTGCGCCTTCCGCTGTTCCCGTCGCGGCGGAAGCTTGCACGGAACCGCTCTTCAGTTTGAACGTGCCGTGCACTGTATGCATCGTTGCGCCCAGAGTGAAATGAATCTCCGTCTGTGCAGGATTAAGATTCACGTCAATGTTCTGTGCCTTTGCGCCAAACACGCAAAGGATGGACACCCAAATCGCCCCGACCAGCGGCTTGGCAATTCTCATTATGATTCCACCTGCGAGCTGTCCAGCTCGCCCGCCGAAAGCGCGGGACGTTCCATGCGCATCTTGAGGAAATTCTGAACGAACGCCGGCAGCCCCCGAAAAGTCAGTTTCGCGGCGCCGAATTCTCCCACGTGCGTGGCCACCAGCCGCGCAAAAATGCCGGGATGATTCGACAAACGCGTGATGGCCCTCCGCCGCATCCATCTCCGCTCCGCGAGCATCAGCATCACCCGCGACATCATCATCGGCAGCCGCACGATTCGCCGGTGCTCCTTTGCGTATTGTTCGGCGTCATCCTTCGCAAGGGCTTCCGCCATACTCACCGCCTGCTCCATCGCCAGCGACAATCCATCGCCTGTGATCGCGTCCACGGTGCATGACGCGTCGCCGACGAGCAGCACGTTTCCGCGCGAAACTCCCTCCAGCGAACGTGAAACACACGCACCTCCCATTTCTCTTGATGTCGGCGCCGCCTGGGCCAGCCGGCTCGCAATCGCCGGAAATCCCTTCAGCGCTTCTACAATTCGCAGTCGCGGATTTCGTGTCAGCACGGCCACGCAAACATCATTCTCTCCCGTCGGTGTCACGTAGACCTCCGACCGAGAATTCCAATGCACTTCCACGTGTTCTGACCACGGTGCCAGCCGGTAATGCCGCCGAAAACCGTAACGCGGCGCACCCTCGAACTTCGCGCACATGCCCGCCCACTTCCGGACGCCCGAATTTTGCCCGTCTGCGCCAACAATCCATCGGCCGCGCACCGGCTCGCCATCGACGCACAGCGTCCCTGGCTCGCCGTACTGCACGCGCGCGCCCCACAGCATTTCCACGCCAACTTCTTGCGCGCGGTCCATCAGTAGTCGGTGAAGAGTAGTCCTGCGTATTCCATAGCCGCACTCGCGCGGGAAATCCGCTTGCGCGCTCAGCTCATGATCAACAAATCGAATCCCTCGGAAGGGCACTCCATCGCGCGGCTCAATCGCAACGCCCAAGCCCTGCAGCGCTTTCATACCGTGCGGCATCAGGCCTTCGCCGCAGGATTTGTCAATCGGGGGACGTCTGCAATCAGCCAGGCTCACCCGCAAGCCTTGCAATCGCGCTGCGATTGCCGTTGCGAGCCCCGCAGGCCCGCCGCCAACGATAAACACGTCGGTATGGACGGAAGCAGCCATCTCGTCTCGGGAACGCCTTTTCGGCGCACATACAGTAACAGGGCTAAACTGGGCCGGACCCGCTGGGGCGATCGTGGGAGACTGCCCCTTGTAACGCTACCTAGGAGATGCAGTAGCAGCGTTTCTCGTTGTCACCTTTTTTATGTTTTCCCGAATTCCTGAAGGCGCGCGCGAACGTTCCGCGGGGACAGCGGCGTTCAAATCAAGCAGGTACCAATGGTGCGGCTTTAGTTGCGGCGGTGTTCCAGCTCGGTTCCTACCACTTCAGCAAAATCAGCTCTGAGCAGAATCCCGGGCCCATCGCTCCCAGGATTCCGTAGCTGCCCGGTTCCGGCCTGTGATTCGTCATCACATCTTCCAATACCAACAGCACGGACACGGAAGACAGGTTCCCGACTTTCGCCAGACATTCCCACGAGGCTTCGAGCTCGCCGTTCTTCAATTCGAGCGCATCTTCGACAGCTTCCAGCACCTTGGGTCCGCCCGTGTGGAAAATCCAGCTCGAAATATCTTTCTTCGACAGGCCCAAGTCATCCAAAAACTGTGCTGCGTCGCGGCCAAGATTCTCTTTCACCACATCCGGAACGCCCGGCGAAAGTACAATCTGAAATCCCTTCTCGGAAATGTCCCAACCCATCGTTCGTTCCGTGTTGGGATAGAACGTCGACCGCGTTGCAACAATTTCCGGCCCCTGAAAATCTCTCTCATCGCCCGTGATAATTACCGCCGCCGCGCCATCCCCAAACAATCCCGCCGAAATCAGATTCGCCATCGACAGATCATCGCGCTGAATCGTCAGCGAGCAAAGTTCGACCGCCAACAGGATCGCCGTATGCCCCGGAAATCCGCGAACGTAATCCGCCGCCCGCGAAATTCCCGCTGCTCCCGCCACGCAGCCAAGTCCAAACAGGGGATTTCTCTTGATATTCGGGCACAGTCCCAGCCGGTTCACCAGCCGCGCATCCAGCGACGGGCTCGCAATTCCCGTCACCGACACCACAAAAATCGCATCCACTTCTCGCGCCGGCAATCCAATCGGCTTTAGCGCCTTGGTGATCGCTTGCTCGCCGATCTCCAGGCCGGTCTCGATCCACGCGTTATTTGCGTCTCCCCACGTCTCGAGCTTGTAATAGCTTTCGAGAGGCATGGACATATACCGCCCGCGCACTTTCACGTTCGCGTGCAGCTTGTCCAGCACCTCCGGCCGCTTCAGCCGGTCGCCCCAGTACATTTTCAGGGCTTCGACCAACTCTTCCTGATTAAAGTAATGTTTGGGAAACGCGCCCGCAACGCTCGCAATTCTCATCCGCCACCTGTCCTCTCAATGGGTCGTCGCGAAATGCCCGCGTGCGCGTCGTGCTGTACCGGCCTGTTCACTGAAGAGTTGCCTCCAAGCGCATTTCTGCGAGTCCCGCTTCCATCACTGATAGAACCCGCACCAGCGCCATCGAGTTGCATTAAGTCTCAGGCTCTTTCTAGAAGCGTTTTTCCCCGCCTTCAGATTCTATCGTTCGGCGCGCACATCGCAAGTACTAATCTTGTAGCCTTGCCAGGGGAGCGAATTCCTCCGGGCGAGGCGCTCCCATACAATCGCTACGCCAGCATTAACTATGAAATGGGAGGAAACTCAAGAAATAAATGGACGAGGTGCGAGACAGTGGAATCCTGCAAGCGCTATAGGGTTTGTCTTTCCGGCCTCGGACGCTCTTCTTCCTCGTCCTCTACGTCCGTCCGAACCTCCTCGCCCGGCCGGTCTCCGGCTCGTTCCACGCCGCCCACAATTTCCGCTTCGTAATCCTGTCCCTCTTCCGCCAATTCTTCCACGCTCTCCGAATCCACGTCTTCAACGTCAGACAGTCCTTCCACATCGCCCGACTGTCCAGCAGCCAGCGAACGCTCCGGCTCGCTCTCCGGAATCACCATCGCTCGCCCGGAATTAAGGCCGCGCGAAAGCCGCCCGCGCCGTGCACGCTCGTTCTTCGCGCTCCGTTGTTTCTTCGTCGGCGTAGCTGCGCTTCTGCGCGCCGCCTTTTTGCCGCGAGGCTTTTTCGCCACCGCGCGCTTTGTGCCCTTCTTACGATTCGCTTTCTTTTTTGCCATATAGAATCCTATTGTCGCGGAATTTCAGGCTGCTATCGCGGGTATTGATGCTCCCCAAATCTGAAAACCACTCCCGCGGAAAGCCATAGATTGTTCTGGTGACTCTGCAGAAACGGCGTCCGGTAATAGTCCGCCTCAAACGCTCTCACCGACCAGTGCCGGCTGATTTTCACATCCGTCCCGCCGCCCACGCGAAATGAAAATCCATTCTCCGAAAATCTTTGCTTCGCTTGCGACAAATTCAGGTCCAGCCGCGAAACTCCGAAAATCGCTTCGCCAAACGGATTGACCCTCCAATATCGCGGCCGGTAGTAGAAGCGTCCTCCGATATGATCTCCATAGAGTCTCGTGTTTCCGTTAGGGACCGATCCAAATTGCTGGTCGCCGTCCGCATACAATTGCAACCAATTAAATATATTCAGCCCAAACGATCCGTAATACCCGTGATCGTTCGGCCAACCCGGCGCGTTGAATTGCGTGTAGTCAAACCCTCCGCCGATTTCGAGCGTCATTCCGCGCTCGACTCCAGCTTGCGGCTGCTGTGCGCACGCCGGCAACGCCGCCAGCGCCAGCGCGCACGCTACTGCCAACTGCCTCAGCATATCTCAACCTTTCCAGACCCGCAGGGCCCTCTGAACTCTTTCTTCGCAGACGCCATTCTGTGTGTGTGACGAAGCTGGGTTCTTCCTAGAGTGACAACTTTCCATCGAACTTTCAACCGCTCATTCTCCCGTGTGAACGAATTCTGTTACGCACCTGTTACAACGAAGGGCTTGTATTTCGACGCGCGTCTGGCCGAACGTCTGGCCGTGAACTCATCTCCGGGTTAGATGGCAACGCTGCTTCGGCGGGCACAAACCTGTTGCGGAAATCTAGATCGTCGCCGCGGCCTGTTCGTCCAGGCCAACGAGCTTCCGAAACTCCGGATCGTCATGCAGGCAATTGAGGTCTGTATCCTTGGATGCCCAGTGCCGGTGACTATATCCGGTCGCAAAAGCCTTCTTGAGCGTTTCCAGCGCCTCGGTCTTTCTTCCAAGCCCGCCATACGTGCATGCCGCGTTGTAAAGCGTGATGGGATCACCGGGACGAAGAGCCACAGCTGTCTGCAAGTGCCGGACGCTCTCTTCGGCCTGGCCGAACGTCGCAAGGTCGCTGGCGAGGAGGATGCGCGCTCGCACATCTTCGGGGACCAATTCCAATTGCTGGCGCAAGACTCTAATCTCCGCCTCGCGCAAGCGGTCGGCCTCCTTCTTCCGTCCCAGCTTTTCCAATGCTTGTTCGTACGGGATGTAGGTATTGTAATCATCCCCGTTGGCTTCGATGGCCCTCTCCGCCAACGCGGCAGCGTCCTCGTTCCTGCCAGATGCGAAATACGCACGCCCCAAAATATTCCACGAACCGTCACAGTCCGGCTTGCGTTCGATAGCCCGCCACGCCAGCAGCGCCGATTCTTCGAATCTCTTCTGCGCATAGAAAAGCCGCGCCCGCGCCACCAGCACCTCCGGGAGGTCCGGCGCCAATGCCGTCGCCCGGTCGCATGCCGCCAAGGCCCTTTCAATCCACTTTGGATTCTGTTCGCGAATTTCGTAAATCAAACCGCACAAATGCGCAATGCCCGCGTGGGCCAGCGCAAAATTTGGGTCGAGTTGAATTGCCTGGTCGAACATCTGCAGCGCGTAATCCGTGTCCTGGCGCCGCGTATAGCTTTTTCCTCGCAAATAAAAATCGTACGCCTGCGGGTTCTCCGTGGGTTTGTGCGCGATGCTCTTTTCTTCGCGCGGCGTCAGCGTGATTCGCAGCGCCTGCGCAATGCTTCGCGCGATCTCCTCCTGAATTGCGAATACGTCTTCCAGTTGCCGGTCGTACCGTTCCGCCCACACCGAGTGCCGCGTCGATGCTTCCACCAGTTGCGCCGTGATTCGCACGCGGTTCCCGGACCGCCGTATCGACCCTTCCAGCACGTACGCCGCTCCGAGCTGTTGCCCGACCTGCTGCGCCGTCACTGGCTTGTCGCGGAATGCCAGCATTTCCGAACGCGGGAAAATCTCCAGCTGCGCGATCTTGGAAATTTCCGTGACAATGTCCTCCGTAATTCCATCCCGGAAGTATTCGTCCTCTTTCGCGCCGCTTTGATTTTCGAAATACAGCACAGCCACCGACTTTTGCTTCACCGCAGGCGTGTGCGCTGCCGAGCCCGAATCGCTCTTCGGAGCAGCAGGCCGCTTGCTGGACTCGATATCGCGGCCCAGCCTTTTCAAATCCGCGCGAAGTTCCGCCGCGCTCTGGCAGCGCAAGTCTGGATCTTTTTCGAGCGCCTTGTTCAGAATGTTTTCCAGCGCCATCGGCAGCCGAGGATTGAGTTCTCTCGCAGGTGCCGGAGTCGAATGCAAAATCCCGTCAAAAATCACCGCCGACGTCGCGCCAGAGAAGGGAACTGCGCCGGTTGCCATTTCATACAGCACCACGCCAAGCGAGAACAAATCCGAACGTGCATCCAATTCCTCGCCTCGCGCCTGCTCCGGAGACATATATGCCACCGTGCCCATCGAGCTGCCCGGGCTCGTCAGGTGCTCGTCATCGAGCCTCCGTGTTCTCGTCTGCATCGACGTTACGCCCGCCGACTCCAGCGATGGCTTTGCTGTCGCCGTCAGCTTGGCCAGGCCAAAATCCAAAATCTTCGCCTGCCCACGCTCCACCAAAAAAATATTCGCCGGCTTGATGTCCCTGTGCACGATTCCTTTTGCGTGCGCTGCATCCAGTCCGTTCGCGATCTGGACGCCAATCTCCAGTAATTCAGAAATCTCCAGTGGCTTCGCGCCGATCCGGTGCTTCAGCGTCTGCCCCTCCAGCAACTCCATCGCGATAAACGGACGGCCTTCGAATTCTCCGATGTCATAAATCGTGCAGATGTTCGCGTGATTCAGCGATGACGCGGCGCGCGCTTCTCGCCGGAATCTTTCGGTCGCCTGCGGGTCGTGAGATGTATCTTCGGGCAGGAACTTCAGTGCCACGCTTCTGCCCAGGCGCGTGTCCTTCGCCTTATACACCACGCCCATTCCTCCGCCGCCCAGTTTTTCCAATATGTTGTAATGGGAAATGGTCTTGCCAACCATCGAGGGAGCGTCTGACATGGGCGCACATTGTACGCCACCACATTCGAGCCGACAATCGTCGTCTGGCGGCTCAACTCGGTCGCGGCTACGAAATACGACAGCTCGGTGTTACGATTCCGCAGCTCAAGCCATGCCCAAGCCCGCTGCAAAACCTGCGACTCTCGCGCACATTTTCAATCGCCTCGATAAGTTCTACCGCTTGCCCGCGCTGAAGGGAAAACCCAAGCCGCCGCAGCCCACCGATCCTTACGAAATGCTCCTCCATCGCAATTGCGGCTATCCGCAATCTGACGAACGCTGCGACAAAGGTTTCCGCGCCCTGAAAAAAGAAATCGGCCTCGCTCCGCAGAGAATTCTCGACGCTCCCGACGCGAAACTTCGCGAAGTCATGCGCCCCAGCGTCATGAAACCGGAACTTACCGCATTTCGCTTGAAAGAAATTGCCGCACGCGTCCTCGACGAATTTTCTGGAAACATCCGCGCCGTCCTCAAGCGTCCGCTGCCTGAAGCCAAGAAAGCTCTGAAAAAATTCCCGACCGTCGGCGATTCCACGGCAGAAAAAATTCTCTTATTCACCAGAACCGCTCCCGTCGCCGCGATTCCCGCAAACGCTGTTCACACCGCGCTGCGTCTTTTCGGCGGCAATCCAGATTTGGTCAGCGCAAAATGGAACGCGGCCTATCGCTTCGCGCAAGACGCCGTGCGCGACGCCTTCCCGGAAAACATTGATGCCCAACTCCGTGTCTTTCTTCTCCTCAAGCATCACGCGCGCGAAATCTGCAAACCGTCGCATCCTATCTGCGATCAGTGTCCCGTCGCTTCCGCCTGCCCCTATTTCCAGAAATCGAACCAGTCGCGCTCAGTTCGCGCCTCGTCTCCGCTCTAAGGAGAAGAAACTCCGCACGCCTTGCCCGCATCGTAAGTTTCGGGTGTCCTGTACCAACTGGAAATTCGCCTCACAAATTGTTGTAATGCTGGACCTGGCTTTCTCGGAGCAAAGGAATGCGCAGACGCGTCTTTTTTTTCATCATCACCGCAGCATTGCTCAGCGGAATCGTTTCTTGCGGCGGTAGTTCGGCCCCTCCGCCTCCTGTTGTTACGGTCACATCCACCGTGCCGCAAGTCGTCGCCGGCGGCAGCGTAGCTTTCTCCGCTACCGTCAGGAACACCTCCAATCAGGGCGTTACTTGGGCTGTTGGCGGAGGCTCCGCCAACGGCACCATCTCGCAAAGCGGCCTGTACACCGCGCCGGCGCAGGTTCCCAATCCCGCGCAAGTCACCATCACCGCCACATCGCAAGTGGACTCCGCCGCCACCGGAATGGCCAGTATCACGGTGATCGTCGGCATTGTCGTCTCGCCTCCGTCCACCATCGTCCAGACTCTCGGCGTCACCACGTTTTCTGCGACCGTCCAGGGTTCGTCCAGCCAAGCCGTCACGTGGGAAGTCGACGGCATTCAGGGCGGCAGCCCTTCCGTCGGCACCATCAGCGCAGGAGGCACGTTTCAAGCGCCTGAATCCGTACCCGCAAACGCTTCCTCCGGCCAAACCGTCGGCGTCACCATCGAAGCCATCGCTCAGGCAAATCCAGCAGTCTCAGGTTCGGCGAGCGTGACCGTGACATCTCGGAATCAACTCTCGCAAAATCTCCCCATCGAACTCGGCACCTCCGGCGGCAACGCCAACAACGTCACCACCACCGAATGCGCCAGCGGCACTCTCGGCTCGCTGGTCACGCGCGCCGGAACGCAGTTTATTCTCAGCAACAATCACATTCTCGCTGACAGCGACGCCGGAAATATCGGCGACGCCATCATTCAGCCCGGCCTCATCGACACCGCCAGCCCGTGCGTCGCTGCCGATGCCAGCACCGTCGCGCATCTCTCGCAGTTCATTAATATCCAGCAAGCGAATCCTCCCGCTGACGCCGCCATCGCCCAAGTCGTTTCTGGCGCGGTGAACACGTCCGGCACCATCATCGAACTCGGAGACTCCGCTCCCGGCGGCATTCCCGCCGACGAAGCACCCTCCAGCACGGTTTTCTCCGGGGCCCTCGTGCCCAATGTCACCGCAGTCGCCAAGAGCGGCCGCAGCACCGGCCTCACCTGCTCCACTGTCGAAGCGACCAGCACGGACGTCTCCGTGAAATACACAGAGGGCCTCGGCGGCCCGAGCTTCACTGCAACCTATACGAATCAAATCGCCATCAATGGCGGCACGTTCAGCGCCGGCGGAGACTCCGGCTCGCTCATCGTCGCCCAATCCAACGCCGAACCCGTCGCCTTGCTCTATGCGGGTTCTATGACGGACACCGTCGGCGCACCCGCTCAAACCGTCCTCAACAATTTGGGCGACACCAGCAACCCGCCACACATTCCAACTTTCGTTGGCACCAGCGACCACGCCGTTGCTGGCTGCACTTCTTCCGGCGCTGACGCATTCGACGCCACCGCGCAAACCACTGCGTCGCCCTCCGCTGCGGAACTTTCCAACGCCGAAGCCGTGAAAAATCAAAACACGCCGCAACTCATGTCCCGGCATCCCGCCGTGCTCGCCGTCGGAGTCGCGGGCAGTCTCGACCGTCCCGATCGCGCCGCGATTATTCTTTTCATGCGCAAAGGCGAACCGCTCGTGCGCCCGGTTCCGCACAGCGTTGCCGGAGTCCCCACGCGCGTCATCTTCGTGGATTCGCTTCCCCAAAACGGCGCACTCGATCAGGAATCCACCGCGTCGTTCATCAAATCCGCAGGTGCTCCCGGCCCTGCGAATCCCACGCAGCAAGACCTCGCCGCCGCGAAAACTGTGAAGGAAAAATATTCCGCGTCGCTGATGAAGGAGCCGGGCATTCTCGGCGTCGGCGTCACGTCCAGCCTCGACAATCCCAGCGAAGCCGCCGTCATGGTCTTCGTCGAGGAAGGGAAGCCACACAATCCCATTCCGCTCGAACTCGACGGGGTTCGCGTCCGCGTAAAATCCACCGACAAATTCCGCGCCTACGGCTGGGGCCACCCCAAACCTCACTGAAGCGCAACTCTATTTCTGAGGGGCGTGTAGTACTAGAACGGGCCAATTTGTCTTTTTTCGACCCAAAAAAGAGGCCGATTTTGAGAGACAAGGCAGGCCATTCAAAAATGCCGTTTTTGGCGTTTTGCGCGATGCGCGAATTTCGAAATTTGCGACTTCCTTAGGAAAAACGCAGATTTCCGTGCATACCATGCCGGCGGACTGTGGTGTCGGCGCGAGGAGGCGACCAGGCCAATTCTGAAAAAACGAGTCAAAAGCTGGTTATAGAACCAGGCCATTCACCTAGATATCTAGGAGAGCGGAAAAAGCGAAGCTAAGGCGAATAGAGAGCGCTGAAACTTAGAGCGAGTCCGACGGATACTCGCTAGCCTTCGATTTGCCTTGGGCTCTGATCGGGTTGGCAAGGCTGCGTAGGTACGCGTCTAACTGCCGAGCGTTTGTTGGATGTAGTCCCACAAATCCTGGCTTGTATAGATCAATTTCGCCCCATCGTTGGACCCGCGACATTTGGCCCAAACCAGTGTGCCCGTGCTCGTCGTGATAGGTGATAAAGTCGTTGGGGAAATCATAATTCAATCCGAGCTTGACGAATTGCTGGAACGGCCAGCGAGGTGTTTTCTGTGCAGGCCGGATGACCTCGAAGTGATGACGGAGCTCATAAGCCCAGAGGTCAGCGGCCTGTAAGCCCGGCTGCTCGGCTGGCTCACCAGGAACGTAAGATTGCATAAAAAAGCCAACTATTGGGTTGTATTTGCGCACTGCGTCCCACAAGTCGTGGGTATTGGCGAGTCCATTTGAGTGTTCGGGGTGATGTGCGTAAACCATCGTTACCGGCCCCATTTCGAGCTGAATGCTTGCCGCAGCTGCGATTTGATACGTCAATGCCTGAAACGCGAGGAAATGAGGGTCTTTGACTTCCACCTGATGCGTTGGTGAGAGCGATCGGTACCAATCGAGTGAGACAACGCTCCCAATGGGGATTACTCCGGCATCCTCAATCGCCTTCACCAAAGGACCGAGAAGAGCCTGACGCTTCGCCTCAGGCCAGCCTTTGAATTCACCGCGCGGGCCTGCCAGATGTTTCATGTGGAAGGGCTTCACTAGCCCCGCGTCGGCGCACGCTTCAACCCATTCGATTTCTAACTTTCTCCAGGCAGCTTCCTTGGCAAGTAATCCGGCCAGACAAAGAAAGTGTTGCTTCGGGTCTTCCGCATGTCCGGCCTCATCGACAAAGGAGATGTATCTCGTTAGTCCTGGAAGGAATTTCGGATTAGAAGTCACCGTTGCCATGTTTCTATTTTCAAGCTTTCTAAGTCATATTACAAATTCTCGCGGCAATACTCTTAGGATGAAAAGCCGCAGAACCTCCAAAAGCAGGAGGCTCTGCGCTACACGTGCACGCCCGTGTGGTGCAAACAGCGCCATAAGGAGGCTGCAAGGTCGTTGCACTTGGCGAAAGACGTACGCGAACGTAAGGGCAAAAGCCGCAGAACTTGGCAAAGGCGGCCAAGCTCTGCGCTACACGTGCAGGGTCGCCGCAGTTGTAGCGCAGAGCTTCGCGGGGTCTGCGAAGTTCTGCGGTTTTTGTGTGAACGGTTCGCTCGACGATATCGTTCGGCAGACCCTCCCTGCTAAAATTGGTGTCCCATGTCCCGCCTTCGGCGAATGGCGCTGTCCGACCGATTCTTCTTCGTCACATGCTGTCTAGCTCGGACGCGCGCACTGTTGGCAACGCCGGAATTTGAATGCCTCGCAGACGTCCTCAAATCGCGCCGCGTCGACTTCGGTTTCTTAATAACCGCATGGGTTTTCCTTCCCGATCACTGGCACGCGATTCTGTTTCCGAAGCATCCGCTGACAATCTCCGGGGCTATGAACTCGGTTAAAACAGCCTCAACGATGCGGATCAACGGGATGCGCGGCGAATCGGGGAATCTCTGGCAGGGGCGATTCTTCGACCGTGTTCTGAGAACCGTGAAGGAGTATCGCGAGACGGTCGATTACATCCATTGCAATCCTGTGGAAGCAGGGTTGGTGAAGCGGGCGGAAGATTGGTCGTGGTCCAGCGCGGGGCATCATGGCCGCAGCAAGCATCACATCCAATGCTGATGGTTGATGCCGTGGAATTGCCTGCCGAAGAACGTACGCGAATCTAGTGCGTAAGAGCCGCAGAACTTCGCAAACGACGCGAAGCTCTACGCTACAAGTGCGTTACTTCAGATCATCCGGCAGGGGATCGCCCCACAAATAGTGGGCGAACCAGTTGTAGTTCTCCTGGGTGACGGCGCGCTGCTCTTTGGGCTTGGTGATGGGATGGCCAAAGCCCTGATACAGAACGAACTTCACCGGCACGTTGCGGTCTTTCAGTCCGCGATAAAGCTCCCACGAATCCGGCACCGGCACACGCGCGTCCGCGCTGCCTTGCTGAATCAGCGTCGGCGTGTGCGCATGATTGATGTAGGTGATCGGCGAAGTCTTTTTGTAAATCTCCGGATCGCTCCACGGCGTTGCATGCAAATACTGCCGCGTGAACGGCGTGATGTCCGTGTTGACGTAGTAGGTCATCCAGTCGGAAATGCCCGCGCCCACGGAGACGGCGCAAAATCGGTCGCTGAACGTGGTGATGAACGCGGAGATGTATCCGCCTTCGCTCCAGCCCATCGAAGTGACGCGCTTCGGGTCGATGTAGCCCTGCGAAATCACATAGTCCACGCCGGAGATCACGTCCGCGTAATCGCCCACGCCGAGATTGCGCACGTTGAGCGCGCGGAACTTTGCGCCGTAGCCCGCCGAGCCGCGATAGTTCGGTTGCAGAATGACCGCTCCGCGCGCGGCGAAGAGTTCCAGCGGGTAGTAGCGGTCAGGCGAGCGCGTCGCGAGGCTGGTG
>DATFQU010000298.1:0-4691 GCA_035264005.1 Candidatus Acidiferrales bacterium
GTCTGCGCCAATTGCCACGCCACAAACTGGATCAACAACTTTTACACCCAGTTCGATGATGTGGTGGTTCTAGGCAACGAGAAATTCTTCAAGCCTGCGAAGGAGGTGATGGCCAAACTCCAGCAGGCTGGGAAGATCACCAACACGCCGTTCGACGCGCCCATCAAATGGACGTACTACGAGTTGTGGCATCACCAAGGACGCCGTGCGCGCATGGGGGCCTCAATGAATGGTCCTGATTACGTCCAGTGGCACGGCTTCTATGAAATCGCCAGGATTTTCTACGGCGAATTTCTGCCCGAAGCGGAGCGCCTTATGCCCGGCGTGACCGCGAGCATAAGAGAGAGCAGTTATAACCAGTGGATGAAGGGCCTATCTCCTGAGCAGCGACAAAAAATTCGGGAGTTCTATCAGCAGCGCTACGAGCAGCCCCCACAATAAAGAGAAGGAAAGGGCCCACTGCCAAGTCGCTCAGCTATCCCTACTTCTCGCTGGAAAAGACGGGAGACGGGCTTCACTCGCGTAAACGAGGAATGTCGTGTCTCTGGCGCTGGCCCCTTCGATTCAAGAACGGCAGTGTAAAAAGCACGGCGTGTTGCATTCAGCATCGCACTACGTACGTCGCACGATGCCGTACCGGAAGCCGGTTCCGGCACGTTTGATGGGCAAGACGCATGGACGAGCCGGCCCAGAGAGGATCGGCCGCTCCACTCTGTAACCGGTTTTGGCCCTAAGAGGACTGCTTAGCAGCAGCCATCACCTGGGCAGCAGGGTCCCGGACAACATGGACTCATGTTGAGCCTCCTTTCCCAGCAGTTACGACTGCTGAAAGCCAACAACACATTTCCCGCCTCTACGGAGCTTCAAACGAGAGCGGAGCCGCCGCAAATCGTCTCGGATATCAGCACAGCAGCAAACAGACTCAATGCAACAGCGAATGTTCTTGAGGAAAGGATGGTCGGCATTCTTGAGCCGATAGTACACCCATCGCCCATCACGGTCTTCTTCCACCAATCCCGCGCTTTTCATCAGCTTCAGATGCCGGCTCGCGTTCGGTTGCGACACCTTCAAAGCATCAACCAGTTCACAAACGCACAAACCTTCCCCAACTGTGAGTAGACAGCAAGCCAGGCGAAGGCGTAGACGGTCGCCCAGTGCACTGAACAGGTTTTCAGATTCGATCAGCGCTACATTCATATATTCACATATTGGAATATGCAGATCAGGAATGTCAAGCACGAACGCAAATCGCGATCATCACGAAATACGCTTGAGTCATTGTTGCTACAAGCTGAACCTACCGCCCGTTCGCTTGTAGCTGCATCTTTAATTGAATTTGGTAACCCGCCATAAACCGAAGCCGCTGCCTAAAAGAACCAGCACCATTGCTAAGGTTAAGGTAACCAGCCATGCCATCTGAATTTGCATGTGAGGTAGCCGGGCAATTGCAGCGAATGCGCCAAAAATGCATGTCGCGCCGAGCACGATCAACCAATCTACACGTGTGTGGCGACGGCGAGTGATCAGATCGCGGCCTTCCATGCGCGATCTTACATATTCGGGATCGATCCCATACAGGTCTGTTTCCCGCTGTGCGGCCTGTTCCCAACTGGAGTACTCGAGACCAGAGGCATACGAAGACGCAATGGCCAAAGCCCCAAGGGCCATCAACAACGATCCGCCAATTACCTCTGCATATACCTGCCGGTCCAAATCATGGAGCTCGCCAAAAACCAAAATCGCCCACAACAGTCCCCAGAGCTGGTTGGTATTCGAGAGGGGAATTCCGCGGCTGATGCCTACATATTTCGCGGCGTAATTTTGAAGCAGGTCACCTATCACCCACATGAACCCGCCTAGGAGCGGCCAAAACAACACGTGCCGATCCGCAAACAGTTCATGCCAAAACGGCTGCGCACCGAGGAAAATGACCGCTAATATCGAGACCATGGTCATCTCCCCGATTGTGAAGAACGTCAAGAAGGTGAGCGGATTCATGCCTGTGATGTAGGCCTTTCGATAGGGGATGTACATTGACCCGAACATCAGTCCAGCACCCAATGCCGCGATTATTCCGCGAACCGCGTGTGTATGAGTTGTTTGTGAGGTCGAGGCCGCTGATATAAGTATCGCACCAACAAAGATGAGCGTGGCACCCCCGACCACCGCCATTTTGCGAATCCAGTCCGCTCGATGCAGCTCTTTGAACAGCAGAGTTCCCCAAATAATGCCGATGAAACTATTCGAATTCCACAATGGGAAAGCAAGGCTCAGCCCGATATCCTTCACCGCAAATATGGTCAGCGTATTTCCAACTGCCCAAAGGCACCCAGCCATGCCCCCCCACACAATGAGATGCGGAACATACCGAGCATCGGCAAAAATGTCTCCGGTGCCGCGAACCAGTGCTGGCAAACTCCACCGCGAGACGAACGCACCTAATACCATCATGAATGAGATCACTAAAGGGGAAACGGCAACAGCAACTAATTTTGTTGGTGCCTCGGCTCCTGCCAACCAAAGGGCGGCGGAGAGGCCGCAAAAGATCCCGAGCCGGTGAAGATTTCGCTGACGAATTTGCTCCATGGTGTTTGATTGACGTCGCAGGTCAAGCCCTTTACTTTTCACCTTTGCATGAATTGCCGCAGCGATAAGAATCCAGGTCGGCGCTCAAATCGGATCACATTGCGGAGACTCCAGAATCAACAGACTGATCCGGTGCGCGGTCAAAGATAATATCGCGCTTCTCTTTGTCTTGCACGGAATCCACACGTGTCAGAGACTTTATTCACTCATAAGTGCACGGTTCGTGCGCGGTAGGGCACCTGCTTTTTCGTTCCGTGGTCCAAGCGCTCCTGGGGACACGGATGACCCTCTCGATTTTCAGCAACGCGGTCAGCAGAATAGCATCAGGAAAGCGCGCAAGTTAGACAATTGAGAAGCCCGGACTTCCGCCGGGGAGTATGTCATTTATTCGGATTTCCTGTTCCTCCTCCCTTGACGGCGACGAGTGACACCTGCTCCAAGGTCGGGTAACGCCCCTCTTCGTCTGCCTTTCGGTTGCCAGGCGGCAGTTGTTGAACGATGGTCTGCGCAGGCAGCGTGTCTCTGAAGTATTTTTTGTATACCTTCGCGAAGGATGCGGCGTCGCTCAAATCATCAAGATAAATCGTTGTCGAAACCACCTGATCGAAGCTCATGCCGGCTTCCTCTAAATTGTCAAGCAAGTTGCGCATCGTTTGTCGCGTTTGGTCCGCCGGCGAAGCCGCGTAGACACCACCGTTTGGCCCCGGAATGAACCCGCTCTTCGCGGAGCAGTACAAGATGTCGCCGGCAAACACACAGGGGCTCGCGGTAGGGCTTGGCGGCATATTTTTTGGCCGGATTGCCAGACGCTGGCTCAGATCGCGAACGGCGATACCCGTATAGGCAATGTGTGCACCCTCGGGAAGGCTAGAAACCTCAATCGTGGCGCGGCCGGGAGTGTTTCCAAATTCGAAGCGTTTTGCGTACTGCTCATTCATAACTCGCATCGGAATTTCCGCGGTGAGGTAAGGATTAACAAAGACCATGTGCGCCATGGTGAGACCCGCTGTCTGAACAACAGACTTGACCCCGTCGAGAGCCAAGTTCACTTGCAGTGCCGGATCTTGCGGAACGGTTCCGGTTGCGGCGTCGCGACCTGGCATGGTCGAGATAAAAAGTTGATCGTGGCTGAGCATTCCTGCGGAGAATGCCTTGTTCGGTTTCACACCGGGTACAGACACGGCTTGCTTCCCCTGGGGATCGCGCACCGCAATCGCATTGATCTGAATTGCCTCGTCCGGGACCCTGGCTACGCCCAACACAGCTCGAGCCGGTGGGTCTTTCGCGAAGTAACTGCTGAAGACCTCATCCAGTTCGCGAATGCGTTGAACGTCTTCGAGATAAACCTGCGTGTAGACAAGGTGGTCCGTTGTGAGACCGGCGGATTCGAGCGCGGTTTTGACATTCTCAAGGGCTTGGCGAACTTGATCGGCAAAGTTTCCCGGAACAGTGCCATCCGCGCGGCGCGGCCCCTGGCCTGAGACAAACACGTATCCTGCCGCTTCGACGGCCTTGGGCGCTGACTTATCGCTCGATGGCGGCGCAGTTTGGGTCAAAGCGGCCGATGCTGAAGCGAGGACAAGAATAGCGAACGCGATTACGCCGAATACGCGCGGATAGACGCGGTTCATGCGGCCTTGCCCTTTCGCGCATCATTCAGGATTTCTCTCAAGCGTTGCCCCACAATCATCTCTTCGCCCGGCTGAATGGTCATCGAGACGAGCTCGATGTGATTCTGTTCTTTCAGTTCCTTGGGATTCGGTTTCGGTTTTTCGACACCTTCCCGCACCGCGGAAACGAGGCTTGGATTATCCACGCCAAGAACTTCGATCACGGGTTCGCCCTCGCGAAGCTTCTTTACGCAATCGGCGACCGTGAAGCCCCATGTGGTTTGATCCCAGGAAACCCGCAGTGTCGGATAACGGTTGCCATCGTCGGGAATAAAGATTTCCGTTGTGACGCCTGGAACGGTTTCGACAAGCTTCGCGATACGATCCACGCGTTCGTTCCATTCCGCGTAGAGCTTGGTGGAATCAATCGTCAGCCAGGTTTCGATGGCGGTGAGTAGACCGATGACCTCTTCCTTACCGACCTTCATGGGGCGG
>DATFQU010000299.1:0-11679 GCA_035264005.1 Candidatus Acidiferrales bacterium
TGGCCGCTTCATTCGTTTGTGAAAATTGTCCGGCCGCCTTTGTCCGTCACCTGACGGATCGGCGATTGCCGAATCGCGCTGAGTTCAGGCGCTCTCGGCGAACCGGATTGGAAGTAGGTTTTTGTCACTTTTCGGACGTACGCTCGCGTCTCCGGATACTTCGGCACGCCGCCGTACCGTTGCACGGCTTTCTCGCCCGCATTGTACGCCGCAAGCGATTTTTTCAAGTCGCCGTGAAACGTTTCCAGCAGGTCCCTCAAATACCGGGTCCCGCCATTCACATTTTGCGCGGGATCGAAGACATCGCGTACGCCGTAACGTTCTGCCGTCGATGGAAGCAATTGCATCAGTCCAAACGCTCCCTTGCGGGAAACCGCGTATGGGTTCCAGTTCGACTCCGTTTGAATCACCGCCTGCACCAGCGCAGGATCCAAATTATTCCGAGTTGCCGCGGCTTCGACAACGCCTCGAAACTTTGGCGGGGGTGTCACAAAGCCCTCGTTGGCGCCGTGCTGCCGGGCTGCTTTCGCGCGCGGGCTTGCATTGATGTAGATGGTGCGTCCATGGGCATCTACATAAGATGCAATTTGGGCCTGCGCCGGGCTACAAAGGCACAAACCCAGAACCGCCGCGAGAGTTGCCATCGCTCGGGTTCGCAAAGCTCGGCTGGCCCGCTGGAGCGGGCTGGCCACGCGTTCACGGGAAAGGCAGAACATACCCACTTCCTCACAAACGACAGTGCATCCGCGACCGGGCCGGAAAGGCCCAGCTTGCCGTTTTGCCCGGAAAAACGAGCATAAACAGGCGTAGTTTCTAGCGCTTGTAAGGAATTATACCAGCCGGTCGACGAGCTGGCGGAACTGCACAATGGCTGTTTCGATACCAGCAACATCCTTGCCCCCGGCTTCGGCCAGGTCTGGCCGACCCCCGCCGGAGCCCCCCACGTGCTTGGCGATTTCCTGCACCATCTTTCCCGCGTGGAGGCGATTCGTCAAGTCTTTCGTAACGGCAGTAATGAGAGATACCTTACCGCCGTCGGTGGTTGAGCCGCTGGCCAGGAAGACCACCCCGGAGCCCATCTTCTGGCGGAGGCCGTCGGCAAGCTGCCGAAGGGCCTCCCGCTCGACGTTTTCGACCTTCGCGGCGACGACTTTGACGCCCTTTATTGTGGTGGCGTCGGCCAGCAGGGAATCGGCCATGGAAACCGCGGTTTTCCGCTTGAGGCCCTCCATCTGCTTTTCGAGCTGCTTGCGGTCTTGCTCGAGCTTTTCGACAGCTTCAAGGATGCGATCCTCGCCGGTGTTCAGCATTCCGGCGAGAGCGCGAAGGGTTTCCTGCGCGCGGCGATATTTTTCGAGCGCGGAGTCGCCGGTGAGCGCTTCGATGCGGCGCACGCCCGCGGCGACGGACTGTTCGAGCGCAATTTTGAAGACGCCAATTTCGCCGGTGCGCGCGACGTGGGTTCCGCCGCAAAGTTCCTTGCTGTAAAAGCCGCGCGGATAGGCGGCGTCACCTATGGTGACCACGCGGACGTTTTGCTCCGGATATTTGTCACCGAAAAACGCCAGCGCGCCGGAGGCGAGCGCGTCGTCGATGGCCATGATGTCGGTTTGCAGCGGCAAATCGCGCAGGATTTCTTCGTTCACCTGATTTTCGATTTCCTGCAATTCTTCGGGCGCGAGCTGCGCGAAATGGCTGAAGTCGAAACGCAAATGGTCGGGCGCGTTGAGCGAGCCGGCCTGCTTGACGTGCGTGCCAAGAATATTTCGCAACGCGGCGTTCACCAGATGCGTGCCAGTGTGATTGCGCATGACACGCGCGCGACGCGCTGCATCTGCAACGGTGGCGACGCGGTCGCCGACGGCGAGATCTTCTTTCGCGACGATGCGATGCGCGATGAGTCCCGCGACGGGATAATACGCGCCGCGCACTTCGGCGACTTGCTGAGAGAGCGCGTCGTCGAAGAACGCGCCGGTGTCGGCAACTTGTCCGCCGGACTCGGAATAAATTGTCGTGCGGTCGAGGACGATTTCGCCTTCTTGCCCGGCTTTGAGTTCATTCACGCGTTCACCGCCGTTTGGCCCGGACGTGACGATTGCTTCGACGTGGCAATCTTTCGCCGTGGTGCCAAAATAAAAATCCGGCTCAGTCTTGAACGTGTCCGCAAGTTTTCTGTAAACGGGACTCGCCGCTTCCTTGTGCGCGCCCTTCCAACTGGCTTTCGAGCGCGCTTGCTGCTGCTCCATCGCGTAGTCGAAGCCCGCTTGATCGAACTGAATACCAGCGTCGCGTGCGAGCTCGGTCATGAAATCCAACGGCAGTCCATATGTATCGTAAAGTTTGAATGCCGCATCGCCGTGCATGGGCAAGCTGCCGACGATATCCCAACCGCTCTGGAAGATCGTTGCCTTCTCCTCGCCCGAGCGATCTCTGACGAGCGCTACCAGCCGCTCGGGTTTTTCTGTATCGAGTGCTTCATCAAAGAGCTCGTCAATCTCTTTTCCTTCTGGCAGGTACTTTCTCAGCTCTCGGGATACAAATTCCTTCGCATGTTCGTCGCGAGTTTCAGCCCATTCTCTGAGACCCCTATCGAGATTTGAGGCAAAGCGCCGCTCTTCGGCAGACACGATTTGAGGAATGCGTGCCGCAGTCGGGTCTGCGAGTTCCGGATACGCCTGGTGCATCTGAGCGCGAACGGAAGCAATCATTTCTGCTAGAAATGGATGAGTGATACCTAGCATGCGCCCGTGCCGAATCGCGCGACGAATAATCTTGCGAAGGACATAACCACGACCGTCGTTCGAGGGCAACACGCCATCGGCGATGAGAAATGTCGCGGCGCGGGAATGGTCTGCGATGATGCGTAGCGATGGTTGAATCTCAGGCTTGCTACGATCCACGTTCGCGAGCTTGGTGGCCTCTTCCATCAACGGCACAAACAAATCCGTGTCGAAGTTGGAGATTTTGTTTTGGAGGACGGCGGCGACGCGCTCGAGGCCCATCCCGGTGTCGACCGAAGGCTTGGGCAGGGGATTGAGCGTGCCGGACGCGTCACGATTGAACTGCATGAAGACCAAATTCCAAATCTCCATGTAGCGGCCGCAGTCGCATGGGAACTTGCAATCGGCGTGGCCTTGATCGGAAGCGGCAGGGCCCATGTCGTAATGAATTTCGCTGCACGGGCCGCATGGGCCTGTGTCGCCCATGGCCCAGAAATTTTCTTTCAGTCCAGGAATTTCGATGACGCGGTCGCGCGGCGCTCCGGTTTGGATCCAGAGTTCACGCGCATCGTCGTCCGCTTTGAGATTTTCGTGGCCACCGAAAACGGTGAAATACAATTTCTCGACGGGAATTCCAAACCATTGCGGCGAAGTGACGAGTTCCCACGCGTAGGCAATCGCGTCCTTTTTGAAATAATCGCCGAAGGAAAAATTGCCGAGCATTTCGAAAAAAGTGTGGTGGCGATTGGTGAAGCCGACATTTTCGAGGTCGTTGTGCTTGCCGCCGGCGCGGACGACCTTCTGGCAAGTAGTGGCGCGATTGTAATCGCGTTTTTCGAGGCCGAGGAAAACGTCCTTGAACTGGTTCATTCCCGCGTTGGTGAAAAGCAGCGTGGGATCGTTCGCCGGGACGAGCGATGAGCTGCGGACGCGCTTGTGCCCGCGCTCCTCGAAGAATCGCAGGAACGTCTCGCGAATCCTATTTCCCGGCCACTTCACGTCTGCCACGCTATAAGCTCCCTAAAAGGACTTTGATAATAGCTTTTCTGCGGTCTGGAAGGGCACGCTCATTTCAAAAAACGCTGAACTCTATCGATTAGAAACATGCTCGACCTAATGATTTCAGTAGGTTACGCGAAGTTCTAATTTTTCATAGGTCTATCGATTAGATTCGCCGGACTTTCGCCTTTCTTGGCCGCCTCCATAAAAACGAATAGCCACCCGAAGGTGGCTGTAAGCGACAAACCGCGATTTCACGTCCCTGTATACCACTTTATCAACAGATTGTCAAGGGGAAAGCACAGTTGAAAGTCGAGGGTTGAAAGTTCAGAGCATGCGGTCATGGCCAAACGAGGAACGAAACGCGACTCGACGAGTCGCGCGGGCGGGGCGAGCCCCGCCCCTAAGTAAAGGCAAACTGTCGAGGCGAGATCCTTCGACTCTGCAAAAAGCGCTCCGCTCAGGATGACAACTAGAAACAACAACAGGTTCCTCGTCCCGCAGAACCGACCGGGACAGGTCGGATGCTCGTCGCATCCTTCCCTCGGAATGACCCGCCTTCGCCGAGGCTACGGCGCGGCAAGCAAGATGTGGCAGGGTAAACCCGCCGCTACAAAGGCGCACGCCGAAAGGCCGCAGAACTCCGCGCCTTTTTTCAACTTGCGCTGCAGGAGCAGCGCGGGCGGCGAAGCTCTGCGCTACACGAGCGGGGCTGCCCATTCGTGCCTCGGAGGCTGGCCGCAGGCCTGTCCCGCAGACCAGTAGCATTTTCATGTGCGCGCCCCTAAGCTGCGCTGCAATGAGGAAAAACCCATGAGCAAACTGGCGCGGCCCTTGGTCTGCGCGGAGTGTGCTAAGCAGAAAACGGATTGGACCGAAGACTGTGCCCATGCGACCGAGCTTTGGAAGAATGGGTACAGCTGTGCTCTACAGGAGCGCGTGCGTCCGCGGTTGACCTCTGACGACGTGTTGAAGGCGGTAAATGGGCTATCGCCCGGTTGGAAGAATTTTTATCACTTGGCCGCCGATGCCCTCAATCGCATCCTCGATGGGAAAGAAAAGGCCCGCTGAGTCATTCATTTTCGCTCTCGCCGAACATGCCAGCGGACGAATATAAAGGTGCCAGACTCTGGGCTGCAAGAGCGGCAAAACCCCGAAAAGCAGATTCCTCGTCCCGCGGAACCGACCGGGACAGGTCGGATGCTCGTCGCATCCTTCTCTCGGAATGACCCGCCTTCGCCGAGGCTACGGCGCGGCAAGCAAGACGTGGCAGGGTAAACCCGCCGCTACAAAGGCGCACGCCGAAAGGCCGCAGAACTCCGCGCCTTTTTTCAACTTGCGCTGCAGGAGCAGCGCGGGCGGCGAAGCTCTGCGCTATACGAGCCGGATCCCAGGCTTCGCAGAGGCGGCGAAGGATGGGGCACCCGAGAACGCGAAGGCGCGAAGCTCTAGCTACAAACTGCGAAGGCGAAGCGCAGAAGAGCGGCAACGTTTACGGGCCGATGAAATCGATCGGCCCCTACAAAGACGCGCGCCTTTGGGTTACGCGAGGCTGGGTTGAGCTTGAGCGCCCGTGTGCAGGGCCATGACTTGCTCGGCGACCTGTTTCACGTTGGGGACGCCGCAGAGGGAGACTTTCACTGGCGTGGCCATGTTGTTGCCACGTCTCTGCAGAGTGTTGGTCATCAGTACGATGTCGCCGGAGCCGTCGGGGCGTTCGCGATGCGCAACGCTAGCAATGTCGGCGGGTGTGAAGGACTGCACGGAGCGGCTTTTGGAGCCAGTGATGAGCATAACCCGGCGATTCGTCACAGCGTAGACGGTGCGCTTGGCGGTCAGGAAGACCCACAGCGGCGTCAGCGTGATTCCGAGTCCGATGAGAAGAAAGGGTACGCCGAAAATTGGGAATATGGAGAATCCGCTGGTGAATGCATTGTGGGCAGACTTGTTCATGGCATGAGTGGCGCGAAAGGCCATGGACATCCAGAACAAAGCAAAGCCGGCGAAGGGAATTCCAAAGATCGCGACAGGGAGAGTTCCCACCGCGGTGCGGCGAGGGTCGGCGACTCCCGCCCATGAGATTGATTCGCCGGATTGGAGTTCGGATTGGGCGCGCATCTGTGCGTCATAGGAATTCATACAGGGCACTCCTTTGTTTGACATCGTACCTTGAGATTGAGGCGTGCGGCACCGTTCTTCGTGCGATGTGCCTGAAGCTGGACTGTACAAACGGGCAGTGGGGCAGCAGTGGGCGGGAGGCCGCAGAACTTCGCGGACGGCGCGAAGCTCGGTGCTACGCGGTGCGGTGCTTTTCCGCCCAGAGTTTGCGGACGTGGGTGATGACTTGCGCTTTGTCGCTTTTCAATTGGCGGATTAGGGCCTGGTTGCCGGTTTTTTCATGGCGCGCGGCCCAGAGAACCATTTCGGCGAGTACGGGCGCGAGGTCGATGCCTTTTGGCGTAAGAGAGTAGATGAGCTTGCGGCCGTCAGAGGGATCGGGTTTCGACGCGATAATACCTGATTCTTCGAGTCTTTTCAGGCGGTCGGCGAGGACGTTGGTCGCGATCTTTTCGTGCGAGCTAAGAAATTCATTGTAAGTTGAGAATCCGCGTACCATCATGTCGCGCAGGATTAAGAGCGACCAGCGGTCACCCAGCATCTCGACGGAGGCATTGAGCGGACACGCCGAGCGCCGCTCAAACGCAGGCTTCTTCGGCACGGCGAATATATACAATATTTCACTTGCATTCCGCAAGTGATTTATTAGAGACTGTGCCTCGCCAGCGGCCCTCAAACGGACTCGAGACGTAAACCAACGATTTTCTGACTTCAATAAAAGGAGATTGAATCATGGAAACAAAACCGACGCATGAGCAGGCGCAGCTTCAGTTGGAACTTTACGATTTGCGACGCGAAGCACGGCTCCGCCAGGCGCGCGAATGGTTCTTCAAGAACTTTTTTGCGGAGACTCTTGAGGACGCCATGAAAGTCGCGCCGATGGGAACCGAGCAGGGTGCATTTTTCATGATGGTGGTCAGCTACTGGGACCAGGCCTGCGCGATGCTGAATTACGGACTGCTTCACGAGGATTTGTTCTTCGAAACGAGCGGCGAATTTGTCGGCGTGTGGGAGCGGATTAAACCGACGATACCCGAGGCTCGTCAGCGGTTCGCGAACAAGGCATTTGTCGCCCACCTGGAGAAGGCCGCGGAGCGCTTCGAGGCGTGGAGTGAGAAGCGGTCGCCGGGTCAGATGGCTGCGATGCGGCAGATGATGAAGATGATGCGTCCGCAGCAAGCGGCAGCGAACGCCTGACAAAGAAAGTGGCGAGTCGCTAGAAAGAGTCTACGTCGGAAGTTAGCCGAGAGCTGTGGCGCTTGCTGGGCGCCATTTGGCGTCGCAGCTTTTGGTGAGCGCGGGGATTTTGTGCGCTGCGCGATGTGTTACATGCTTTTAATAGAACAGTATTTGAATAACAGCGCCGGGTGGTGGCATCGGCATCAGACAGGTGATTGAAGATGAGCAAAGTGAGAGTTCTAGTGGGAACGCGCAAGGGCGCGTTTATTCTTAGTTCGGACGGCAAGCGCGACAAGTGGGACGTCAGCGGTCCGCACTTTGCGGGCTGGCCGGTGTATCACATGAAAGGCTCGCCGGTGAATCCGGACCGCATCTACGTGTCGCAGGTGAGCGATTGGTTCGGACAGGTCATCGAGCGCTCGGATGACGGCGGCAAGGCGTGGGAAGTTCCGGGCGGCGGCAAAGCGCCAGGCCCCGAGGATTTCGGAAAGACTGCGCCGAATAAGTTTGTTTATGACACTTCCGCCGAAACAGGCAAGCCGCTGACCACGCACCAGTGGTACGACGGGACGCAGCATCCGTGGGAATTCAAGCGCGTGTGGCATCTGGAGCCGTCGCTTACGGATGCGAACACGGTTTTTGCGGGGATTGAAGATGCGGCGATATTCAAGTCCACCGATGGCGGGCAGAATTGGAAAGAGCTTTCTGGATTGCGCGGGCACGGCACGGGACCGAAGTGGCAGCCGGGCGCGGGCGGGATGTGTTTGCATACGATTTTGATTGATCCGAGCAATCCGAACCGAATGTACGTGGCGATTTCCGCGGCGGGCGCGTTTCGCACCGACGATGGCGGAAAAACGTGGAAGCCGATCAATCAAGGGCTGAAGTCCAACTACATTCCTGATCCCACCGCTGAGATTGGGCACTGCGTGCATCGGATTGCGCTGCACCGCTCGCGGCCGAGCACGCTCTTTATGCAGAAGCACTGGGACGTGATGCGCAGCGACAACGCGGGAGATTTGTGGCGCGAGATCAGCGGCAACCTGCCGACGGATTTTGGTTTCGTCATTGACGTGCACGCGCACGAGCCAGAGACGGTTTACGTTGTGCCGATCAAGAGCGATGGCGAGCATTTCCCGTTGGACGGCAAGCTGCGCGTTTATCGCAGCCGCGTTGGCGGAAACGAATGGGAAGAGCTGGGGAAGGGTCTGCCGGACCGCAATTGCTACGTGGATGTTCTGCGCGATGCGATGAGCGTCGACTCACTGGATAAATGCGGCGTGTATTTTGGCACTACGGGCGGACAAGTGTACGCGTCGTCGGACGCGGGCGATTCGTGGAGCGCGATTGTGCGCGATTTGCCGCCGGTGCTATCGGTGGAAGCGCAGACGCTCCAATAGTTTTGGCTTTGAATTCGAAAGGAGCGAGGGCATGCAATTCGTTCCACATTTGCATTTCAAGGGCAATTGCGAGGAGGCATTCAAACTCTACGAGCAGTGCCTCGGCGGCAAAATCCAGAGCATGTCGACTTACGCGGGCACACCCGTTGAATCGCATATACCAGCTGACTGGAGAGACAAAGTCATGCACGCCACGCTCGCGGTCGGCGATCAACTGCTGATGGGCTGCGACCCGCCGCCGGAGCAATTCCAGTCGCCGGCTGGTTTTTCCGTCACGATTCAGTTCAACGACACAGCGGCGGGCGAGCGCGTTTTCAACACGCTTGCGGAAGGCGGGAAAGTGACCATGCCATTCCAGAAGACTTTCTGGTCGCCGGGTTTTGGCATGGTAGATGACCGCTTCGGCATTCCGTGGATGATTAACTGCACACAGGCTGCGCAGCAGTCCGCGTGATCGGGCAGGTTAATATGTGCTGTATAAGGTTCTTCGCATGATTACCGTCGTGCTGCCGCCGCATCTGCGAATTTTGGCTCACGTAAATGGCGACGTGGAGCTTGACGTGAAGGCACCGGTGACGCAACGTTCCGTGCTTGATGCGCTCGAAGCGCGGTATCCGATGCTTTGTGGCACGATTCGGGAGCACAGCACGCTCGAGCGCCGCGCCTACGTGCGTTTCTTCGCGTGCGAACAGGATGTTTCGCACGATTCGCCCGATAAGCCGTTGCCGGAGGCTGTGGTTTCTGGAAAAGAGCCTTTTTATGTGATCGGCGCAATTGCCGGAGGGTAAGACAGCCGAAGGTTAGGACTCGTTGTCGGCTTCGCCCTGCAGTGTTTCCTGCTCGTTGTCCCTTGCTGTTCCAGCTTTGCTTGCTACGCGCAGTTCGGTGCGAATCGCGTCGGCGGAGAATCCTGCGCGAAGCAAACTCCGGTAAATAGAGGCGCGTTTCTTTTCGTCGAGAGGACCGCGCACTTGGCGCAGTTTTCGTTCAATTCGCGCGCGAACCAGAGCGTTTTCATCCGTTTCGGCGAATACTGCATCGAGAGCGGCTTCGATGTGCTTGTCCGGCACGCCCCGCGCGCGGAGTTCGCGCGCAATCCTGAATTTTCCCTGGCGGCGACTCTGGGCATGCGAGCGGGCGTATTCGCGAGCGTAACGCGCGTCGTCAACGTAATTCTGCTCTCGGAGGCGTTGCAGGACGGCGGCTGCATCGTCGGGATTTTCTGCACGCGTCTTTAGATACTCCTTCATTTCATGAACGGAATGCGCGCGGCGCATCAGCGCACGGAGCGCGGCGGTGTAGAGCTGCGATTCAGTAGCGAATTTGCGCGGGGACGCGGAACGCACGGGATCAGAATATCAGTGAGTAGCGGCTAGGGGAAACATTGAAGGAAACAAGCACAAGGGGTATGGCTCAACACCTGACAACTCCACAGTTTGGACAGGTACATTTTGAAGAGACTGTCAACAGGGGAGTTCCGCAAAAGGGGCAGGACGTGTCGGCGGCGGGCTGGATGGCGCCCAGACGGTCCTTCAGCGAAACATCTTTGGATGTACGGAGCAAATGTATAAGCGTCAGGATTGCGCCAATGGGCGCTCCAATTCGAAAAAGCCATGTTCCGAACACAAATGTGGGATCGACAGGCATAAGCCAAAACGGGACTGAAAGGATCAAAAGGATTACAAAGCCCACCCACTTAAATGGGCGCCGAGTTTTTGTTGCGACGTGGGGTTGATGGCCACACGTGGTGCAAGTCCAACGTTTCCGGACACCGAGCGGCACGATAGGAACCCAGAATATGTGCCAGAAGTCCAACGACCGGATCTGAACGGCGCGACGGGGTTGCCCGCAACGCAGGCAGTAGTCATTGCGAAAGGCCAAAGGCTTTCGTTTGAAGTGATGGATTCCATGGATCACCAGCATAGATAGGCGCTATTTGCCGCGGTTGGAGATGCGGCGGCCCCACCAGTCGTAGTCTTCGCACTCCTCGGAAAAAATCCGGTGGAAGCCGAGGAATCCAGGTTCAATGCTGCTGTGAAGGCCGAACCAGAGCGCGATGGAGAAAAGTCCTGTGACCATTGCGAGAACTTCGGTACGCGCCGCGGCAATGCTTGCTGCTTCAGCAATGCGCGGGATGATCGGCCCGCTGTCTCCGATCTTTGCGTAGAAGAAAATTGCATAGCCGAGCGCGAGCGTCATCGCGAACAGTCGCAGCAAGCCTCGCACGCCGAAGAAAAACGTGTACCAGGGATTTTTAGGAGCGACGTATGGCATTTGCCTGTTGGTGGTTCGAATCGAAACCCATAAAACAAAATTGCGCGCGTCAACTAGCGCCGGGCGCCAGTGCGCTCGAACTCGTTCATCTGGCGCTCCATTTCTTCGCGAGCTGCGTCGGCCGCCGAGCGAATTCCCTGGATGCGCAGCTTGAACTCGTCTGGATTCGACGCGCGCATGAGCGCTTCGTCAAGCGTGACCAGATTCTTCGTATATAGATCGAAAATCGACTGATCGAAAGTCTGCATGCCATACTGGCTGGTGCCCGCAGCGAGCGCGTCGCGAATCAAGCGCGTCTTATCAGGATTGATGATGCAGTCGCGGATATAGCCGGTCGAAATCAAAACTTCGACGGCCGGCACGCGGCCAACGCCGTCGCTCTTGCGCACAAGCCGCTGGCTGACGACAGCTTTCAGCGTGGAGGCCATTTGTAAGCGGATCTGCTTTTGTTCTGGAGGAGGGAAGACCGCGATAATACGCTGAATGGTTTCCGTGGCGTCCAATGTGTGCAACGTCGAGAAGACCAAGTGGCCCGTTTCGGCGGCGAGCAGCGCCGTGGAGATCGTTTCCAGGTCGCGCATTTCGCCGACCAATACCACGTCCGGATCCTGACGCAACGCAGCGCGCAACGCCGTGGAGAACGTCGACGTGTCCACTTCCACTTCGCGCTGATTGATGAATCCCTTTTTGTCGCGGTGCAGATACTCGATCGGGTCTTCGATGGTGATGATGTGTTCCGCACGGATCGAATTGATACGGTCAATCATCGCGGCGAGAGTGGTTGACTTTCCAGAACCGGTTGTTCCGGTAACAAGCACCAAGCCGCGCTGCTCTTCGCAAATCTTGTCGATGACTGGCGGAAGGTTCAGCTCTTCAATGGTGCGAATTTTCGTCGGAATAACGCGCAGAACCATTCCGACGTTTCCGCGCTGCTGGAACACGTTGACGCGAAAGCGCCCGAGGCCGGCGACGCCGTAAGCCATATCCAA
>DATFQU010000300.1:0-10746 GCA_035264005.1 Candidatus Acidiferrales bacterium
CGCTTCAAGCGCATGCGTGGATTCAATGTGCTGCATCCCATCGGCTGGGACTCGTTCGGCCTGCCTGCGGAAAACGCCGCCATAAAGAATGGAATTCCTCCGCGCCAGTGGACAAATTCTAATATTCAGCAGATGAAGGCTACCTGCGAGCGCTTCGGCTTTAGCTACGATTGGCGCCGCGAAATTTCCAGCTGCGAGCCGGACTACTATCGCTGGAACCAATGGTTTTTCCTCAAAATGCTCGAGCGTGGACTGGCGTATCGCAAGCTCAGCAAGGTGAATTGGTGCCCGCAGTGCCAGACCGTGCTCGCAAACGAACAGGTCGTGGACGGTTGCTGCTGGCGGCACGAGTCAACTGCCGTGGAAATTCGCGAAATCGAACAATGGTTTTGGCGGATCACAAAGTATTCCGACGAGCTTCTTGCGGACATGGCCGAACTGAAGGAGGGCTGGCCGGAACGCGTCCTTGTAATGCAAGAAAATTGGATCGGTAAATCGCGCGGCGCGCGCGTCCAATTTGCATTGTCGGAAGTGCAAGCTGCGCCGCTCGAAGTTTTCACCACACGTGTCGACACCATTTACGGCGTCTCCGCCGTACTGCTGTCACCGCATCATCCCAGCCTGTCAGCATTGATCGCTGGAGTCCCGGGCAGCACCGCGATGTCGGAGCAACTGGATTCAATGCGCAGGGTGAATTTGAAGGCGGCGGACCTCGCCACTGCGGAAAAAGTCGGCTTCTTTACCGGTCGTTTCGGGCTGAATCCGTTTTCAGGCGAGCGCGTGCCCGTGTGGGTCGCAAATTTCGTGCTCGCAGAGTATGGCACGGGCGCGGTCATGTGCGTTCCGGCTCACGACCAGCGCGATTTCGAATTCGCGCAGAAGTATCGTTTGCCGCTCAAGGTCGTTGTGCAGCCGCTCAACGGTACAGTTCCTCGCGCCGACCAGATGGAACAGGCATTCACCGAGCACGGCCGTTCCGTTAACTCTGGCCCATACAGCGGACTGGAGTCGTCCGCGGCCATCGAGAAAATGACCGCGGATGCCGAAGCGAAAAAATTCGGCGAAGCCGAAACTACGTATCGCTTGAAGGACTGGGGCATTTCGCGCCAGCGATACTGGGGCACGCCGATTCCGGTCGTATATTGCAAAAAGGATGGCGTCGTCGGAGTCCCGGAAAATCAGCTGCCGGTTCGCTTGCCCGAAAACGTGGTGCTAACTGGCGAAGGGAAGTCTCCCCTCGCCAACGTCCCGGACTTCCTGAATACGACGTGCCCAAAATGCGGCGGCCCCGCCACCCGCGAAACGGACACGATGGACACTTTCGTTGATTCATCTTGGTATTTCTACCGCTACACTGACGCGCACAATGATCATGCTCCGTATGATCCTGCGAACGTTCAGTATTGGTTTCCCATCGATCAGTACATCGGTGGAATTGAACACGCGATCCTGCACCTGATTTATTCGCGATTCTTCGCCAAAGTGATGCGCGACTTGGGCCTGATTCAGCACGGCGAACCCGTGCGTCGGCTGTTCTCTCAAGGGATGGTACAAAAAGGCGGCCGTGCGATGTCGAAATCCCACGGCAACGTTGTCGGCGCCGACGAGATGGCCCAGAAGTACGGCTGCGATACCGCGCGCATGTACACGCTCTTCGCCGCTCCTCCCGCCAAAGATCTCGAATGGAGCGAGGACGGCATCGAAGGCTGCTCGCGATTTCTGAACAAGGTGTATCGCCTAGTCGACCGCCACGCGCCAAGCCTGCACAGCATAGATGGCAACCTGAGCGAATCGTTCGACATCGTGCACGCGTCAGCGAAAGAAAAGCTCCTCCTTCGCAAAGCGCACCAAACTCTCAAACGCGTTACGAACGACTTCGAGGTCCGCTGGCATTTCAATTCCTCCATTGCGCTCATCATGGAGTATTACAATGAAATGCAGGCGCAGGAGCCGTTCGAGCAGGATGCTCGACCGGAAGTGGCCAAGCGCCTCATTGAATTGCTCGTTTTGATGCTCGCGCCCATCACTCCGCACATTTGTGAAGAGCTTTGGGAAATGCTCGGCCACTCGGGCGGGCTTAGACGCATTTCCTGGCCGCAGTTTCGCGAGGACTTGGCAAAAGAGGAGCAATTCGAAGTCGTGATTCAGATCAACGGTCGCGTTCGCGGAAAAATTCAGGTCGAAGACGGCCTGAGCGATGCCGAAACCAAAGAGAGAGCTTTGAACGATCAACGGATCAAGCATCTGGTTCATGGTAGTGCTGTCGCCAAAATTGTCGTCGTTCCGCGTAAGCTGGTGAACATTGTCCTGCGCTAGTAAATTCCACGTCGGCGTGGACGAAAGGGAACTCTCCGCATGAACGTGCCAGGCGGCGTGATTGTTTTGGATTTTGGCGGCCAGTACACGCAACTGATCGCGCGTCGGATTCGCGAACAGGAAGTGTTCTCCGCGATTCTGCCGTGCAATGCCTCCGTTTCCGACATCGAGCGCCTGAAGCCGGTCGGCGTTGTCCTGTCCGGCGGCCCCAGCTCTGTCTATGACAAAGAAGCGCCGCACTGTGACAGCCGCGTGCTTCGTCTCGGACTGCCTGTGCTCGGAATTTGCTACGGGATGCAGTGGATGGCCCATTCGCTCGGTGGGAACGTAGTGAAGGCCGAACATCGGGAGTACGGCCCCGCGACACTCGATCGTGAAAAAGACTCAACCCTTTTCGGCGGCCTTCCTGAGCACCTGAAAGTCTGGAACAGCCATGGCGATCATGTGATCGGCCTTCCTTCAGGATTCGAAACGATCGGCCGCACCGATAACGCCGTTGCTGCGATCGAAGACTCTTCGCGACATCTCTATGGTGTCGAATTCCATCCTGAGGTGCAGCACACCGAACGCGGCTCCGAAATTCTTCGCAATTTTGTGTTCGACGTCTGCCACGCCAAGAAAAATTGGAGCCGCACCTCTTTCATTTCCGATGCTGTCGAAGCAATTCGAAAGCAGGTCGGCGATGCGCAAGCGTTATGTGCTCTCAGCGGCGGTGTGGATTCGACTGTGGCCGCCATGCTCGTACATCGCGCCATTGGTGACCGGCTAACCAACGTCTTCGTCGATACTGGCCTGCTGCGCCGCAACGAATTTCAAGAGACCCTGGAACTTCTGCGTGGAAGGCTCGGCCTGAAAGTCGACGGCGTGGACGCTTCGGAGCGTTTTCTTGCGCGCTTGGCTGGCGTCACCGATCCCGAAGAAAAGCGCAAACGAATCGGCGCCGAATTTATCGGTGTGTTCGCCGAGGAAGCAAAGCGCCTCACCCGCGACTCCAATGCCGAGCTGCGATTTCTAGTTCAGGGAACGCTCTATCCCGACGTGATCGAATCCGTTTCTGTCAAAGGCCCTTCCGCCGTGATCAAGACTCACCATAACGTCGGAGGTCTCCCCAAAGACCTGCCCTTTCAGCTCATCGAACCTCTTCGCGACCTGTTCAAGGATGAAGTTCGATTAATCGGCAGGGAACTAGGCCTCCCGGACGAAATGCTTTTGAAACATCCGTTTCCGGGTCCCGGTTTAGCGGTTAGACTACTGGGTGAAGTAACCAGAGATAAACTTGAAACTCTGCGTGGGGCGGACGCGGTTGTCGTCGACGAGATTCGTCGCGCCGGACTCTACAGTAAGACTTGGCAGGCTTTCGCGGTACTGTTACCCGTCAGAAGCGTGGGCGTCATGGGCGACTATCGGACGTACGGGAACACGATCGCCGTCCGCGTCGTAACGTCGGAAGACGCGATGACCGCTGATTGGGCCCGTTTGCCTTGGAATGTGCTGGAGAGAATCTCAGCTCGGATCGTGAATGACGTTCGTGATGTCACACGTGTGGTGTATGACATCAGTTCCAAGCCTCCCAGCACCATCGAGTGGGAGTAGCAGGCAAGTTTACACGAGAAAATGGCCGCTTTTAGCGGGTAGCCATTTTCTGGGCCATGTAAAACAAGAGGCGGCGATCAGCCTCATCGACACGCCCGAGGGCACGACGGAATCGGCCAAGGAATCGTGCCTCTTTGCCTGTGCTTCCCCACGCAATGTCATCCGACGACTTGCGCTTCGGAAGATTTGGCAGTTCGGGTGGCTCTTCGCCGTCGTAGAATAGCTGGTACAGCGGAATTTCCATGGCTCGTGCCAGCTTCTCCAACGTCTCGATGGCCGGAACGGTATGACCATTCTCGACTCGAGAAATGTAACAGCGAAGCAGCCCCGTGCGCTTCTCGATATCACCCTGGGACAGCTTCTTGAATTCGCGCAGTGTGCGCAACCGCTCTCCGATTATCATGTGGGGATTGTCACATGAAACATATGGTTACCGCAAGGGCTAACTGAGGCGATACGGGTATAATGCGAATGAAACCAAAACCGCATGGATAACGTCCCAAAACATGTGGCAGCCAGCGCAGCTGCGGTAGCGATTCCAGCACGGGCCCGGTCGGCCAAACCGGATGACCGCGAATTGGTGATGCAGGCTCAAAAGGGCGTCAGCGCCGCTTTTGAGCAGCTTGTAATGAGGCATCAGCAGCGGGTAATCGCGGTGGTTGGCGGCATATTGCGCCGGCGTGAAGACGTTGAAGACGTTGCGCAGCAGGTGTTTCTGAAGGCCTACGTTTCGATTCGACGCTTTGACATGCGTTCGGCCTTTTCGACGTGGTTGTACAAGATCGCTGTTAACGAGTGCTGGGACTACCTACGAAAGAAAAAAGTTCGGCCGCTGAATTACGAGTCGGATCTAAGTGAGGAACAGGCACGGCACGTCGAGCAGTTCGTGAGCAATAACGCTGAAGCCGACAGCCCTGATGAACGCGCCGAGTTAAGGGAGATTGTGGAACGTTTGCTCAGCGATCTTGCTGACGACGACCGCACAATGCTTATACTCAAAGAGGCTCAGGGCTTCGCGGTGGAGGAGATCGGCAAGATGATGGGCTTGAATGTGAACACCGTGAAAGTGAGATTATTCCGCGCCCGGCGCCGCTTGGCGACGAATTATCGCCGCAGAATTTCGCATTCAGTTGGTGAAGGTAGGAAAAGTGGAGGCTCTGAACTCCGATGATCCCAGGACCCAAGGCCAATAAGGATTGCAAGAAGTTGGAGCCGTTTCTCGATGATTATTTGCGGGGCGAGTTGCCGCGTGCAACGGCGGATCGCCTGGCCTCGCATCTTGAAACGTGCGGCAATTGCCGGGAAGCGCTAGAGGACCTGCGAATCTCGGCAAAGCTTGTCACCGGCGCGTTTGAGGAACGTGGCGAGCCAAGCCCTGGATTCGCGCGCCTCGTAATGGCCCGCATCAACACCGCGGAGCAATGGGTGCAGCAGCAGACAAGCTTCTGGCGACCGATCGAAGCTCTTTCGCTCCGCCTCGTCTTCTCGGCTGCGCTTGCTCTGATTTTCCTCTTTGCGTATGGCCTGCGGGTGCGAAATGCTCCTGTTGTAACCGCGCCGGAGCCCTCCGGGATTTTTGTTCAGCAGACCGAGGCCTTCCAGCCGACATCATTTTCGCCGTCGCCTTCGAACAATGACGAAGTGCTGATGGCCATTGCAGAAAGGCACCATGAGCAACACTAGCACTTCGTGGAAAGCGGTCGGATTGGTCATCGTCGTCTTCGTGCTGGGTATCGCGCTCGGTGTCGTTGCCACGCACCAGTGGGACGCGCGTGTCATCGCCAGTCAGCAACGTCCCCGCATCGAAGAGCAGCTTAAAAATGATCTGCAGCTTTCACCCGATCAGGCCACCAAAGTCGATGCCATCATCGATAACTATCGGACTCAGTCGCGGGAGCTCGATACGCAGCGCCACGCCGAATGGGATCCGAAATACGCCCCTTTGAATAAAGCCAGCCACACAGAGTGGGATCCGAAATACGATCAGGTTCGCCAGCAGGGGCGCGACAGCATTCGCGCTCTTTTGACGCCGGAACAAAAAGTGAAGTTTGAGGCATTTCTCAAACGCATCGACGAAGAAAGGCGCAAGCAGCAACAGGGCCACTGAACCCCGGTGTTCGCAAACCTCGATTATGCCAACTGAAATATCTGTCTCAGGAGAATCAGCAATTTCACAACTGTCCGCAACCGAAGCCGTAATCACTCTCGATAATGTTCACAAGACTTATGACCTCGGCGAGGTTCAGGTGCATGCCCTTCGCGGCGTCTCGCTCGAAATTATGCGCGGCGAATTTGTTGCGATCATGGGTGCCTCCGGCTCCGGCAAGTCCACGTTGATGAATATCCTCGGCTGCCTGGATCGTCCGACCAAAGGCCAGTATCTGCTCGATGGCACGGACGTATCCCAGCTAAGCAAAACCGAACTTGCGCACATTCGGAATCGCAAGATCGGCTTCGTCTTCCAGCAATTCAATCTACTGTCGCGCACCACTGCTCTCGAAAACGTCGAACTGCCGACTCTCTACGCCGGAATCCCTCCTGCGGAGCGCGTCGCCCGCGCAAAACAGTCTCTCGAACGCGTCGGCCTTGCGGAACGCGCGATGCATCACCCTTCGCAGCTCTCCGGCGGCCAGCAACAGCGCGTCGCCATTGCCCGCGCCCTTGTCAATCACCCGTCTATTCTGCTTGCCGATGAGCCGACGGGGAACCTGGACAGTCGGACCAGCGTCGAAATCATGGATATTTTGCAGCGGCTGAATGAAGACGAAGGCTTGACCGTCGTTCTCGTCACTCACGAACCTGATATCGCGGCGTATTCGCAGCGCTCTCTCGAATTCCGCGACGGAAAAATGAAGCGCGACACGCGAATCAAAAACCGCTTGATCGCGCGTCTGGTTCTGCCAACCTTGAAATCGCCTGATGATGAAGACGAAGCGGAAGCCAATGAATCTCCGGAAGCGCATCCTGCCAACCCTGCGCCTGCGGAAAACCACGCCGAGAAGTAATCTCGTGCAAAGCTGATTTAGAAGGGAATATCCTCGTCCGAAATCTGCGGCTCTGAGCCAGAAGTATCTTCCATCGTCATCGGCTCGTGGTCCGCGCTCGCGCCATGCGAAGTCCCGCCTCCGCCGCCCATGCCCGCTGCCGCGCCTTCTGCGCGTCCGCCCAGCATCCTGAAGTTTGTAGCTACGATTTCAAAGCTGGTGCGCTTCTGCCCCTCTTTATCCTGCCACTCGCGTGATTGAATCCGGCCCTCGATGAACACCAACGAGCCTTTCTTCAAATATTGTTGCGCAATCTCTGCCTGTTTGCCCCACACGACGATCTTGTGCCACTCGGTGCGCTTTTGTCGTTCGCCCGCGCGGTCCTTATAGGTCTCGTCTGTGGCGACCGAAAAATTCGCTACCGCCTGGCCGCCGCCCGTGAATCGTGTCTCCGGATCGCGTCCCAATCTGCCTACGAGAATTACTTTATTCACGGACATAAGGACTCCCTTGAAATGGTGAGATGAAAGACGCGGAAAGTATACCCGAAGCGGCGCGGAATAGAATGCGTTAGTGAATGATCGACTCGGGCCGCTTACTCGGGCGAAATTTGGCGCAGCGTCGCTTCTGCCTTTTTCGCCTCGTCTGTGCCCGGGAATTTTCGCATCAGTTCGCGGAACTCGTGCTGCGCGCTTGTTGTTTTTTTCGTTTGAACGAGTGCCCGGCCCTTCTCAAGCATCGCCGGAGCCACTTCGGAGCTTTTCGGGTAATCGGTAATCACGCTGTCGTATGCGGAGATTGCCTCTGCGTAATTGTGCTGCGAGTAGGCCACCTCGCCCAACTGAAACTGCGCACTCGACGCGAACGGCCCGTCCGGAAAATTCTTCAGATAATCGCTGAATTCATTCTTTGACAGCGTGTAGTTGCCGCTATTCAGGTCGCGCACTGCGTTCGAATACAGCGTGTCGCCGGAGATTGGCGACAGGTTCGACGCCGTTGGTTGATTGTTAGTAGACGGCGGCGCTTGAGTTGCCGGGCTGTCACCCGTCTGAGGCGTGCCCGTCGGCGCAGTCGCCTGCGGCATCGTCCCCGGATTTGTATTAGGGCTTGTTCCCGTCGTCGGCCCTTGAGTCGGCGCTGCTCCCGACGAAACTCTCGCGCTGATCTGCTGCAGCGTGTTCTGAATGTCCGTCATCTGCTGCGCCAGCTTCCCAACGCGTCCCTGCATGTCCTGCATGTTGTCAGAGACGCTCTGCATCTGCTGCGTCAGCGAACTGTTGTTTGCGCCGTTGTTCGCCGAAGCGTCCTGCAGCGTTTTCTGCAACGCGCCCATCGTTTGGCTCAAGTGATTCGACGCATCGAGCGATTGCTGCACCAGCGTCTGCATCTGCGCAGTTTTCGTATCAATGTCCGTCTTAAGGTCCTGCTGGTTCTGCAAAATTTGATTGACCGTTTGCTGGATCTGGATGATTTCGCGCGACACGGCGTCAGCTGACGGGGGAGTAAGCATCGCTCCGCCAATCGAGCCTGCCAGCAAAACGGCCAAGAAGAGCACGACAGTTCTTGCACGCATAATGCGCCTCCTGATGGTGCGCCGGGGCGCCGCAACCCGACGGCTGCAGCGCCGCGGCCTAATTGCAGATTACTACTGCTGTTGAATCATTACAAAGTGAGCGCGCCGGTTCTGATGCCAGCAGCTCTCATTGTGCTCGGTGCAGAACGGATGCTCTTTGCCCCAGCTCATTGTCTGCAGTCGGTCTCCGGTAATGCCCAAAGACACCAGGTACTGCTTCGCCGCGTCTGCTCGCCGCTGGCCGAGCCCGAGGTTGTATTCCTCCGAGCCGCGTTCGTCGCAATGTCCCTCAATGGTCACGCGAATCTGCGGATAGGAGCGCAAGAACTCCGCATCCTTCTGCAGCGCCGCGCGCGCGTCCGAACTCAATTCCGACTTGTCGTAGTCGTAGTACGCATCCGTGACGTTTTGATTGAACAGATCCGCCACGTTCGGCGCGGCCTGTTCCTGCGGCGGTGCTGGCGCGGATACCGTTATCTGCACGTTCGCCGTCGCCGAGCCGCCCGGCCCGTTCGCCGTGATCGTGTAGGTCGTCGATTGCGTCGGCGTGACGTTCGTGGACCCTTCCGCCTGAACCTTCCCAACGCCTGGCTCGAGGTCAAGGTCCGTCGCGTTCGTTGAAGTCCAATTCAGTGTGGTGCTCTGGCCGCTTTGGAGCATCGTTGACGATGCGTTCAGCGTGACCGACGGTTGTGCCGCCGCCTGTTGCTCGGGCGCTTGTGCCGGCGGTGGAGGGGCCACTTTTTTCTTGCAAGCGCCCACAAACGCCAGCGTCGTGAACAATCCAATTAACAGCGACATTCTACGAATAGTACTGCTCTCCATCGACAATCCTCCTTCGCGCCCTGGGCTGCGCGAGAGATCAGATCAGGGCCGATATATTTAAAATAATTCGGACCTACGATTCAAATCGATTTAAAGCAAACTTCCTTTAAGACAACTACCCCTGGATAACTGCACAAAAACTCAATGCCCGCGTCTAGTGCCCACATTTAATGCCATGACCAGTTCGGCGACTCGTTCCGTCCAGTCGCAGTCAATTCCCGCGGATCGCTTCCATCCGCCAGCACCGACCAGATCTCCAAAGTCCCGCTGCGCGTCGACTCGAACACGATGTGCCGCCCGTCCGGCGCCCAGCTTGGCCGCTCATTTTCGCCCGAATCGCGCGTCAACTCAATCAACTGATGCGTCGCCAAGTCCATCACGTATAAGTCGTAATTTCCCGCCGGCCTTCGCCAGCTGAACGCCAGCAATTGCCCGTTCGGCGACCACGCAGGATCGACGACGTATCCCGTCGCGGGCAAATCTGCTGCCGCCACTCCAGTCGCCGCCGAAAGCGGGATCTTCTGCATGTTCCCGCCATCCGAATTCATTTCAAATAGGTCCGGCAAACCGTCGCGGTCACTTACGAAGATAATCTGATTCCCGGTCTTCGGGTTCCACGTCGGTGAAGTGCTCACGGCCACCGAAAACGTCAGTCGGTGCATCTGCAGTCCAAAGGAATTCGCCACGTAAATGTCCGGGCTGCCTTGGAAGCTGGCCATAAATGCTAGCTGGCTCCCATCGGGAGACCACGCCGGAGAAGAATTCGTTCCCGGATAGTGCGGGAACGAAATCAGCTTGTTCGTAATCATCGAATACATGCAAATCTGCGCCGAAACAATCTTCCGGTACGGCTCAAAGCACGTGAACGCGATGCGCGAATCATCCGGCGACCATCGCGGCGTCAGCGACGTCGAATCGAGGTGTGTCAGTTGCCGCTGATTCGCGCCGTCGTAGTCCATCTCCCAAATTTCCTTGTGGCCGCTGCGGTTGCTCACGAACGCGATCTTCGTCTGCGCAATCCCCGGCAAGCCGCCGCTCAGCCGCGAAATAATATCATCTGCAAACTCGTGCGCCAGTTGCCGTGCGCCTTCGTCGGTCGCGTCTCCCGTATAGATTTTCTCCAGAATCGATGACGCCGGGGTCTGCCGCACGTCGTACAAATATCCGGAGAGCGTCAGGGTAGTGCCATTCGCGTTCAAATTCCCAAACGCAACCATCATCGCGCTTGCTGGCGCCTGGCTCCATTGTTGCGCATTGAGTTCATTCGGCACACTGGGAACATTCACGGGATAAAAACTCGGGCTGACCATATCCACAATGCCTGAATAGCTCAAATCATCGGTCAGTACTTGATGGAATGTCTGTTCGAGCGGTGATCCCGATTTGAACTGCGGCACCGCCAATTTCACTTTCTGCACGCCCAACTGCGTTTCGATTTTGAACCAGTCCTGCGAA
>DATFQU010000301.1:0-3223 GCA_035264005.1 Candidatus Acidiferrales bacterium
GCGTCCACGTCGGGAACCATGAGCTTGATCTTGACCGTCGAGCCGCCCAGCGTTTCCGGGCTGATCGCTCCAAACTCCGGATATTCGTCCGAAAGCAGGATTCGCGTATTGCCAATCTGTATCTGCGCGATGCCGATTTTCTGGTCCGCATCCACCAGACGCATGATTTCCTTTGCACCGAAAATCCGCTGATAAAACTCGATCGCGCGTCTCGAATCCTTGAAACACAGACGCGGAATCGCTGTCTGTTGCGTCTCGGTCGCCGTTGCTGTCGCTTCTCCCGCCATCGTCGCTCTCCTGATCAAGTCCGCTTTCAATGTCGCCTTGAAATTCTCGCGAGGCAGTTCACGCAACCTCGCAACCATGCGCACAAACGGCGCCAGCTCCGCATCTGGGGACGCTGCCGGAGCGGCACCGCCGTACGCCAGCACCGCCTCAATCGCGCGGTTCAATTTTGCTTGAACGCTCTCAGCCATTGCTCTTCACCAATTTTTGCCGCGACTTCGGCTCAATGCGTGTCCGCAAATTTCGAATCGCGCGGAACTGCAGCTGTTTCACTGCTCCTTCCGTCTTGCCGGTCGCGTGCGCAATCTCTCGTATGCTTTTTTCTTCCGCGAACCGCATTTCGACGACCAGCCGCTGATCCATGGGGAGTTCTTTGACCATCCGGAAAAGCCGCGAACTTTCATCCGCGCTCTCAAAATCGAATTCCTCGCTTGCTTCTTCTCCCGGATTCCCGTGCTCGCGCACCTTTTCCCGCCAGCGGTCGGCCGTCGCGTTCGCGGCAATTCGAAAAAGCCACGCTGCGAACGGCACGCCGCGCCATTCAAAGTTGCCGATTTTCGCGAGCGCCTGATGAAACACTTCGGAAGTAATGTCTTCGGCTTCTTGACGGTTCCCTACACGCCGCATGACGTACGCGTACACCCGTTCGAAGTGCTGTTCGTAGAGCTCCGCGAACCGGCTCGGATCCCTCCGCGCCGCTTCCACCAGAAGCCGCTCGTCCGCTTCGTTTTCTCTGCCCTTCAAACCTGGCTCCAGCAGTACGCCCCCGCCGTGGCGGGCGTTCTCAATACCATAACGGGGAACACAGTCAAAGGTTACGCGGGATTTGTGCGGGCCAGGAAGAATGGCTGCCCTAAATATAGGCTCTCTAGCTCGTTGCCCGCGCCTCGGCGCGCTTCGCCCACAGCAGCGCGCCGAGCGCAAATATCGCTGGGAAGCATTCCAAGACGTAGCGCGGCTCCGGCGTCTCGTTTGTCGTCAGAAACAGCGTGCGTATAACAAGGAATGCCACCAGCATCATCACGGCAGGATCCTTGCGAAAACGCCACGCTCCCAACAACGCGAGCACGCCATACGCGATTCCCATTACAAAAAGTGAGAACGAATAGCAGTATTGCGACGGACTGTCTTCCCACCAGTAGCCGATCGGCAAGAATTTTCCCGAGAGCGGCAGCATTTCAACGCGAGGCGTGAACCACATCGACAGTCCCCGCAAGAGCGGCACTTCCACGTATGTCCGCAGAGGATGGCGCTCGGTTCGTTCGCGCGCGATTTCCGCAAATTGGCGGTCGAGTTCGGGGGAGATGCTCAGCGTGTCGTTATATTGATCGAGCAGCGCCGTGACGCGCTCTTTTTCCGCGGCCGAATCAGACGCCGACTGCGGCAAGTCCTGCGGCGAGATCTCCGCTCCATCCACGTTCCACGATACGAGAAACACATCACGGAAACGCCACAGCCACGTCTCCTCCCAGGAGAAAAATCCCTGTGGTGTGAACTCGCCCGGCAATTCGCTGTGCCGCGGCGCCAGGAACTGCACAGCGTGCAGGACACGCCAGTTTCGCGCCGCCCACGGCAGAAGTGGCATCACCAGCCCAACCGCCATGAGCAATCCGGCGCGTACGAGCTTCGGCCAGTTCGCCGGTCGCCACCATAGAAAAACCAGCACAACGCCCGCGCCGGCTAGAATCAACGGCGTCTCGGGACGTATCAGCGTTCCGAATCCAACCACGATTCCACCGAGCAGCCATCGCATTCCAGCTTTCATGCCGGTCGGCGCAGATTCCAGCGGCGGTCCTAGGTTTTCCTGTCGAAACGCTTCGATCAGCACGAGCAGCGCCAGCGCCGTCAGAAAAATGGCAAGCGTCTCCGTTAGCACCACTGCAGTGTAATTCGCCGTGAACGGACAAATGGCCGCCAGCCACAGCGCCGCCATCGCCACGCGCCTCCGGCTCGTTTTCGGTGCCAGCACTGCCGCAATCGCCGCCGCGATGATGCATGTCAGCACGCCGATACACGCCTGAGCGGTCATCACCGCCCGCGCGCTTTCGCCAAACACCGAATAGATCGCTGCGAGGAACGCCGGGTATCCGGGCGTTCGAATGTCGACAGGCGTAATCTTCCCAAGAATCGTCAGGCCGTAAACACCATGAGTCAGCCAGTTATGGGCAAGCTCTTGATAAGTAGGGGTATCGCCTGCATCAAAAAACGGGAATTTCCATATAAAATAGAGGCGAACCGCAAAGGCAACGAGTACAGCAAAGGTCACCTCCAAGCGCATCTTAATAGAGTCGCTCATTGACACATTTTCCGTGGGCGGCTAGCTTGGATTGCCGCCATGGTAAAACGCAAGCCCATTTTCTACGACGAGGAGCGCCGTCGCTGGCGACGGACGCGCCGCATTCTGGAAATCTCGGGCGTGCTGTTTACCCTCCTGATCGTCACTTTTCTTTTCAACATCCTGCGCCGCCCCAACCTTCCGGACCTGTTGCTCCCGGAGCGCGGCCCAATGTATCGCCCTGTAACACAATTGCCGGTTCGCCGCTCGGCGCGCCTGAAGCGCGTGAATTACCGCTCAGGCAGAAGCCGCAAAGTAGCCGCAATCGGGCAAATTCCCGAGCACTACGATCCCCTTCGCGCCGCCTTTTACGTCAACTGGGATTCCGACAGCCTCGCATCCCTCCAGTTGCATTATCATGATATTGATCTGCTCATTCCCGAAGAACTCCACTCCTTCACGCCGGACGGCTCTCTCTCCGTCGACAAAGACACAAAGCTCGACTCCTGGCTCAGAACCGTCAACGTCGACCTTCCCATGATGCCGTTGCTGAACAATTATGACGGCTCCGTTTGGCAGATTGATCCGATGGCCAAGATGCTTGCGAGCGCCCCTGCCCGCCAGCGCCTCATCTCATCCCTTACCAGCTACGCGACGTCGCAC
>DATFQU010000302.1:0-6818 GCA_035264005.1 Candidatus Acidiferrales bacterium
TGATGATGCTTTACATGCAGACTTGGCCGTTCGACCATGTAGACTGGTCCGGCTCGATCGTGGCCCGCACGCAAATGGACCCCGGCGCTGCCTCTTCTGCCGTTCGCAACGCGATTCACGGTGTTGACTCGGGCGTGCCCATTACTGCGCTGCGTCCGATGACCGCAGTGGTTTCAAAATCCGTAGACACGCGCCGCTTTCAAATGCTGTTGGCAATGCTCTTCGCTGTCTGCGCTCTGTTTCTCGCGTCGCTCGGAATTTTTGGCGTCGTCGCCTATTCCGTCGAACAGCGCCGCCACGAACTGGGCATTCGTCTCGCGCTCGGCGCACAACTCGCAAATTTGCGCACGATGATTCTTCGCCAGGGCATGGCTCCGGTCATCGCCGGCTTGGCGGCAGGAATTGCAGGCTCGGTATTTTTGGGACGCCTGGTCGCTGGCTTGCTGTTCGGCATACACGCATTCGATCCGCTCACGTTCGCGTGCGTCACGCTCGTTGTTATACTTGTCGCGCTCGTCGCCTGTTATGTGCCCGCCCGCCGCGCGATGCGTGTCGATCCAATGGTCGCTCTGCGCTATGAATGACGACGAACGGAGAGTGCTCTCATGAAACTGGACCACCCTGCCATGGCATTCCTGGGACGGCTTTTGATCACGTACATCTTTGCAACGAGCGGTATTGCCAAGATGTTCGGATGGTCAGGCAATATCGAATACATGAACACGCGGCACCTGCCGTTTGTTCCTCTGCTGCTGGCTATCGCTCTCTTGATCGAAGTAATCGGGTCGATTTGCCTGGTCACCGGTCTTTACGCCAGAACCGCGGCCTTTGTGATGTTTCTCTACCTAACTGCAGTTACGATCCTTTTCCACAATTATTGGTCTTTTACCGGGATGCTCGCGGGCACTCAAGAAACACACTTTCGAAAAAATCTGGCGATCATGGGCGGACTATTGATGATCGCCGCACAGGGCCCGGGCAAATGGTCCCTCGAAAAAATTCCGTTTAGGCGCGCGCAAGCTTTGAAAGGCGCTTCATGAATAGACTGACTCAAGACATTCGTTACGCGCTGCGCATGCTGCTCAAGTCTCCTGGATTCGCGGGAGTCGCCATCCTCACACTCGCGCTGGGCATCGGCGCGAACACCGCGATTTTCAGCGTCATCAACGCCACGCTGCTCAAGCCTCTTCCGTATCCCGACATCGCTCGCCTCGTGTTCGTCTGGCAAACCTACGGCGGCAACGGCCCCGACAACATCAACATCGTCTCCGCGCTCAACATGATCGACGTCCAGAAACAAAACAGCGTCGTCGAAAGCATGGCTTGGTTCGATTCCGCCGGTAAAGGCTACAATCTCTCCGTCGACGATGTGCCTGAGCGCGTCTCCGGCGTGCGCGTTACCGCGCCATTCTTCCACGTTCTCGGCGTCAAGCCGCTTCTTGGACGCACGTTTCTACCCGAGGAAGAAACCGCCGGAAGAGACCGCGAAGTCGTCCTGAGCTACCCGCTCTGGCAGCGCCGTTTTTCCGGCGATCCTGCCATCATCGGTAAGCAGATTCCCGTTGACGGCGAGAGCTACACCGTCGTCGGCGTGATGCCCAAGACATTCGAATTTCAATTCTGGAGCCGCCCCCGTGAGTTGTGGGTTCCCGTCGGCTACACCAACAACGATTTGACCGACCGCGGCTCGAATTCCTTCGTCGCCATCGCCCGCCTCAAACCCGGCGTATCTCTCGAGCAAGCCAAAGCCGACATGGACACCATCGGCCACCGTCTCGCCAAAGAATATCCGAAGGATGACGACGACAAACGCTTTAGCGTCACCGTGATGCCGCTCGCTGAGTACGGGATGAATGATCTGAAAGCCACGCTGTGGGCGCTCTTCGCAGCGGTGGGATTTGTCCTGCTCATCGCTTGTGTGAATGTCGCGAACCTGCTTCTCGCGCGCGGCGCCGGACGCCAGCGGGAACTCGCCATTCGCTGTGCGCTCGGCGCAACGCGACGCCGCCTCGTCCGCCAGTTAATTACGGAAAGTTTGCTGATGGGTTTTCTCGGTGGCGTCGCCGGAATCATCGTTGCGCTGTTTGGTCTGAATCTTGTCGCGCCGCTTCTTCCCGCCAATCTCCAATACCTGCCGTTTCGTCACGTCGGCGGGATTGCCATCGACGGGCGCGTTTTCATTTTTGCGCTGCTGCTTTCGTGCCTCACCGGCGTTCTTTTTGGACTGGCGCCTGCACTCAGCACGCAGCGCAACCAGATTATTGATCCTCTTAAAGAAGGAGCCGGGCGCGGCCTCACTAGCTCCGGTGGAAACCGTTTGCGTCACGCGTTGGTCGCCGGCGAAGTCGCGCTCGCGCTTATCGTTCTTGCCGGAGCGGCCTTGATGATCGACAGCATGAGTCGTTTGCTCGGCGTCGACCCGGGTTTGAATCCGAAGAACGTGCTCACTCTGGACGTCTCGACTGCGCAGGAAAATCTCTACGTCGGACCGCCCACCGACGAACAATTTTGCCGGGAATTGACTCAACATCTCGGCGCGATTCCCGGAGTCGTCTCGGTCGGCGCAGTGGCGCATCTCCCGCTCAGCGGCGCCGACGCCGGTCGCGGCTTTACCATCGAAGGGCGTCCCGACCCTGGCCCGGAGGACGGAGCCGGCGGCAGTTACAGCGTTGCGTGTCCGAACTTCTTCCGCACGATGGGCATCCCGCTCCTCAAGGGCAGGGAATTTACGGACGCAGACAGGGTCGATTCCGCTGGCGTGGTGGTAATGAATGAAGCTATGGCGAAGCGTTTTTGGCCAAAAGGCGGTGCCCTCGGCGCGCATATCAAGTTATTCGACAGCGGTGCGCCTTGGATGACCGTCGTCGGCATCGTCGCGAATTTTCGCCACGACGGCCTCGACAGCAAGCCGCGTCCGCATTTCTATCGGCCTTTCACGCAAGCCGGCTGGCCTTTCATGACCGTGGTAATGCGCACCACCACGGCTCCCGCGTCATTTGAACAGCCCGCGCGGCGGGCCCTCGCGCAGATGAGCGGCAACTATCCCGCATCGAGTGTTCTCACAATGGAGCAGATCGTCAGCGACTCGCTCGGCTCGCGGCGTTTCCCAATGTTGCTGCTGAGCGCGTTCGCATCGCTGGCCTTGGTTCTTTCCGCCGTAGGAATTGCTGGCGTCGTCGGCTACTCCGTCATTCAACGCACGCATGAGATCGGCATTCGCGTCGCGCTCGGCGCCCAGCCGCGCGATGTGCTGAAACTCGTTCTCGGCGGCAGCATGCTGTGGACGCTTGGCGGAGTCGTGGTCGGAATTGCCGGAGCCATCGGCCTCACGCGGCTTCTCGGCAACTTGCTCTACGGCGTCCAGCCCACCGACCCCGTCATTTTGGGCGCAACGGCCGTCTTGCTAATTGCCGTGGCGTTCGCGGCCTGTTATTTTCCGGCGCGTCGCGCCATGCGCGTCGATCCCATGGTTGCGCTGAGGTACGAATGAACTTGAGACTCGGAGGAACGGAATGAATCGATTCCATTTTACTATTGCTGCTGCCGCGTTCTTCGTTGTCCTGGTTGCCTTCGTGGCGGCACCGCCGGATAACGCTCGGCAGCAAGGCTCCACTCCGGCGCAAACTATTGCCACAGCCCCATCAGATGTGCAGAAAACCAACGACGCCTGGGTGGCGAAGATCTCGAAGCAAATCGAAGGGCACGAACAGGAGCCTGCGGAAAAAGTCTTCAAAAATATTCAGATTCCGATTTTCAAGCAAGTTCCGGCGGGAAGATTCCTCAACATCATGAATCACGGCTATAGCCACGCTCTTGGCGTGACTTGCACGCACTGTCACGTCGAAACCGATTTTGCCAGCGATGATCTCCGGCCCAAAAAGGCAGCCCGAGAAATGGCGGCAATGCACCTGGCCATAAACCAGCAACTTGCCAAGATGGAGAATCTTGCTCCGAATCCACAAGGCCACTTCATTAACTGCAGCACGTGCCACCGTGGCGCAGTAGATCCAATGGCCGGGAGCAATTAACACCTCCGAGGATTTTGTGGCTTAGTTTCGGGCTGAAAGGCGGAGCCAAGCGGAGCGAACAAAAAGCGAACACACTGGTGAATTTCTAATCGCTACACCTATGAAAAATTAGAAGTTGTCGTAACTTCTTGAAAATAAAGGAAAGGTCTCATTTCTAATCGATACAGATAAGCTATTTTCTCGTTCTCCTTATATTCGCTTTTCGGCGTCGAATGCTGGAGGAAAAATGAACACGTTGCTGCAAGACATCCGCTACGCGCTGCGTATGCTACTCAAATCGCCAGCGTTCACAGCCATCGCCGTCGTCACGCTCGCGCTCGGCATCGGCGCAAACACCGCCATCTTCAGCCTGATGGATGCCGTGCTCCTCAAGATGCTGCCCGTGAAAAACGCCCAGCAGCTCGTCCTCTTCACCTGGGACGACAACAAGTGGATGCATCAGTTTTCTCAGACCGGCTACGATTCGAAGTTTTCTTTCTCCTATCCGCAATTCGAAATGTTCCAGAAGCAGAACAAATCCCTTGCGAGCGTTTTCACCTTCGCGCCGCTCGGGTCCAGCTCCGAAAACACTGCGATCACGGTCGACGGTGACGCCGGCCTCGCCAACGGCGTGATGGTCAGTGGCGAATATTTTTCCGGCCTCGGCGTGTCGCCGCTCATGGGACGCGGCATCACCGAGCAGGACGAAGACAAGGGCGCGCCGCGCGTTGCAGTCATCAGTTACGGCTATTGGACGCGCCGCTTCGGACGCGACCCAGGAATTCTCGGTCGCCACGTCGAATTGAACGGCCTGCCGTGCACCATCGTCGGCGTCGCGCCGCGAGGATTTTCCGGAATGCAGCCCGGTCTTCAGCCGGACGTTTACATTGCTTTCGATGACCTCCCGAATCTGCGCCCGTGGAGTGAAAATCCAAATGGTGGCGACTCGTTTTACGCCACCCGGAACTGGCTTATCCTCAACATTTTTGGCAGGCTGAAGCCCGGTGTCTCCCGGCATCAGGCCCAAGCCGAACTCAATACCCTCTACTACAATTTCGTCACCTCGGATTGGAAGCCCGCAAAGCCCAGCGATGTCGCTGCTTTTACACTCACTCCCGGGAGGCAGGGAATCCCCGATCTGCATGAAAGTTATTCGCAGCCCCTTCGAATCCTGATGGTCCTTGTCGGCCTCGCCTTGCTCATCGCGTGCGCCAATGTCGCTACGCTCCTTCTCGCGCGCGCCAGCTCTCGCCAAAAAGAAATCAGCGTTCGCCTCGCCATCGGAGCTTCGCGTCAGCGCCTCCTTCGTCAGTTGCTCACCGAAAGCGTCTTGCTTGCGCTGCTTGGCGGCGCGGTTGGTCTGCTCTTTGCCGGATGGGGAACGAACATGCTTCTCGCGATGTTTGCGGGCGGCTCGAATCAAATCGCTCTTGACGTTACGCCTGACTTGACCGTCCTCCTCTTTACTCTCGGCGTCGCCGTCGTGACGGGAATCCTGTTTGGCCTCGCGCCTGCCCTCCGCATTTCGCGCACCGATCTCGCGTCCATAATGAAGGATTCCAACACGAGCACCACCGGCGGGCGTGAAAAGCATCGCCTCGGTAATTCGCTGGTCATCGCGCAGGTCGCCGCATCCCTCGTCCTGATGGTCGGCGCCGGTCTTTTCGTCCGCACGCTCGTGAATTACGAAACCCGTGACTACGGCTTCAATCAGGAGCGCCTGCTGACTTTTGGCATTGACGGAAGCCGCCAGGGCTATCAAGGCCCTCGTTTAGCCAATCTATATTCGCAAACACAAGACCGCATTCAGGCTCTCCCCGGCGTCATCTCCGCCACGGCCATCAGTGAGCCGCCATTCTACGGATGGTCCAGCAACACTTCGATCGCACTGGATGGCCGTCCGGCCGCGACCGACAATCCCCTCCGCTGGATGCGCATCGGTCCCGATTTTTTCCGCACCATGGGCATTCCAATCGTTCTTGGGCACGGTATCACGCGCAGCGACATCGCGACTTCGCCCATGATCGCCGTCGTGGACGAAAACTTCGTGAAGAAGTATTTCCCGCACGAAAGTCCCATCGGCCACCACTTCAGCCTGAGCCGCGACGCCGATCCCAAATACAACGTCGAAATCGTCGGAGTCGCAAAACCTGCCGAACTCGTCAACCCACACACCGAGCCGCGCCCCAAGGCTTACGTGCCGTATGCCGCGTTTCCTCTACGTCTGGATAGCATGTTTTTCGAAGTGCGCTCGGCCGCAGATCCGATTACCATCATTTCCGAAATCCGCGACGCCGTCCGCGGCATCGACCCCGGCCTGCCGCTCATGGATCTGAAAACGCAAACTGAAGAACGCGCGGAAGCTCTCGTTCAGGAACGCCTGTTTGCTCGCCTCTCCGGTTTCTTCGGTTTGTTGGCGCTCCTTCTCGCCACCATCGGCCTTTACGGCACGATGGCCTACGCCGTGTCGCGCAAGACACGGGAAATCGGCATTCGCATGGCGCTTGGCGCCGAGCCCGGCAGCGTAATGCGCATGGTCGTCGGCAACGGACTGAGGCTTGTCGGCATTGGCGCTGCAATTGGCCTCGTGCTCGCTCTCAGCACCGCGCGCCTCGCCCGCAGCATGATTTTCGGTGTCACGCCGGACGATCCCTGGACGCTGATTGGTGCGGTTGTTGTTTTAGTGCTGGTCGCAATGCTCGCTTGCTACATTCCGGCGCGCCGCGCCATGAAAGTCGATCCTCTCGTGGCGCTGCGTTATGAATAACGACATCACTCTCTTCCTTCGAGGTGCAGGATGAACACATTGCT
>DATFQU010000303.1:0-8713 GCA_035264005.1 Candidatus Acidiferrales bacterium
CGTGTAGCCGGGGCAGGACAGGATGGGGAGGCGGGGATACTTGGGGAAGGCGGGATCGGTTTCGGAGAGTTTGCAGAGGAAGAATACTGAGCCGCGGTCGGATTGGATTTTGCGCGAGTGGGTGCAGGTGAGGCAAAGGCCAATGGAGGAAGGGTCTGGTTTGTCTGTGGGTGAGCTCATACAAAATCAAACATTTAACGAGTCAGTTTGCTCGGGAGCGCATTCTGGAGGTCTACCGCTAACCTCGTGCTCTTGAGCGGTGCGACGTTAGCGATGTGGTGTATCTTTCCCTCTAGGCTGGCAACATACCTTTGAGAACCAGAGCTCCGCACGCAGTTTGTCCGGAGCTTGTGAATTCCAGATCGAACGTCTGACAGATACTCGCGGCGGACGTTTGGGGATCGGTTCAAAACAATCCCTAGAAGCACTTTCCGATCGCCCGGACCCATGATGCGTAACTTTTTATGCGAAACGCCGAGCCCGGCTAAGCTCAGGGCCTTTGTAACGGTAGGAATAATATGTTGGGGATTGTTTCCGGAGAACGCGAGATCATCTATCCACGTCGAATAGTTGATTGCTGATCGCCCGCAAGCTTCCCGAACGGGTTCGTCAATGTTGTGTAGGACGAGATTTGCCAACAACGTGCTCGTAGGCGCCCCTTGCGGGAGATGTCGCTCGAACGTCGTCAACCTGGTAAGCATTCCGGAAATCTTGGGCGAGAACTTGAGCAAATCGTGCCATACCCGAAAGACTTGGAGATTGTCGATCTTAGGAAAAAAAGCCTTGATGTCGATTGTCACAAGCGTCCTCGCTTCCAAATGCATCGCGACACTGTCTGCAATGGATCTTCCCTTTACGCCGCCACAGAGATAGCTCGGAAGCATGAGCGGCTCCAATATCCGATGATGAATTCTTCTTTGAATCCATTTAAGTCGCCCAAGAGGGTTATCGATATCGCGAGCCTTTCGGAAAACGGGCACGAATTTCGGAAATGGTTTGAGCTGCTTGATCTGTTTGAATGGGCCGTAACTGCTGCCAGCAGAAGCTGCTATAGCAACGAGTTCATCTCTCGAGATGCCGAGGCAACATTCAAACGCCCGGACAGAATAGTAAGGCCGTCTATCTCGAAACGGATCGTCGCTTACCACGGGAATGCATCTCCTCGCGGATATCTCGTAGCAAAAATCGAGCGAGCACCTCGGAGATGCGCTTGAGTTCTACAGGATCGGAGATCCTCACGTCATCATCTTCGGTAGCCATTAAAGTTAGAAGGTAGGGAGGTACGTGCAAGGCTTTGCTGAGCTTTTCAAGCGATTGGACGCTCGGCTGACGCTTCCCTTTCTCCATGAGGGACACGAGGCTTGGGTCGATGTCCGCACGCTTAGCTAACTCCTTCTGCTGCAAACCAGCTATCGCTCGGGCGATTTTAATAGCTTTTCCGTAGTTCATTTTTGTTTCCTACAAATGGGCATTGGGTCACCCTGAACAGTCTAATTGAGCAGCTACTTCAAAAACGCGCTCAGCAAACTCTCGGTAATATTTCTGACGCAGGCATAAACATCACAGCTGTCTGCGTTCTTTTTTCGCCGAAGCCGCTTCGCTTCGTTTATCGCTGCTTCAACCCGCTTTTTCTGCTCTGGCTCAACGTCGCTTCGAGCTTGCAGTGCCCTGAGCAGGGCGATGCAAGCTTCCAGATCCTTGAATCGTGTCATTGCTGCCTCCTTTCCCGGCGAAATATACGCCGTGCCGTGGAGCGCACTTTCCGGAAAGGAGCGACGTCGAACCGAGAGACCCAAGCCGTAGTGCCGCTAGATAGATGCGCTACAACAGCTGTACTGCCAGTTGCAGCTCAAAGTGGAGCGGCTGAGATATCGTGTCCGGACTGGGGCACGCGACATGAAGACTGAAACCCCCATGTCATTAGCTTCCACATGCGCCAAACAAAGGCTAGTGGCTGACCCTCACGGGCCCATGGAAAGTACAACACGACAAGAAGCAGCAAATTTTCAAAGATCAAGTGAACCGTCGTAACGGCGGTCCTGAGTGCGGATGTTACTGAGGGCGAAACACCATGTCAAGCCAAATGTCTTTGAGTCAATCTGGATGACTGCCTTGCGCGGGTGAAGAAGCGCAAAAGGAAATGGACATTTGAGGTGATCCTTCGGCACGGCTGAAGCCGTGCTCTGACGAGGTTTCGCGCGCAGGGCGGCGCGAATAGGAAGAAAGCGTCCGAGTCATGTTTACGGCATGGCTGAAGCCATGCCCTGACGAGGTGCGGGCGCACAGGACATCGACCCTTCACAAAGGCGGCTCCGCCAAAAGAGCCGGAGTGAACTCCGGATGGGACACCCGAAAAAGCAGAAGCAGATCCCTCACACCGTTCGCCAAGTGCAGGGCGAACGGGTTCGGGATGACAGTGTGGACAGACGGATCGGCCCGCGGCCGCGCTACAAGGTAAGGAGCTGGCCGGAGGAACGTAAGACTCGAAGCGGGCTGATGTACTCGCGGGCAAGTAACGGATAGGCGTCAGGAGGAACGAATGTTTCAGGGTTCCTTGACAAGGGGCGAACGAGTTTTATAATGGATTTTCGCTGAGTTTTCCGATAGTTTTCACAGGATTTTTATGTTCCTGGACGTACACGAACTCGCCACTCGAAAGATTCGAATCCGGAAGAACTACGCGCCGGGCACGCTGGATTTTCACTCAGGAGACTTCCAACAGATCGAGCCGCTGGACGTGCGCGCCACGGCAGAGCTGGTGGACGGGCAGATCCGCATCTTTGGGACGTTCCACACGCGGCTGGAGCTGACGTGCGCGAGGTGTCTGGAGACAGTTGTTGAAGAAGTCGCGAAGGATTTCGATTTGGTTTACCGGCCGATGACTTCGATCCGCAAGGACGAGGAAATCCGGCTGAATCTGGATGATACAGATGTTGCATTTTTCGAGGGCGACGGGCTGTTCTTGGCGGATGTGCTGGCCGAACAGGTGAACCTGTCGCTGCCGATGAAGGTGATTTGCCGCAGCGACTGCCGGGGACTGTGCCCGCACTGCGGGGTGAATTTGAATCAGGAAGAATGCCGCTGTGAAAGCCACGCTTCGGACCCACGAATGGCTCCGCTTGCCCGGCTGAAGCAAGACTGGCCGAAAAAACAGTAAAGTACAGTAGAATACTGGAGTTCAAAACAGGCGAAGAAGGCGCCGTGTGCGCTACTTCGGGAAAATGCAGAAGGAGCAGGAATGCCGAATCCAAAGCGACGTCACTCCAAAAGGCGCACCAGCACCCGGCGGGCGCACGACCATTTGAAAGCGCCGTCCGTTGCGAACTGTCCGAGTTGCCACGAGCCGAAGCTTCCGCATCGCGCGTGCCCGCATTGTGGTTATTATAAGGGCCGTGCGGTGGTCGATACCTCAGCTTAAAGTCCGCGGGGAAATTCCCTGCCTACGCAGCACGGTGAAGCCATGACAACGATTGCGCTGGACGCCATGGGCGGCGACCACGCTCCTCGAGCGGAAGTGGAAGGAGCGGTGCTCGCGGCGCGGCAATATGGTGTGAGCATTGTGCTCGTTGGGCTGGAAGCTAAGGTGCGCGCGGAGTTGAATCGCCATGGTGCGCGCGGGCTCCCGATCGAAATCGTGAACGCAACGGAAGTGATCACCATGGACGATTCGCCTTCGGTGGCATTTCGGAAGAAGCGCGACAGTTCGGTGCATGTGGGCGCGAAACTGGTGAAGCAGGGACAGGCCGAAGCGCTCGTGAGCGCGGGAAACACCGGCGCGGTGATGGCGGTCGCGCGGTTTGTGCTGGGGACGCTGCCCTCGGTCGACCGTCCGGCGCTGGCGGCTCCCTTTCCAAATGCTAAGGGAGGCGCGTCGATTTTGTTGGACGTGGGCGCGAACGTGGATTCGAAGCCGGAGCAAATCGAGCAGTTCGCAATCATGGGAGAGATTTACTACCGGGCGATTTTTGGAACGAAGCGGCCGCGAGTGGGAGTGCTTTCCATCGGCGAAGAGGAAATGAAGGGGAATGAGCTGACGCGAGAGGCGTCGAACCGGCTGCGGCAGACTTCGCTGAATTTCATCGGGAACGTGGAAGGGAAGGATTTTTTCAAGGGCGACGTAGACGTGATTGTCTGCGACGGTTTCATCGGGAACATCGTGCTAAAAATCAGCGAAGGCCTCGTGGAGCACGTTGGCGGAATGCTGAAGAAGGCGCTGAAGAGCAGCTTGAGTGCGCAGATGGGGTACGTGCTGTCGCGGGGTGCGTTTGCGGAATTTCGGAAAAAGATCGATTATTCGGAGTATGGCGGTGTTCCGCTTCTGGGGGTCCGGGGCATCACTGTGATTGGCCATGGGCGGTCAAATTCGAACGCCATCAAGAATGCGATTCGCGTGGCGGCGGAGCTCTGCCGCGCCAAAGCGAACGAGAAAATCGAGAACGAGCTTTCCGCAGCAGTGGCCAGCGCACGCGTGTGACTTTGGGGGCGAGCGGCGCTGGACTTTCCCCGCAAAGAGGGATAAAAGCTGGCATCGGCATCCGTCAGGGCACGGATTGCGATGCGGGATCATTCGATGAGTAAGGTAGCGTTTTTATTTCCGGGGCAGGCCTCGCAGTATCCGGGCATGGGCCGGAATTTGGCGGAGACGTTTCCGACGGCGCGCAAAGTGTTTGACGCGGCGGATGCGGCGTTAGGGTTCTCGCTGTCGAAAGTGTGTTTCGAAGGCAGCGAAGACGAGCTGAAGCTGACGGAGAACACGCAGCCGGCGATTTTGACCGTTTCGGTCGCGGCAGAGCGCGTGCTGGAAGAAAACGGCGTGACTCCCGATTACGTGGCGGGGCACAGCCTGGGCGAGTATTCGGCGCTGGTGGCGGCGGGGAGTTCGGACTTTGCGGCGGTGGTGAAGCTGGTGCGGAAGCGCGGGCGTTATATGCAGGAGGCTGTTGCGCAAGGGCAGGGCGCGATGGCGGCGATTCTGGGCCTGGCGCCGGCGGAGGTGGCCGAGATTTGCAAGAAGGCCGCCAATGGAGACGTCGTCACGGCGGCGAATCTGAACTCGCCGGAGCAAACGGTGATTTCGGGAAGTGCGGCGGCGGTCAAGCGAGCGGTAGAAATTGCGTCGCAGAGCGGAGCGAAACGTGCGGTGATTCTGCCGGTGTCCGCGCCGTTCCATTGCGCGTTGATGAAACCGGCGGAGACGCGGCTGGAAGCGGATTTGCGCGCTGCGGAGTTTGGCAAGCTACGGTTTCCGCTGATTACAAATGTGGATGCAGAGGCGATCACCAGCGGAGAAGATGCGCGAGACGCGCTGATCCGGCAGGTGTGCATGCCGGTGCGTTGGGAAGAATCGATCCACGAGATGATTGCGCAGGACGTGCGGATTTTTGTGGAAGTGGGGCCGGGACGCGTGCTGAGCGGATTGCTGAGGCAGATTGACCGTTCGGTGCGCGCGTTCAATGTGGAAGACGCGGCAAGCTTGCAGGCCACGGTGGAGAAAGTGGCAAAAGCGCGTGCGGAAATCAGCGAAGCCTAAATCACACTGAAAGGGAACCAACCATAAATGTTTTCGCTGGCGGGAAAAACGGCGGTGGTTACAGGAGCGTCGCAGGGGATTGGTCGGGCGACGGCGATTGCACTCGCCGGCGCGGGCGCGCGCGTAGCAGTGGCGGCGCGGAACGAAGAGAAATTGGCAGAAGTGGCGAAACAGATTGAGTCGGCGGGCGGAGAAGCGCTCGCGGTGAAGATGGACGTTGCGGACGCGGAGCAGATCAAAGCAGGATTTCAGCAAGTCATTGCAAAGTTCGGGCGGCTGGATATTTTAGTGAACAACGCCGCAATTACGCGCGACGGACTCGCGTTGCGGATGAAGCTCGATGACTGGGAGACGGTGCTACGGACGAATCTGACGGCGGCGCATCTGTGCACGCAGCAAGCGCTCAGTACGATGATGAAACAGCGTTGGGGACGGATTATCAACGTGACATCGGTGGTGGCCGAAACGGGAAATGCGGGACAGTCTAACTATGTTGCGGCGAAGGCGGGACTGATTGGGTTGACTCGCGCGATTGCGACGGAGATGGCTTCGCGGAATATCACGGTGAACGCGGTGGCGCCGGGGTTTATCAGTACGCCGATGACAGATCCGCTTCCGGAGAAAGTGAAAGAGGAAATGAAGACGAGGATTCCGCTAGGGCGATTTGGAACGGACAATGACGTGGCCGCCGCGATCGTTTTTCTGGCGAGCGAGGAGGCGGGATACATTACCGGCTGCGTCCTTGACGTGAACGGCGGAATGAGGATGGGGTAGAGAGTTTTCTCTGAGAAGCCAATGTCGATTAAGAATTACAAAGAGCTGCTGGCGTTGAAGGAAGTAGGGCGCATTGTGCGGCTGGCGCTTGAGGCGATGGCGGCGGCGGTACGCGCAGGGATTACAACGGCTGAGCTGGAAAAAATCGGCGGAAGAGTGATGCGGGAGAACGGAGCGCAGTCGGCGCCGCGAATGGTCTATGGGTTTCCGGGCGACGTGCTGATCAGCTTGAATGACGAGGCGGTGCACGGGATTCCGTCGGATAAGCGCAGCGTGAAGGCGGGCGATCTGGTGAAGCTCGACGTGACGTTCGAAAAGAACGGCTATATGGCGGATGCGGCGATGACCCTAGCGGTTGAGCCGGTCGCGGAGCAGGCGCAGAGGCTGATTACGTGCGCGGAGGAAGCATTTCAAAAAGCGATGACTTTCGCGCGCGCAAACCACCGCGTAAATGAAATTGGGCGAGCGGTGGAACGCGAGGTGCATCGGAACGGTTTTCGCGTGATCCGCGAGCTTGGCGGGCACGGCATTGGGCGTACCATTCACGAAGAGCCGAGCGTGCCGAATTACGATGATCCAACGGCGCGGCAGCGGCTGAAGGCAGGAATGGTGCTGACGGTCGAGCCGATTATCGCGATGGGTTCAGGCGAACCACGGGACGCGGGCGACGGCTGGACAGTGAAAACTGCCGACGGGAGCCTTGCGGCGCATTACGAGCATACCATTGTGATTACGGACGGCGCGCCGATCGTGCTGACAGCGGCGTAAGCACGGGGCGCGGGTCATTAATGAAGTACGGATGAAGTTTGGTTGACCGGATATGGCAGCCCGCATAGAATGAACAGGTTCAGCCGGAGAAGCCGCCCGGAGAGTCACAAGAGCGAAGAATCGCCGAAAGCGGAGGAAGAAATCGAATGGCCAGCGTTGAAGAACGCGTGAAGCAGATTATCGTCGAGCAGCTCGGTGTGGACGAAGGCGAAGTGACGCCGACGGCTTCTTTTGTGGACGATCTGGGCGCCGACTCGCTCGACATCGTGGAACTGGTGATGGCATTCGAAGAGGCGTTTGGCATCGAAATTCCCGATGAGGACGCCGAAAAGATCGCTACAGTGAAGGATGCGATCGCTTACATCGACAAGCACGGCAAGAAATAGTTTCGCGCCCTCGGATTTCCACGGGGAGAAAGCCCGCCATTGAACCGCCGAGTTGTCGTTACAGGAGTCGGATTGGTCTGCGCCTGCGGAATCGGCACGGAAGAGGTGTGGAAAAACCTCGTTGCCGGCAAGAGCGGGATTGCGCCGATTACGCAATTTGATGCGACGGGATTCGACTGCACGTTTGCCGGCGAAGTAAAAGGCTTTGACCCTTTCCAGTGGATCGAAAAAAAAGACCTCAAAAAAATGGCGCGGTTCATTCAGATCGCGATTGCTGCGACCGATTTCGCGGTGAAGATGGCGGCTCTTGAAATCGACGAGAAGAACGCAGACGCGACCGGCGTCTACATTGGCTCGGGCATCGGCGGATTCGATGTCATCGAGCGAGAGCATAGCAAGCTGATTCACGGCGGGCCGGGCAAGATCTCACCTTTCTTCATTCCTTCCGCGATTATCAATCTGGCCGCAGGACAGGTCTCGATTCGCTATGGCGCGAAGGGGCCGAATTCTGCGACGGCGACGGCGTGTTCGGCTTCGGCGCACGCGATTGGCGACGCGTTCAAAATTATCCAACGCTGCGACGCGGAAGTGATGCTCGCGGGGGGTTCGGAAGCGGCGGTGACGCCGATGGGCGTGGGCGGATTCAGCGCGATGAAGGCGCTTTCGACGCGCAACAACGAGCCGGAGCGCGCGAGCAGGCCATTTGACGCGCAACGCGATGGCTTCGTGATCGGCGAAGGCTCGGGAATGCTGATTCTGGAGTCGCTTGATCATGCGCAGCGGCGCGGCGCGAATATTCTCGCTGAGGTTGTCGGCTACGGGATGTCTGCGGATGCGTATCACATGACGCAGCCTTCGGAGGACGGCGACGGGGCGTATCGCGTGATGCGCGCGTCTCTGAAAGACGCGGGAATCGCGCCGGAGCAGGTCGGCTACGTGAATGCGCACGGGACTTCAACACCCATTGGAGACGCCCTGGAGACGGTGGCGATCAAGCGGACGTTTGGCGATGCTGCGACGAAAATTCCAGTGAGCTCGACGAAGTCGATGACGGGGCACGTGCTCGGCGGCGCGGGCGGAATCGAGGCGGGAATCAGCGTGCTTGCGCTGCGTGATCAAGTCGCGCCACCGACGATCAACTACGAGAATCCCGATCCAGCGTGCGATTTGGATTACGTGCCGAATGAGGCGCGAAAGGTGACGATGCAATATGCGCTGTCGAATTCGTTCGGGTTCGGCGGAACGAATGCGTCGC
>DATFQU010000304.1:0-31398 GCA_035264005.1 Candidatus Acidiferrales bacterium
TCGAAGCGAATTCCGCGTTTTCGAAAGGCTTTCGCAAGCTCGGCGGAAATCTCTTCATCTTCCAAGGGGACCATACCTGGCAGCTTTTCGAGAATGGTGACGTCGGTGCCAAAGGTCTTGTAGATCGACGCGAATTCGACGCCAACAGCGCCGGCCCCAACGATGACAAGCGACTTAGGGATCGAGGGCATGTCCAACATGCCTCGATTGTCAAAAATGGATTTGTTGTCGATCTCAACTCCGGGCAAGGATCGCGCGTCGGAACCGGAAGCAAGCATGATGTTGGCTGCTTCGATCTCTGTCTTCTTACCGTTCTGGTCGACGGAGACTTTTCCAGGGCCGGTGATGCGGCCCCACCCCTGGATGGATTCAACTTTATTCTTCTTGAAGAGAAATTCGATTCCTTTGGCGTGCTTGTTTACGATTTTAGTTTTGCGATCGATCATCGCGGGCCAGTTCACTTTGACGTCTTTGACCTCAAAACCGAACTCCGCGGCTCTCTTGAAGTTCTCGTAAATGTCGGCATGGTGGAGCAGCACTTTTGTAGGGATGCAGCCGATGTGCAGGCAAGTACCGCCGAGGAAAGGATCCTTCTCAATAACGATAGTCTTCAGGCCCCACTGCCCAGCCCGGATGGCAGCCACATACCCGCCCGGTCCGCTTCCGATGATTGCAAGATCGTATTTGGCCAACCGACTCTCCTTTGGGGACGCCGCGCCCAGGTCTCAAACCGGCATACGCGGACGCACAGCAGCGATGATTTCACCCGCGCGAACACCCGATTCTATCAGCGGCAACGAAGCGTCGCAACCGTGCAAACAAATTCGGAAAACTCACTTCCAGTAGACGCGATTCACGTATGATGCGAAGTCGAAGGTGAGGCAACGTGAACCCACTCGATGAGAACCGGCCTGACATCAAACAAACACCATCTGCGAAGACGAGCGCGGAGGATCGCATTGCGTCGATCTTCGTTGGTCCACAGGGCATACGTGCTGGTTGGCGATGGCTGATCTTTCTGGCCATTGTGCTCCTGTGCACGGGCCTTCTGATCGTCGTATGTGCTGCCGTAGGTCTTCTGAAGCTGCCGGCTCCGGGTGCAGCACCAACAGCTTCCTTATTTACCGTATCTGCTGTGCTTACTCAAGAAATCACACTGGTGATTGCAATGGTCGTTGCGGCCGCGATCATGTCAAAAATCGAGAAGCGCCCGATGGGACAATACGGGCTGCCAGCGCGCCAAGCATTCGGGCGCTTGTTCTGGCAAGGCGTCGTCTGGGGATTCGTGGCGATCACGCTGTGCCTGATGCTGGTCGCGGCGCTGCACGGGGTCAATCTTGGAAGTCCAGCGCTGTTTGGCAGTGCGCTGATTGGGTATGCGGTAGCCTGGGGAATCGCATTCCTGCTGACGGGTTTCACGGAGGAGTTTATCTTCCGCGGGTACAGCCAGTTCACGCTGACAAGTGGAATCCGGTTTTGGCCAGCGGCCATTATCTTGTCGATCTTGTTCGGATGCCTGCACCTTGGCAATCCAGGCGAGTCATGGCCTGGAGCGCTATCTGCGGCACTAATCGGCTTCTTTTTCTGCTTCACACTGCGCAGAACGGGCACCATCTGGTTTGCGGTTGGCCTGCACGCAGCCTGGGACTACGGTCAGACCTTTGTGTATGGAGTTCCCGATAGCGGCTTGGCTGCTCCCGGACACTTTCTGAATGCCACGTTTCACGGTCCGGCGTGGCTCACAGGTGGAACGGTTGGCCCCGAGGCGAGTGTCGCATGCTTTGTCGTACTCGGGCTGCTATTCCTTATATTCCACTTCTCTTATCCAGCCCGAGCTTCGAACGAAACTACCGAGTAACTATTCAAGGTTATTCAACATCTAATCACCGCTTTTCGCAGCGCGCGTCCCAGGCAAATTTGACAAACCCCGAGACGCGCCGCTAAAATCGTCTGATTTTGTGAAGGGCAAGGGCCCTTCTGAGGACCGCGACTGTGGATAAGAAGAGACTGGATTACTACAAGAAAAAGCTACAGACCCGCCGTGAGGAATTGGTGAAGGCTATCGTTCGCACAGGCCAGGAAGGGCGCGAAGCGGACGAGGATCCCACGGTGGATCTGGCGGACAAAGCGGCAAACTCGTATACAAAGGAGTTCCTTTTCGGCCAGACGCATAACGATCGCGCTTTATTGCAGCTCGTTGACGATGCCATTGAGCGAATCCGGGAAGGAAACTTCGGACTGTGTCTGCAGTGCGAAGAGGAGCTGCAACAGAAGCGCCTCGAAGCTGTGCCGTGGACTCGCTATTGCATCAACTGCCAAGAAAAGCAGGAGCAGGGGCTTCTCTAAGACTTCTGGCCAGCAAAATCCTTCCCAGTCGAATCTGGGCACCGTCCTGCAATAGACCGCGGCATTCACTGTGTGAAACTTCTTTCTTGCGTGGGAACAGTATGGTGTACTGTACGTCCATCATAGATAAACAATGATCCCGATTGCCCGCGAGATTGCCGACGCGCTCGTTTCCATTCTATTTCCGGCGCCGTGCCGGATTTGCGGCACTGTCCTCACGCGAGCAGGGTTGCTACCTATATGTGAACAGTGTTTCGGTGCGCTCGCACCATTAAGAGGACCAGTCTGCGGATGCTGCGGACGACCGTTCGTCTCAGAAGCGACGCTGGACGCGCAAACGCGCCTGTGTCTGGCTTGTAGGAGGAATGTCTATGCGTTCCAGCATGCACGCAGCTTCGCGCCCTACACGGATCAAATGGTGCGTGCCATCGGTCTGCTCAAGTACGAGAAGTTGACGCGTTTGGGGCAGTGGTTCGCCGAGCGGCTATGCGAGATAATTCAGTCAGATTCGGCCCTGCAATCCGTCGATGTTGTCGTCCCTGTGCCTCTGCATCCTGCGCGCCTGCGTGAGCGCGGTTACAACCAGGCTAAACTGATCGCGAAGCCGCTGGCGCGCAAAATGCGTCTGCCTCTAGGCCCCTATTTGCTCGTGCGCACGAAGCCTCGCCCCGCGCGCCTTCTTCTGTCACGACGGGAGCGATGGTCGACGGTACGTGGCGCTTACGAAATGCGAACAGGAGCGCAAGTTGACAACCTCTGCGTGTTGCTGGTAGATGATGTGTTTACAACAGGCGCTACTCTTGATGCATGCGCTCGCGCCCTGCAAAGAGCCGGTGCAAAGAGCGTTGTAGCTCTGACGGTAGCACGGGCCATCTTGCAATCGGGCCCAGTCGCACCCGGAGTTACCCAAAAAACTACGACTCGCGGAACGCACGACGCATCTAAAGTGGTGGACAAGTAAAGCTCAGAGGCGCGACCCATGGACAGCCGGCACAAGCCCAATATGTTGCGGCCTAGGCCCAAGATCTCTATCGTAGGAAGCCGCCTGCCTAACGAGCCCGCGGTTAAGGCGGAGGCTGCGCCGCGACGACCGTCTCTCATGCAGGCGCCCGTTTTGGTCTTGAACGCTACTTTTGAGCCGATTAACGTTACTGCTGTTCGACGGGCTCTGGTGCTTATGCTCAAAGGTGTTGCTCAAGCAGAGGAGACGCAAACTTCCAATGTACACTCCGCCAGCAAGGCGGTTCCCGTCCCTTCGGTGATTCGACTCCTGAGCTATCGGCACATTCCTCAGCAGAGTCGCGCGTTATCGCGTAAGAATATCCTTCTTCGCGACCGCAATATCTGTCAGTTTTGCGGACGCACCTTTTCCACGTCAGAACTTACTCTCGATCACGTGTTGCCTCGATCACGCGGCGGGCGATCCTCCTGGGAAAATCTCGTAGCCTGCTGTTACGAGTGCAATAACCGCAAAGGCGATCGCACGCCGGAGGAAGCGGGCCTACAGCTGGCGCGAAGGCCGCGGCCTTTTACGCTTCACACTTCCCGCCAGCTTATGCGCCTGATCGGCCATAAGGATGAGAAGTGGCGCAAGTACCTCTTTTACTGACGAGATAGTCGGGATTTTCTGCTCCGGCCTACGCGATTTCTTCCATTGCAACCTTTGCGGAGATATGGCATCTATTTAGGTAATCACATCTAGGACACACCCCGGGAAGTGGCATAGGGAGACCTAAGCTGCTTCCCTTCTTTTTTGCGGCGCCATTCTTTCAGTTCATTGCCGAAATACAACGCTTAGGCCGCGACGCCAATTCTCGTTCAAACCTATCCTGGTAACTCTCGGTTCCGGCGACATATAGCGCAATTGAATTTCGTTTGCCGGGTGAAAACGGAAGCCCGGCGCGACCAGCCAAATCAGCGGAGGATCGGGCCGGATCTCGGCACCGGGAAAATAGCCGTAGCGATGGAAATCTCCGTCCAAGAGATGTCGGCGGACTCTTAGCCAATAGTCGACCGCCTGGAGCGGCAAATGCAAATCCTCTGATGCCTTCAGCTCGATAACTACGAGTCTGCCGTCCAAGGCGACGCCAAGAAGGTCAATGATCCCCCGGTCGCCGCCTGCCAGTGCAGGCACCTGGGAATAGAGGTACTTTGGAGAGAGGCGCGCATCTAGCTTGGTCGGGTCCAAGCGGACCATGGTTTCGAGCCAGCGTTCCGGAGCCATACGATAAAGAGAATTGTTTGCGTCCGAGGTAGTGCTGCTTCGGCTCCGCGCAAGCTTGCCGAGAAACTGCGCGAGCTCCGGCGCGTCAGCACCGCGCACCAGGCTGCGGTCATCTCCAAGGCCGCAATACATCCGGCCTTCGCTCTGTCGAGCAAATTCCAGACCTCGAAAGCGGAAGCAAACGTCTCGAGTCCCAGCCGGCACGGACACTTCAATCGCATGAGCTTCTTGCGGCAATAATGCTCGGAGGCGCTTAATCGTTTCATCGGCAGCTGCGAGCACTAGCTCCGCATCGCGCCGAGGCGTGAGCCAACTCTCGACGTTCCCGCGGCCCGACGGTTCCACGCGGTGAATCCGTAGGTCGTGTTTACCGAATTCATAAACATCAAGATTAACGATGGGGTTCAAGGCACGCGCTCGCTCCATCGTTGCCCGCGCCTGGCCCTCGGGAAGGAAAAGCCTCAGGCCTTCAATCGCGCGACGGTCCGCGTGGTTGCGAAGCCAGTCAAGCCATAGCAAGCCGAAGCTCAGAATTCCGTCGAACGTTACTGAGTTTTCGGACGCTGCTGCGGCCATTACCGCCCACGTGGAGCGACCTTCGCTCATCACTCCGCGCGTGTACCGGGCGGAAAACGATCGCTTCAAATCGGCCGCTGTCGTGAGAGACTCAACCCGTGCGTCTGGAAAATGCTCGGCCAGCATGCGCGCGAATCGAGCTTTGAACTGTTCGCGCCCAATGCGCACAGCAGTTCGGGGATGCGGACTGCCAAGAAACTCGAGCCGCGCCGGTTTTCCTGGTCCGAACCTCTGAACTTCAACCTGAATGTGATTCGCATCACATGCGGAAACGCGCAGAATCCTGCGAACAAAGCTGGTTTCCGGAGACCAAAGGTGAATCAGGGTTTGCTTTCCCTGGGACCGGATCTCGCTACGAAAACCGGTGAGCGACGCCAGCCATTCGCCGTCCTCGTGGACTTCGACGGATCCTGTGGAGACGAGCTGGCCAAGGGCCTGCTCCAGATTTTTCCATTCATCCATGAGCCTAGAAACTGAATTCCGTGACTCTACTCGAGATCGAGTCCTGTTATGTGGATTTCGGGAAACTTGTGATTCCAGCCATTCGGTATTGCCTCGAAACCAAGTTGGAAATCACGTGTCTCGCCGCTTTCGAGCGGCCGCGTGCCGTTCCCAATGATACGTCGCGTATCTCGCAGCGCGACTTTGCCGTTCTGGTCGTAGAACTCCACAGTAACTTCAGCACCCTGAATTGTCCGGGAGCCGGCATTGGAAATATCTCCATTGAGGTAAGTCACCTGTTGGTGCAGCATGTTTTCGAAGCCCGACAAGCTCAGATTCTGAAATTTGATTTCCTGAACGTAGGCTTGCTCTGCCGCACCGAACGCGAGCGGTTTCTGCGCGGTCGGCGTCGACCCGCCGGAGAATCGCATAGCCAGGTAGAAGGCACCGAAAACGACGATCACGACGACCAGTCCAACGAGAAATGGGCCACCCATCCGGCTTCGATCGTCCCGCTCCAAACGTCTCTCCTGCCTCAAGGTTGAGTGCAGCGTGTTTGCTAACGCCCGAACGAAAGGCGAAGGATCAGTGATTCCGGTAAACCTGCTTTTTCCATGCGCCCTTGCACCAATTCGACTTCATACGGAACACGCCAGAACTCCACGAAATCGCGGTCAAGGTCTGCAATCGCAAACGCGGCTCGCGCGTCGCCGTCGCGGGGCTGACCGACGGAACCAGGGTTCAACAGGTAGCTCGTACCTTTTTTGATCTCCAGCTTGGTCGATTTCTCGCCATTGGCCGGCCGCAAACGCAGCGCCGATATTGCGTTATCTGGACCAAGGGAGAATCCACCTTGCAGATGCGTGTGCCCAAAAAAGGTCACCTGCGAGGGGGCCTCTAAGAGAGATTCAAGAGCTTGCGCCGGAGCGACCACATACTCATCTTCATCGCGAAGCGCGCCGTGAACCAATGAGAATCCGTCTACTGAAACCGGTCCAAGCGGCAAGTTCTCCAGATATTCGCGGTTTTCTGCGCGGAGCTGCTCTCGAGTCCACATCGCTGCGGCGCGGGCCACCGGGTTGAAATCATCTGCGCTAGTCAGCCCGCTGCCAACTTTGTCATGATTTCCCCGAATTGTTACCGCATCGAGCGTTCGCAGCCGGTCAATTACCTCGTTTGGATCCGGACCATAGCCAACGACATCGCCCAGGCAAATCGCTTTGTCCCACTTCCCTTCCGCCTCTGACAGAGACGCCTGCAGAGCCGTCAGGTTTGCGTGGATGTCGCTAAGAATCAGAAACCGCATCAGACGCACACCTCAATGATCGCCCGATTATAGACGATGACATGCCTGCTTGCACGATTGGAACTTTGCGCGTCGGCCACCTCAGCGAATCCACATGCAGTCGCCGTAGCTGTAGAAACGATAGTCCGCCTCAACAGCATGCCGATAGGCACGCAAGACATTGTCCCGCCCCGTGAATGCTGCAACCAGGGCGAGTAAACTCGAGCGAGGTAAGTGGAAGTTTGTCAAAAGCTGCGTGACGATGCGGAATGGCTTTCCTGGCAAAAGGAAAATGTCGGCTTCAAACCGCCCCGGTGCAATCTGGAATTCCCCATTTGTCATACCTTGGCGCTCAACACGCTTCTGGGCTGCATCCTCCAATGCTCTTACGACTGTCGTACCGACTGCCAAAACTGGGCGTCCTTGCCCGCGAGTGCGGTTAATAGCATCGGCGGTATCTTCGGGGATTTCATAGGATTCTCTGTGGATGTGATGATCTTCGAGCTGTTCTGTGCGAATTGGCTCGAACGTGCCCAGTCCAACGTCGAGCGTAATCTCACGTATCTCGACGCCGCGCTGCGTCAAACGGGAAAGAATGTCGGGCGTGAAGTGCAGCCCTGCCGTCGGCGCCGCAACAGCGGCTCCCTGCCGCGCGAAAATGGTTTGGTAGCGTTCGCGATCTATAGGCTCATCCGTGCGCTTTATGTATGGAGGCAGCGGAATGCGGCCCAGCCGTTCGATGGCTTCCGCGAGATCTCCCTTGCAGGAAAACTTGAGCGTTCGTTGTCCATAGCTATCTCGACTTGTTACTTTGGCCTCCAACTCTCCGTTTCCGAAAACAATCGTCTCGCCCACGGAAATCTTGCGTCCCGGGCGCACTAGCGCTTCCCATTCATTCGCGTCAACCGATCGCAGAAGGAGCACCTCGATTAGCGTCGTCAGATTTTGACTGCGGATAGAATTACTCTTGCCCACCGGCTGCGCGTTCAGACCTTTGCGTCGACCCCACAGGCGTGCCGGAAGAACGCGCGCGTTGTTCACGATAAGCAACTCGTCGCCCCGCAGAAGTTTTTCAAATTCTTTGAAACTCCTGTCCTCCATCGCGGCGGAAGCGCGGCCCAGCACGAGCATGCGGGAGGCATCACGCTGATCAAGAGGCCGCTGTGCGATGCGCTCGGGTGGCAAATCATAGTCAAATTCGCTGAGGTTCAATGCTCTCTGCTCCGACCACCAAACGGTAGCTCGCAAGATGGAACTTCGATGGAAACTATGTTATGACAGCCCCGAACTGACTCGTTTCGCACGGGGCCTGCAACAGTATCTCGAGTGTTACAGCGCGCGACGGTCAGGGCCTATTGTAGCGAAGCTGTCGGCGTGATGCTTCTTTGAGGAACCAGCCATGGCTGAAGGACAGGTCAAAATCAGCCAGCGCGGTGCTGATAGAGTGCGTTCCGGGCACCTCTGGGTGTACCGCAGCGATGTCCGCAGTGCTGAAGCAGAAAGCGGCACAACCGTTCGCGTCACCGATGAACACGACAACTTCGTCGGACGCGCGTTCTTCAGTAGCAGGTCACAGATTAGTCTCCGTTTTCTTACGCGCGAAGATGTTCCTGTCAATACTGATTTTTTGCGCGCTCGCATTCTTGCGGCGGCCGAATATCGCAAGCGCGTCGTCAGCGAAACCGATGCTTATCGGGTTGTCTATGGCGAATCTGACCTGATTCCCTCGGTCATCGTGGATCGCTATGCGGATTACCTTGTGGTGCAGACTCTCAGTCAGGGAGCAGAGTGTCGCAAGCAAGAGATCGTTTCCCTGCTCGTTGAAATTTTCTCGCCGCTCGGGATTCTCGAGAGGAATGATCCACGCGTGCGCGAGCTTGAGGGGCTGGAGCGTCGCAACTCTGTCCTTTACGGCGAGGTCCCTGACAAGATCGTTGCCGTCCAAAACGGCATCCGGTTCGTCCACGATTTGCACACGGGTCAAAAGACAGGAGGGTTCCTGGATCAGCGGGAAAACCACCGTGCGGCAACAGGATACGCGTCTGGAGATGTACTGGATTGTTTCACCTACCATGGCGGTTTCGCGCTGACCGTCGCTGGCCACGCCGCCCAAGTTGAGGCGGCCGACCTTTCCGGTGCTGCGGTGGCGATTGCCCGGGAGAACCAGCGGCTGAACAACATCTCCAATGTAAGCTACACGGAAGGCAATTCCTTTGACGCGCTCAAGTCCTACGACAATTCTGGGCGGAGGTTCGACATGGTAATTCTGGACCCTCCGGCTTTTGCCAAGAACCGCGAGAGCGTGCCTGCAGCTGTCCGCGGGTACAAGGAAATCAACCTCCGCGCTCTAAAAATTCTCAAGCCGGGCGGATTTTTGGTGACTTGCTCTTGTTCGTACCACATCCCAGAATCCCTCTTCCTTCAACTAATCGCCCAGGCCGCAAACGACGCTCACAGGTACACGCAGGTAGTCGAGCGTCTAACCCAAGCAAGGGATCACCCGATACTTCTCACGATGCCCGAGACGCACTACCTGAAGTGCTTCATAATCAGAGTCATATAGGGCCATCAACACAGGACGAACGCCGATAAGTATATGAAAATAATCGTTTAAATACATACTTGACAGTATCACACTAATATTATATAAGTGCACTTAAGTAGATAACGGAGGTTCAGGAGGACGGAGATGAACGGAATCACTCGTTGGGACCCTTTTCACAATCTTTCGACGCTTCAGGAGCACGTAAATCGGCTTTTCGACAGCAAATTCTCGCATAACGGCGACAACGCGACCTTGACCGCTTGGGTGCCGTCCGTGGACGTCTACGAGACTGAGAACGAGCTGGTTATCAAGGCCGACCTACCCGAGATCGCAGAAAAGGACATCGACGTAAGGGTCGAGGACAATATGCTGACTGTCCGTGCCGAACGGAAGTTCGAGCAGAAGGTCAAGGAAGAAAACTATCTCCGAATGGAGCGAGCTTACGGAACATTTAGCCGTAGCTTCTCCCTGCCGAATTCCGTGGATACGCAAGCGGTCAAGGCTGAGTATACGGACGGAGTGTTGAGTGTCACCTTGCCGAAGCGGGCAGAATCCGAGCCGAAACAAGTGAAAATCAACGTCTCGAACGGAAAGAACTAAGCAAATAGCGGGCAAGGGGCCGCGTCGGAAGTTCGGCCCCTCGTTCTGCCTCAACCGGCCTACAATAGGATCTATTTTAGGAAGAAGAACATGCTGCGCTACGACAAACTGACAGTAAAGGCTCAGGAGGCGCTCCAGGACGCCCAAGAACTGGCCGCGCGGTCCTCCCAGCAGCAGGTCGAACCCGTACACATTCTGGCTGCACTGCTTGCGCAGAGCGACGGCTTGGTTGCACCCTTACTTTCTAAGCTCGGAGCGTCGCCCGAGGCGGTATCGGCGGAGGTTCGCCGGGAGATTGATCGTCTTCCGAAGGTCTCTGGAGCTGCACAGCAATACCTCAGTCCCGCGTCGAACGAGGTTCTTTCGAAGGCCTTCGACGAAGCGGCGGGCTTTAAGGATGAATATGTTTCAACCGAACATATCCTGCTTGCGATAGCCAATCTCCAGCGTGATCCCGCGGGCTCTTTGCTTGCGCGAAATGGAGCCAGCCGCGATGCGATCCTGCACGCGCTCTTGAGCGTGCGGGGGAGCCATCGCGTAACCAGCCAGAATCCTGAGACAACATACCGTGCCCTCGAGCAGTACGCCCGGGACCTGACGGAACTGGCGCGACGAGGGAAACTTGACCCAGTGATTGGCCGCGACGAGGAAATTCGCCGCGTAATGCAAATTCTCGCGCGGCGAACTAAAAATAACCCCGTGCTCATCGGCGAGCCCGGCGTCGGCAAAACCGCGATCGTCGAAGGGCTGGCGCAGCGCATCGTAGCGGGCGACGTGCCGGAAGTTTTGAAACCGAAGCGGATCGTCGCATTGGATCTGGCGTCGCTCGTGGCGGGCGCGAAATACCGTGGCGAATTCGAAGATCGCCTGAAGGCGGTCCTGAAGGAAGTCACGGAATCTGAAGGCCAGATCATCCTGTTCATCGACGAGCTTCATACTGTTGTTGGCGCTGGCGCGGCTGAAGGATCGATGGATGCGTCAAATATGCTCAAGCCGGCGCTCGCCCGAGGTGAACTCCGCACCATCGGCGCGACGACGCTGAACGAATACCGCAAGTACATCGAAAAGGACCCGGCACTGGAACGCCGATTCCAGCCCGTGATGATTCCCGAGCCCTCTGTGGAGGATGCAATCGCGATTCTCCGGGGATTGAAAGAGCGCTACGAGATTCATCACGGCGTGCGCATTCAAGATGCGGCTATCGTTGCCGCCACGATTCTCTCGAATCGATACATCTCGGATCGTTTTTTGCCAGACAAGGCAATCGATCTCATTGACGAAGCAGCGGCCGGTCTGCGCATGGAACTCGACTCGATGCCCGCCGAGATCGATGAAGTCGAGCGGCGCGTTTTGCAGCTGGAGATCGAACGCCAGGCGCTCTCCAAGGAATCCGACGCGCATTCGCGTGAACGTTTGCGCGAGATCGAAAAGGAGCTTTCGTCGCTTCGCGAGAAATCGAGCGGGCTGAAAGCCCAATGGCAAATTGAGAAAGACGCCATTGCGCGCATTCGCAAAATCAAAGGCGAGATCGATCGGCTGAAGACTGAAGAGCAGCGCATGGAGCGCGCCAGTGAGCTCGCCAAGGTCGCTGAGATCCGTTACGGAAAACTGTCCGCCGCCGAACGTGAGCTTCAAAAAGCGCAGGAGTCACTTGCCCAGCTTCAAAAGGGCCGCGCAATGCTTAAGGAAGAAGTCGGCGAAGAGGACGTCGCACGCATTGTCAGCAAGTGGACCGGCATTCCTGTTGGCCGCCTGCTCGAAGGGGAAGTCCAAAAGCTCGTGCACATGGAAGAGCGGTTGCGCCAGCGCGTTGTGGGTCAGGATGACGCACTGAGCCGGGTCGCAAACGCGGTCCGCCGCAGCCGGTCAGGCTTGGCCGATCCGCGGCGGCCGATTGGTTCCTTCCTATTCTTGGGCCCAACTGGCGTTGGCAAGACGGAGCTCGCACGGGCATTGGCGGAATTCCTTTTCGATGATGAGCGGGCTCTGATTCGCTTGGACATGTCCGAGTACATGGAGAAGCATTCCGTTGCGCGCATGATCGGCGCGCCTCCGGGATATGTCGGTTACGAAGAAGGCGGCCAGCTCACCGAGCAGGTTCGCCGGCATCCGTATTCGGTTGTGCTTGTGGACGAAATCGAGAAAGCGAATCCAGACGTCTTCAATATCCTCTTGCAGATTCTTGAAGACGGACGGCTCACTGACGGCAAGGGTCGCACGGTCGATTTTCGCAATACCGTTATCGTAATGACGTCAAACGCTGGGTCGTCGGCCATCTTCGAGTTGGCGGCGACCGACCCCAAACGCGCGCGAGCCGAAGCTATGGATGCTCTGCGTCATATTTTCCGGCCGGAGTTCCTGAATCGCGTCGACGATATCGTTATCTTTCTGCCGCTCGGTAAGGAGCAGCTCGACCACATCGTTGATTTGCAGCTTGCGCAAGTGGCTAAGCTGCTTGAAGACAAACATGTTTCCTTGCAGCTTTCTCCCGCAGCGCGGGAGGTACTGCTTCGTGAAGGATATGATGCCGCCTATGGCGCTCGGCCTTTGCGGCGCGCGATTCAGCGGCTCGTGCAGGATCCGCTGGCGATGGACATTCTGGACGGTAAGATTTTGCCGGGCGACAATGTACTTGTAGATGCCGACACGAAGACGGGAGAAATGCGTTTCGAGCGGCAGAAGCAGAAGGCCAGTGCCGTCAAGCGAAGCTGATTTGACCCGCGCGGAACGCGGCCTTAGACTGCTAGTTCCGAATATATTGAACTGACAGGGAAGACCATGAAAACGCTTAAGACAGCATTCCTACTCACTGCGCTCACGCTCCTGTTAATTCTGGGCGGCGAGGCCCTCGGTGGTCGCCGAGGCATGACGCTCGGGCTAGCAATCGCGGTGGTTATGAATGGCGTCGCGTACTTCTTCTCTGACAAAATCGCCCTGCGCTCCGCGCAGGCTGAGGCGGTTACGCGCGAGCAAGCACCACGTCTGTATGCTGTCATGGAGCGCCTTGCGGGAAAGGCTGGCCTTCCCATGCCCAAGCTTTACGTCAGCCCACAAGCTGCTCCCAACGCCTTCGCCACAGGCCGTAACCCGCATCACGCTGCAGTGTGCGTGACGGCTGGTCTGATGCAAATCATGAACGACGACGAACTGGAGGGTGTGATTGCCCACGAACTTTCCCACGTGCGCAATTACGACATTCTGACGTCGTCAATCGCTGCCACGATCGCCGGCGCAATTACGTGGGTTGCCGAGATGGGCCGCTGGGGACTGATTTTCGGCGGCTACGGCGGCGGCCGGGATGGAGGAGAAGGCGAAGGCAACGCGATTACGGCGATTCTGATGCTTATTCTCGCGCCCATAGCGGCCCTCCTCTTACAGCTCGGCATTTCCAGGCAGCGCGAATATCAGGCTGACGCTTCCGGCGTGAAAATGGTCGGGCACCCCTATGGGCTGATAAGCGCCCTGCAGAAACTTGAGGACTACAACAAGAAAATCCCGATGGCGATTTCACCGTCGACCGCCGCTTTATGCATTGTCGCCCCTTTACAAGGGCGCCAAATGCTGGCCAATTTGTTCAGCACGCACCCACCGCTCGATCAGCGCATCGAGATTCTGAAGAACATGCAAATAACCCGCTAAATAGCCCTCAGAGGCAGCGATTTCGCGCGAAAAAGGCAGAAACAACAGTGTACAGGTAAAGATTTCAGGGTAGGAGCCGTCGGCACAAACCTGTACGGATGACCAGCATAATGTAACCTATTGACTATACGTCCACTTAGCTGGACGATTTGACGGCTGCCCGATTGGCACGACCCGTGCTTCCTCTGGCCCTACGCAGGGGGAATTGAGATTCAAGGAGAGACACGAAAATGACCTTTGAAGAGCGAAATCAGACGCCGCCAGAAGCGGCAACACCCCGGTGGGTAGGAATTGTCGTTGTTTTGGTCGCAGTGGTTGCATTGGTGGCCCTTGGAATAGGCTGGAGTGCTGAGCGAACCTCCAAGGACAACCAGACGGCCATGGCCGCGCAGGTCCAAGCAGCTAAGCAGGCGCAAAGTGTATTGGAGCAAAGGTTGCAGCAGAGCGACGAAACCAATGCGCAGATGCAGGGCGAACTAAACGTGATTACGGACCGCCTGAAACTCACGCAAGGCGAATTGGCGACGGCGCGCGCGCAGGCCCGCAGAATCTCGAAAGATGAAGCGAAGCAGTTTGCCGACGTGAAGCAGCAAGAAGACCAGATGAACACTCAGCTCGCCACGAAGGCCAGTTCCGACGACCTCAACAAGGTCAGCGGCGATGTCAATGGCGTCAAAACGGACTTGGATTCGACCAAGCAGAACCTGCAAATGGCGCGAGACCAGTTCGGCAACTTGATCGCCCGCAACCACGATGAGATCGAGACGCTGCGCCGCATGGGTGAGCGCAACATCTTCGAATTCTCCGTCGATAAGAAGAACGAGAAGAAGCGCGTTGGCGACCTGACTGTTGAGCTGCGTGGAACAAACACCAAGAAGCAGCTCTTCACGATGTACCTGTTCGTCGATGACAAGCGCTTTGAGAAGAACAACCGTTCAGTTGACGAGCCGATTTACTTCTACACGCACGAGTACCAGGTTCCTCTCGAAATGGTTGTCAACCAGGTCGGAAAGAACAAAATCACGGGATACCTGAGCGTGCCAAAGAGCGCAGCTCCGGAGCCAGCTGCGAGCGGTTCAACAGGTACCGGCACCGGCAGTAACTAGGAGTTGCTAAGAGATACGCTGAAGTCCCAACGGGACCAGTCCCAACGGGACCAGTCCCAACGGGACCAAGCGGTAAGAGGGAGGCGTTCTGAGGGCGCCTCCCTCTTTCTTTTGTGTGCGCTTGCCCGGCGGCTATTCTGCCTTGGAGAGTGAACGCATCTTGCGGCGCAAGAATTCCTTGGCCAGCGCGGGCAGTTCGTCATGCGGCAACTTCCCTTGCTCGTACAGCTTCATCTTGGCCTTCGCCGATTTCCGTTTACGATGGTGGCGCTTCCACGCCACGAACCGTTTCTCGTTTGCCATCTCCACCTCCGTGGTCTAGAGCCGGTCAATTGTAACTGAGCGTGCCGTTCTTGCAACTCGGCATCGTGATTTTCAGCTCGTGTTGCACATCCTTCGAGTAGGATTGTCCGCCATGAGTATAACAATCATCCACGCTGCGCGGGCCTTGACGCCACTCCAGGAGATTCTCGACGCGGCGATTGTTTTCGAAGATGGCCGCATCCTTTCTGTCGGGCCGCGAGCGGGAGTTGAGGTTCCAGCGGGCGCACGGGAGATCTCCGCGCGCGACGCCACCATCGCGCCGGGATTTGTCGACGTACACGTGCATGGCGCCGGGGGCTACGATGTAATGTCGTCGACCGACGAAGCTCTGGCGACGATTGCCAGTACGGTGGCGCGCCGTGGCACGACTTCCATTGTGGCAACCACTGTGACTGCGCCACCGGATGAGACGCGCCGCTGCCTCGAGGGCATTTCGCGCTTCATTCTCAGCCCCTCGAATCGACGGGCCGACGTCACCTCGGAAATCGTCGGGATTCATCTCGAAGGCCCTTTCATCAGTCCGGCGCGCCGAGGAGTGCATCCCGCGGGTGCGATTGCCAATCCATCCGTTACTCTTCTTGACCGTTACCTAGAGGCTGCCGCGGGCACTGCGAAGATCGTTACGCTCGCGCCCGAGATTCCTGGCGCACTGGACCTGGTTGAGCGAGGCTATGCGCGAGGCTTGGTAGTTGCCCTGGGCCATACGGACGCTACTTACGAACAGGCTCACACTGCAATTTTTCGCGGTGCACACCATGCCGTACATGTCTTTAATGCCATGCGGCCTTTTTCGCATCGTGAAACCGGCGTCCTCGGCGCAGTACTCACGGATCCTTCCGTCACTGCGGAAATCATCGCTGATGGAGTGCACGTGGACGATCCGGCGATTCGGCTCTTGCTGGCTGCAAAGGGCACGGATTTAGTATTGCTCGTAAGCGACGGTACCGCTGCGACGGGCATGCGCGACGGCTGCTATCGGCTCGGTACTTTCGACGTAACGGTTTCTGATGGTGTCTGCCGCAATCGGGAAGGAAAACTCGCGGGTAGCACTTTGACTCTGGATCGCGCGGTACAACATATGGTGCGGCTTGGCGTGCCCCTCATTGAAGCAATCCGCATGGCCACGTACAATCCGGCGCAACGCATTGGCATGGAGGCGCGCAAGGGAGTGCTGGCTTCTGGCGCGGATGCTGACTTCGTTCTCCTTACCCCTGAACTGAAAATTGCAAACGTCTTCGCGCGAGGGGTGTCGCTTTCCTAGGTGGAACAAGCCCGCGCGGCCGCTGGTTGACGCGGCAAAAAAGGGATGCGATAATTGCTGGCTTTGCGGTGGTTGAAAAAGTGCCTTGTGGCGGCGACGAACCGCCAAGCAACAAGAAAACCCACGAAGGGCAGGCGGCGGTTGCCATAAGTGTGCGATGCAGATTCTCCAACAGCTCGGCGGGCTCTTCTTCAAATCCATTCCAACAATTATTCTGTTTCTTTTGTTTTATTGGTTCTTGCGCGCCAATTTCTTCAAACCTTTGGAACGCACGTTAGCCGAGCGCAACGCTCGGATCAGCAAAGCGCGCGCGGACGCCGAAGCAGTTCAAACTGCCGCAAAAGACAAGACGCAGTCCTACGAAGATGCTCTGCGCAAAGCCCGCCTCGGTGTTTTCGCTGAACAAGAGACAGCTCGTCAAGCGGCTTTGGATGAGCGCTCCAAGGTCCTTCGCGAAGCGCGCAACGCCGCGCAGGATACAGTGCGCGTTCAAAAAGAGCGCATCAACCGCGAATTTGCTGCTGCGCGGGCACAACTCGAAAATGAGACGGCCGCACTCGCTGGCCGCATTGCTCAGCGGATCTTAGAACGACCGGCTGCTCCACTCGGAGGCTCGCGTTGATTTCCTGCGCCTATCGCTGGCTTCGAAGGGCCTGCGCGATAGTTTTCGCGCTCGCTGCCTTCGCCGCGCCTGTTCTGGCCGCTGCGAATCCCCAACAAGAAGCGGACACAACAACTGGCTGGGTCTACCGCTGGATTAACTTTCTGATTTTCGTCGGTGCACTCATCTGGGCTTTTACGAACAAAGGGACGAGAGCGTATTTCCGCGGCCGCCAGAAAGCCATAGGCGATGCCATCGCTGAAAGCGCGCGTGCGCGCGAGGAAGCCGATCGCCAGGAGCGTGCCGCGGAACAAAAAATGGCCTCGCTGGACAAGGAAATCGCCGATCTGCGAGCACGCGCCAAGCAGGAAAGTGCTGCGGAGACTCAGCGCATCCGAGCGCTGGCGCAAGAAGAAGCAAAGCGCATCGAACAGTCTGCGCAAGCCGAGATCCGCGCTGCCGAACGCGCGGCACAGTCTGACCTCAAAGCAATTGCCGCCCGCTTGGCCATCGAACGCGCTGAGGCTCTCCTTCGCGATCAGGTCAATGCTCAGGCTGAATCGAATCTGTTCCGCGGCTTCGTCGTGGCGTTGCAGGGAGCTTCCAATTGAGCGCCATTTCGCAGCGCTACGCGGCGGCGCTCGCCGACGTGGCTTTCGAGCACAAAGACTCGGCGAAAATCCGGCAAGATTTATCGGACTTCACGCAAGCCCTGGCTGCATCGTCCGATTTGCGCAACGTTCTGGCTAATCCATCGGTTTCTGTGGACGCGAAGAAATCTGTGGCTGCGAAGGTCACAGAAAAAATGGGCACGCACACGGAAGTCCGGAACTTCGTCTTTCTTTTGATTGACCACAGCCGCACCGGCATCGTCGAGGACATTCAGCAATCGTTTGAGTCCGAGATGAATCGCCGCGCGGGAATCGCTGACGCCCTAATCTCCTCCGCACACGAGCTTTCCGCGACCGAGAAAACACAATTGATACAGGCTCTCGAACGCGTCACCGGCAAGAGAGTGCAAGCGCAATATGAATTGAATGCCGAGCTGATCGGCGGCACGACCGTCCGCATCGGCTCCACGATCTACAACGCATCCGTGCGTGAGCAGCTGGACCGGCTGCGCGCCGAACTGGAATCGCAATAGGAGAAGGAATGGCGACAATCAAGGCTGACGAGATCACTAAAATCATTCGCGAGCAGATCGAAAACTACCAGCAGGTGATGGCCGTCGAAGAGGTTGGTTCGGTCATTTCCGTCGGAGACGGCATTGCCCGTGTCCACGGCCTCGACAAGGTCATGGCGGGCGAGATGCTCTCGTTTCCTCATGATGTCGTCGGCATCGCGCTCAATTTGGAAGAAGATCAGGTCGGCGCGGTTTTGCTCGGCGATTACACGAAAATTGAAGAAGGCGATTCCGTTCAGCGTACCAAGAACATCATGTCGGTGCCTGTCGGGGATGCGCTCATCGGCCGCGTTGTGAATCCGCTGGGGCAACCGCTCGATGACAAAGGCCCAATCGCAAGTGATCATCGCAGCCCCATTGAGCGCCTTGCTCCGGGCGTTATCGACCGTCAGCCCGTCCGCGAGCCTGTGCAAACCGGCATCAAGGCCATTGACTCGATGATTCCCATTGGCCGCGGCCAGCGCGAACTCATCATTGGAGACCGCCAGACCGGCAAAACCGCCATCATCCTCGACACAATTATCAATCAGCGCGGCGGCGACCTCATTTGCATTTACTGCGCGATCGGTCAGAAACGCTCGACAGTCGCGCAAGTCATTAAGACGCTCACCGATAGCGGAGCAATGGAACACAGCATCGTCGTTACCGCTTCCGCCTCCGAGCCGGCCACAATGCAATACATCGCTCCATTCGCCGCATGCGCAATGGGTGAGTTTTTCCGAGACAACGGCAAACACGCAATCTGTTTCTACGACGATCTTTCCAAGCATGCGCAAGCGTATCGTGAAATCTCGCTGCTTCTGCGTCGCCCGCCCGGACGCGAAGCGTATCCCGGAGACGTTTTCTTCCTGCACTCGCGTTTGCTGGAACGCGCAGCGAAATTGAGCAAGGAACGCGGTGGCGGTTCGCTTTCTGCACTTCCTGTGATTGAGACGCAGGCGGGCGACGTTTCCGCTTACATTCCCACGAACGTGATTTCCATCACGGACGGGCAAATCTATCTGGAATCTGACCTCTTCAACATCGGAATCCGCCCTGCCATCAATGCCGGCATTTCCGTAAGCCGCGTCGGCGGAAACGCGCAAATCAAGGCGATGCGCCAGGTCGCGGGCTCTCTCCGCTTGGATATGGCTCAGTTCCGCGAACTCGCAGCCTTTGCGCAATTCGGGTCCGAATTGGACAAAGCCACGCAAGCGCAACTCGGGCGTGGCCGCCGTTTGACTGAACTGTTAAAACAGGATCAGTTCCAGCCTCTCTCGGTTGAAAAACAGGTTCTAGGAATTTTTGCCGGCACGAATGGGTACGTGGACGATATCCCCGCCGAGGATGTGCGCCGCTTCGAGAAGGAACTGTACAGCTTCGTCGAAACCAATTACAGCGGCATACTGAAAAAGCTCGCCGAGACGAAAGCGATTGATGATGGGCTTCGCGCCGAAATGAAGAAGGCAATCGAGGACTTCAAGAAGGGCTTCGTTGCCGACCGGAAAACTGTGGAGGCCGCTGCAAGCTGAGCGCTGACGAGACCCTCGCATGCCTACTCTGCTCGACTATCGCCGCCGCATCCGTTCTGTAAAGAACACTCAGCAGATCACCCGCGCAATGAAGTTTGTCTCGGCCGCAAAACTGCGCCGCGCACAAGAAGGAGTGTTTCGCGCGCGACCCTATGCGAAGGAGATTCGACGCGTTTTGCAATCGGCGATGCAGCGTGTCTCCGAGCCGCAGAATTCCCTGCTTGAGCAACGGCCTGAGCAACGCATTCTTGTTCTCGTGATTACGGCGGACAAGGGTTTGTCGGGCCCGTTTAGCACGAATGTCTTGAGGCGGAGCGTCGAGTATTCTCGCAGCTTAAAGGGAAAAGATGTAGTGGCCATCGGCGTCGGCCGCAAGGGCGTCGAAGGGCTTAAACGGCGCAAATGGAAGCTCGCGGCTGAATACTTGAACGTTTCCATGCATGTTGAATTTCACCATGCGGAAGAGATCTCCAAACGCATTTCCGAATTGTATGTTTCCAAGGAAGTGGACGCGGTTTACGCAATCTACAACGAATTCAAGAGCGTGATGGTTCAGCGCCTGCTCGTGGAGAAGATTCTGCCGCTGAATCCCGAATCGTTCGCAGGGGGCCGCGAAAAGCAGGCCGCAGGCGGCCAAAAAGAGGAATCGAATAAACTCGCCGAGACCGTCGACTACATCTACGAAGAACCACCCGAGGAGATTTTTGCGAAGCTTGTGCCGCGTTACTTGGAAACTGAAATTTTTCGGATCCTCTTGGAGTCAGCGGCAGCTGAGCACGCTGCGCGCATGACCGCCATGGATGCGGCCACGACCAATGCCGGAGAGCTCATCAGTTCGTTAACTCTCGACATGAACAAAATTCGTCAAGCCAGTATCACCAAAGAAATCATTGAAATCGTAAGCGGCGCCTCGTTTGCGGCGTCCTCATAGAGCAAGGGAGCTTTTCGATGGCAGAGAATCAAGCAGCTCAGAAAAAGGACATGAAGACCGGTCACGTCGTGCAGGTAATCGGCCCGGTTGTCGACGTCCAGTTTGAAGAAGGACACCTTCCTCTAATTTACAGCGCCGTTCGGATCACCAGCGAAGGCTTCGACGTCGCCGAGCCAATCGATATCGTGACCGAAGTGCAGCAGCACCTCGGCGAGGGGCGTGTGCGCTGCGTCGCGATGAAGCCGACCGAAGGCGTTGTGCGTGGCATGAAGGCCATCGACCTGGGCGAAGAAATCTCCGTTCCCGTCGGCCGCGGAACGCTCGGCCGCGTGTTGAACGTTCTTGGCGAACCGGTGGATAAGCTCGGAGATGTGACTGTCAAAGAGCGTTGGCCGATTCATCGCCCTGCTCCGCCCCTTGATCAGCAGTCCACTTCTCTCGAAATGTTTGAGACGGGTATCAAAGTGGTTGATTTGATGGAGCCCTATCTGAAAGGTGGCAAGATCGGCCTATTCGGCGGCGCCGGCGTCGGCAAGACCGTGCTCATTATGGAGTTGATCCACAACGTCGCGATGAAACACGGTGGCGTGTCTGTTTTTGCCGGTGTGGGCGAGCGAACGCGCGAAGGCAACGATCTGTGGCTTGAAATGACCGAATCAGGCGTGGTCGTCCCGGGTAATTCTGAGAAATCCCGCGCGGCCTTGATTTATGGGCAGATGACCGAGCCGCCCGGCGCTCGCCTTCGCGTAGGACTGACGGGCTTGACCGTCGCGGAGTATTTCCGCGACGCCGAAGGGCTGGACGTGCTGCTCTTCATCGACAACATCTTCCGTTTCGTTCAGGCAGGCTCGGAGGTGTCCGCTCTGCTCGGTCGTATGCCTTCCGCCGTCGGCTACCAGCCGAACTTGAATACGGAAATTGGCGAGTTGCAGGAGCGCATCACATCCACGAAGAAAGGCTCGATCACGTCCGTTCAGGCCATTTACGTTCCGGCGGACGATTACACGGATCCTGCTCCCGCCGCGACGTTCGCGCACTTGGACGCAACCACCAACCTGAGCCGACAACTCGCCTCGCTGGGAATTTATCCCGCAGTCGATCCGCTGGCTAGCTTCTCGCGCATTCTCGATGTGCGAATTGTCGGCGAGGAACATTACAACGTGGCGCGTTCCGTGAAGTCCACGCTCCAGCGCTATAAGGACCTTCAGGACATCATCGCGATCCTCGGTATCGAAGAATTGCCGGAAGAGGACAAGATGACAGTGGCACGCGCGCGCAAGATTCAAAAATTCATGGCCCAGCCGATGTTCGTCGCGGCGCAGTTCACCGGATTCGAAGGCAAATACGTCAAGGTTGAAGACACCATTCGCGGCTTCAAGGAAATCGTAGACGGCAAGCACGACGAAATTCCCGAGCAGGCTTTCTACATGGTGGGGACCATCGAAGAAGCGCAAGAAAAGGCCGAACAAATGGCGGCCACGGCGTAACCACGAAAGGAAACAAGCGGACCGCTCAAAATGCTGCCGCAAAATCTAGAACTCGAAATTGTGACACCAGAGAAGCACATGCTCGACGAAGCGGTCGATTACGTCGAAGTGCCTGGCCAGGAAGGCTACATGGGCATTTTGCCTGGACACGCCCCTCTCTTGAGCGAGCTTGGCATGGGTACGCTTTCTTATCGCAAAGGCAGCGACGTTCAATATTTCGCGGCGCTCGGAGGTTTTGTCGAAGTGCTTCCCGGCCGTGTCATTATCCTAGCAGACGCTTGCGAGCGGACTGGCGAGATCGACGTCGAGCGCGCCCGTGCCGCTCTCGAAAGAGCACGAGCGGAATTGACCAAGGCCGGCTCCGGTGACAAGAACAGAGCAGACGAGGCCCTTGCCATGAACCGCGCGCAGGCTCGCATTGACGCCGCAGGAAAAGCCGGAATGGTTTCGGCCGTTCATCACTGATTTCTGGGCGTTTATTGTTTCTTTGAGCCTCGATTCAAAGTAATCGCATCTTTAAGGAACGGAAGACAGATTAAGGGTCGGACGTGCCTACGATTACGATGTACACCTCGTTTCACTGCAGCGATTGCCGCCGCGCGAAACTGTTCCTGCAGGAACGCGGCATAGCCTTTCGCGAAGTGAACATAGATCTTTCTCCGGAGGCAGAAGCGCTGGTGCTTCGCGTGAATCATGGACGCCGAAAAGTGCCGACGTTTGATGTTGACGGCAGGTATTTCGCCAACAGTCCTTTTAATCCTTACCTGCTCGCCGACGATCTCAAAATCCCTTTGAATACCTGACACAGCCTGACGATTCTCGGCGGGCACGCGCTGCGGTGATTTCATTCAGGCGCGCAGGAATGTTATTCTTGTTCGCCAGTTCTTAGCCCAATTGCCCGTCAAAGGAGATGTGCATGCCCGCTTTTTCCGGAGTCGATTTCCTCGACTTCGATTCCCTGCTGACCGATGAAGAAAAACTCGCGCGCCAGACTGCTCGCAAGTTTGTCGACGACCAGGTGCTGCCCATTATCGAGGAATGCAACCGCGAAGCCAAATTCCCGATGCAGCTCTTGCCGACGATTGCAGAACTTGGGTTTTTCGGCGCGAATCTGAAGGGCTATGGTTGCGCTGGAATGTCCAACGTCGAATACGGCCTGGTTATGCAAGAGCTCGAACGCGGAGACTCAGGCCTGCGAAGTTTTGCTTCCGTTCAATCCGCGCTGGTGATGTACCCGATTTACACTTTCGGGTCAGACGAACAAAAGGAGAAGTGGCTGCCTCAACTGGCTTCCGGAAAAGCGATCGGCTGTTTCGGCCTGACGGAGCCACAATTCGGCTCGAATCCAGGCGGTATGCTCACACGAGCGGTGCGCAAAGGCGATAGCTACGTTTTGAACGGCGAGAAGATGTGGATCACGAATGGCTCGCTCGCAGCCGTTGCGTTGATCTGGGCGAAGTGCGAGGACGAAAAGATTCGCGGCTTTTTGGTCGAGAAAGGCACGCCCGGATTCAAGGCTTGGGATGTGCACGGCAAGTGGTCGCTGCGAGCTTCAGTTACTTCAGGTCTCGCGATGACCGACTGCAAGATCCCTGCGGAGAACATCCTTCCTAGCGTTGAAGGATTGCGTGGGCCGCTTTCGTGTTTGAATCAGGCGCGCTACGGAATCGGCTGGGGCGGCATTGGCGCAGCAATGGCCTGCTACGATACGGCGTTGCGATATGCCAAAGAGCGCAGGCAGTTCGGCAACAAACCTATCGCTGGACACCAATTGGTCCAGGAAAAGCTGGTATGGATGATTACCGAGATCACCAAAGCGCAGTTTTTAGCGTTGCAAGTTGGACGGCTGAAAGACAAATCACGCGTCCATCCCTCGCACATTTCCATGATGAAAATGAATAACGTCTCGACCGCACTCGAAACAGCGCGCACAGCGCGCGAGATTCTCGGCGCAAATGGCATTGTCGACGACTACTGCATCATGCGCCACATGACCAACCTCGAATCTGTCTACACCTACGAAGGCACGCACGACATCCACAAATTAATCATTGGCGAACGCATCACTGGAATCGCGGCATTTGAATGATTCGCACCAGAATTCCAGGCCCCTCGTGAATGCAAACATCCAACCAGTTTCGTGAAGGCGGGAGAATCCATGGAAGACAAGCTTAGCCTCGAATTCCTGCGTGTAGTAGAACAGGCAGCCATTGCCTGCGCGCACACCATGGGCTTGGGCGACCGTCACAAAGCCGACGCCGTAGCCGTCGAAGCCATGCGCAGCGAAATGGACACAGTAGGCATGGACGGCACCATCGTGATTGGCGAAGGCGAGCGCGACGAAGCGCCCATGCTGTTTATCGGCGAAAAGGTTGGGTTGGCTTCCAAAACCAAAGACAGTCACCCTGCCGTGGACATCGCCGTCGATCCACTGGAAGGAACCAACCTGTGCGCAACCGGGGAGCCCAATGCGATTACGGTTCTTGCCGCAAGCGAGAGAGGTGGGTTGCTTCATGCGCCAGATCTGTACATGGAAAAGATCGTCGTTGGACCAACGTGTCGGGGCGCAGTGGAACTCGACGCTCCAGTGAAAGACAACTTGAAGGCCATCGCCCGGCGTCTCGACCGTCTCGTGGAAGACCTAGTCGTCATTGTCCTTGATCGCCCGCGTCACGAGAAGTTGATTCGAGACATTCGCGAAGCCGGTGCGCGAATCCGACTGATCGGCGACGGCGACCTGTCAGCAGGAATTGCCGCCGCGGTCTTGGGCTCTGGCGTTCACGCCGTGATGGGAACAGGAGGCGCACCCGAGGGAGTCTTGACTGCCGCAGCGCTGAGATGCTTGAACGGCGAAATTATTGCCCGCTTAGTGGTATCAAAGCCGGAGCAGCAGGAACGCCTGGCCAAAATGGGAGTAACCGACCCCAAGAAGATCTACAAGACAGACGAGCTTGCGCCCGGAAGGAAAATCATCTTTGCATGCACGGGAGTCACTGAAGGGAACCTATTGCGCGGGGTGCGCTTCTTTGGCGAAGGCGTCCGCACGCATTCTCTGGTGCTCACATACGACAATCGGCAGATCCGGTTCATCGATAGTGTCCATTTGAACAAGCGGCCGGACGCTAAGGTTCGTTTCTTCTAGCTTCTACGATAGGCTAGCTTCACTCAATCTTCCCGGGGCATTGGTGGCTCAATTCGGCAGTCTGGGGGACTCTGTAGATGGCCGATCTTGCGAACCCGGAATCCAGGCAGAACCGTGGCCGTTCGAACAAGCGCCTGATCATTTTGGGCGCGGTCCTCGCGTGCGTCTTCGTTGCTTGGATTATCACGATGGTTGTGGGCTCAACCTTTGGGTCCCGCCCCTAGCGCTGAATCCCTCCCGAGTACAACTTTAATGTCGCTCCAAACCAACCAATGTGGGTTCAAATCCTCGGCACCATGGCGCTTGTAAAAGCGCCTTGCGCGGATGTTGGACGGCTGGACATCCACGCAAATTCGCAAGGCCTTCTGGGCGACGAACCAGCCGGCCAGCAGGTGGAGTAATGCGGTAGCGACTTCGCTTCCTCGCTGCTCCGGAATCACGTTCAACCATTCCAGCTCTCCATTGCAGGAGTGACGCACGGTGAGGTGTCCCGCGATGAACCCAACTATGAAATCACTCTCTATTGCAACATAGCTGATGCGCGGCTTGAGCGCCTTTTGAGGATCGTGCTTGCCCTGCAAGTAAGCGCTGATCCGTCTCAGCCAATACTCCTCGGTTTCCCATTCCGCGGCGCGAATTCGCGCCATCGCGGGAATATCCGACTCTGTAGCTTCTCGGTAAGTGAAAAGGGACATTAAGCGGGGCCACTCGGCGACGCCGTAGAGCGCCGCCGAGCCAATCCCAGGTTGTGAAAATCCCTTAGCGATGCGCTGAGGCCATGGACGGCGCACTACGGCGCGGCGAGATGTGCGGCATCTTAGCCTCATGCATTGGCTGCCCCGGAGAGCGCATCACGCTGTTGCTCACGTGATCGCTAATCGCTTGCAGCCGCTTAAGTATGGATTGCCACTGCGCCCAATCCAACTGGCGCAGAAACGGCCGCAATCCCTGAATGAACGGATCTTCGAGCAGCGTCTGGCCAGTCGACTCGGGAACGAAGAAGCGATTCAATCCCACGCCGAGAGCTTCGGCAATTTTCTCAAGCGTTCCGAGACTGGGCGTCATTTGCCCGCTCTCGATACGCGAGAGATACGAACGCGAGACGCGCGAGCGACCCTGAAGCTGGCTCTGCGTCATGCCGCGCGATTCGCGTAACTGGCGAATCCGCTGGCCGATATTCTCGACTGTATCCTGGTTTGGCCAGTCATCCGCCGATTTCGCATCGGCGCCAGCCGTCCCCTCAGGCGAAGGAGTGGGAATCACGAAAGTCACCTTCGGAGGCAGCAGGCGCAGGCAACGTCGGCAATTATCGGTACGCGTACGGTACTGCACCAATCCGCAGACACCACAGCGGATTACTTCTCGGTCCATGTCCGAGATGACTTCCTCAGCTTTCTTTTCTCCCACCGGTAATCCTCACAGACTTTTCCGGCGGTGCGTAGGGGAGGAACGTTTCACAACAGGGAAGGCAGAAACTGGCGCGACGGGCATTCTCTCCAGCGCACTATCCCAAGTCAAGTCTTTTTTTGCCTATTTACGGTCCCTCGAAATGCGAACAGAATTTTACTCTCGGCACGATAGGAAAATCAATGTTCCAGGCGGCAGGAAGCTCTCGCGGGAAAAAGCACTTTTCTGGTAGGCTGGCCCTGCTGCTAAAACCAGGAGAATAGCGTGGGGAATCTGCCGAGTCGCGAAGACGCATGGAAGTTGCTGTGCGAGCACACACAAAGCGAGAGTCTTCGCAAACATGCACTGGCCGTTGAGGCGTGCGTCCGCGCGTATGCAGCCAAGAATGGTGCGGACGAGCAACTCTGGAGCCGCACTGCCCTGCTTCACGACTTTGATTACGAGCGCTGGCCCAATACTGAACACCATGCCGACAAGGAGCATCCTGCGCAGGGCTCTAGCGTCCTACGCGAACATGGCTATCCTGAAGAAATGATTCATGCCATTTTGTCGCACGCTGATTACACCGGCGTGAAACGCGAATCAGCGCTCGACCACACGCTTTTTGCTTGCGACGAGTTGGCCGGGTTCTTGACCGCATGTGCGCTCATTAAACCAAGCAAGAAAATTGCTGAGGTAGAAGCTGCATCAGTGAAAAAAAAGCTGAAAGACAAGGCTTTCGCGCGCGGCGTGAGTCGCGATGATGTTCGGCGAGGAGCCGAGGAGCTTGGTGTCCCGCTCGATCAACACATTGCTACCTGTATCACAGCGATGCAGAGTATCGCCAACGAACTGGGTCTCGCCTGAGTTGCGTCCGCGGCTGCGCGGCGGCGGCCTCTAGTCAAATCTCACCGTGTGTTAGAATCGACACTTATGGAACGAGCAGGCGATCTCCTCGGCGTTGCGCTGCGCAAGATGCAAGACCCCACTGTCGCCTCGGCTTGGTTGCAGGCAAGATGGCCTTCGCTGATTGGCGACACGATGGCAGCGCATCTTCGGCCCATAAATTGCGCCAGAGGAGTCTTGAGAGTCGGTGCAGACTCGCGCGAATGGAAGAGTCAAGCGGAGGCAATGGAGCAGCAATTGCGCGAACGTGTCAATGAGTCGTGGGGAAAAACGCTGGTTCGCGAAGTTCGTGTCGAGTTGACGCACGAGCGCAAACGTTTGTCGTATGAAGTCGACAACCACCACTTACCCTTTTTGCGCGACGCAAGACCGAAGCGATGAAGATCAGCCGCGAAGATGTCCTGCGTGTCGCCGAACTCGCACACCTCGAGCTAAGTGAAGCGGAAATCGAGAAGTTTCGCGTGCAGCTTGATGGCATCCTCAGCTACATCGACAAACTGAAGCAGCTGGACGTCTCTGGCGTCGAGCCGATGGCGCAGGTGCTGGAACCTAACGCTGGGGCCGAAAGAACGCTGCGCGATGACATTGTTCGCAATTGTGACATCGGAGGAGAAATTCTCGAACAAGCGCCGCAGGCCAAAGCTCCATACTTCCGAGTTCCCAAGGTCATCGAACGTTGAGTGCAAGTAAACACTGGACCGTGTCTTCGATTCGCACGGCGCTCGAAGCAAAAACGGTCTCCGCTCGAGAATTGACAGCAGATTTCCTTTCACGCATCGAAAAACGCAATCCGGAACTGAACGCATTCCTCACCCTTTCATATGAGCGAGCCTATGCGCAAGCGGACCGCATAGACGGGATACGCGCACGCGGAGAAGAACTTCCACCGCTTGCCGGTGTGCCGGTCGCTGTCAAAGACGTGATCAGCACGCGGGGAATCCGCACGACTTGCGCTTCGCGGATTCTTGAGAATTACGTCCCGCCATACGACGCCACTGCGGTAGAACGCCTCGAAAATGCTGGCGCGGTGATCCTTGGAAAGACAAATTGCGACGAATTCGCCATGGGCAGTTCGAACGAAAATTCTGCCTTTGGGCCTGTGCGCAACCCAGTCGCCCTCGATCGCGTGCCCGGTGGTTCCAGTGGGGGCTCTGCTGCGGCTGTGGCGGCCCAGTTGGCCGTGGGCGCTTTGGGAACAGACACAGGCGGCTCGATTCGCCAGCCCGGTTCGTTGTGCGGTGTTCCCGCAATGATGCCAACGTATGGCCGTGTCTCGCGTTACGGGCTAATCGCCTTTGGTTCTTCTCTGGATCGCATCGGGCCCTTCGCCACAACCGTCAGCGACATTGCCGCCTTTATGGCCGTACTTTCCGGCCGAGACGAAAACGACTCGACGTCGGCCAGCGTACCCGTGCCGAATTTCTTCACGGACATGCAAAACCCCGTCGACGGATTGCGTATCGGAATCCCCGCGGAGTACTTTAGGGAAGGGATGGATGCGGAAGTCCGGCAAAAGGTCGAAGACGGAATCGAAGTACTGAAGAAGCTTGGCTGCCGAACCGTGAATCTCAGCATGCCGCACACCGACTACGCGATCGCGACTTACTACATCGTCGCGAATGCTGAGGCCAGTTCGAATCTAGCTCGCTTCGACGGCGTTCGATTCGGCTTGCGTGTCGATGGGAAAAACAATTTGCGGGACATGTACAAAAAGACGCGCGGCCAAGGATTCGGCGCCGAGGTGAAGCGTCGTATTATGCTGGGAACATACGCGTTATCTTCAGGATATTACGATGCTTACTATCTGCGCGCCCAGAAGGTTCGTTCGCTCATCACTCGTGACTTCACCGAAGCCTTCGAGAAAGTGGACGCAATTGTGACGCCCGCCTCGCCGTCTCCAGCCTTTCGGATTGGCGAGCGCGTTGACGATCCCCTGGCAATGTATCTATCTGATATATATACAGTTACCGGAGACTTGGCGGGCGTGCCGGCGATCTCCATTCCTTGTGGCGCTACTTCGCGGGGTCTGCCCATCGGCCTCCAAATCTTCGGCCCTCCTTTCTCTGAAGGTCGTGTTTTGCAGCTGGCACAAGCCTTTGAGCGAGAATCCGGCAATCGAAATTAGCCTCGAGGCTCTACCAGAAATCGTAGGGACATCTGTAGGAATGGAAAGATATTTCCTATCAATCCGCCCGACCGTGCGTCAAGCGGCCCAGCGCCTTCACGATGCTGTTCCCGCAACCAATGCCTGCACAATCGTTTAGGAGTGGATTTGCGGCCAAGAAGGCCGAGCCCAAGGTTGGTAGGTCGCGTGCTCGAACATTTCTGCAGTTTTTCCGGTACCCAAGATTGGGAATCGGGAGGGAATGGAAGAATTGTCTTATATCCCATCTAGTCAAAAGCTATTCACCGAAGACGAAGTTTCTCGAGTGACGGGAATCTGTCTTGAGCACCTCCGAAATTTGGCTCAATTGAAACACCTTGGCTCGCTGGTTCGCGCTGCGGGAGCGGCGGGGGCCGAGGCCGAAAAGTGGCTTTTCACGAACTCGGAGCTCATGATCCTCAACGTTCTGTGCTCTCGCTGCGAGCACTAAGTCAGTCCGGGTCTGCTTGATTTTAACTGGGCTCCAGAATAACGTCCGTATCCGGACTGCCAACGCGATTGCCGCAACTCGCGCCGAAGGATAAACTGACAAACGGGCAAACTGCGCCACCGAGCCGGCATCTTAGCCTCGCAGTTGGCCACATTTTGCCATGCAGAGCCGCAGCCTTCTCCGAGCAACCGTTTTCCTTTTTGCTGTGCTCGTAGCCTTCCCATCTAGCTCGACGGCAAGGCCTCCTTCAGATGCTCACGTATTGCAACAGGATCCCTCCGGGGCGACCGCGCCTCGCGGCAAGAAACTGATAATGAAAGATGGGTCTTTTCAGATCGCGAGCAGCTACGCCGTCAATGGAGACCGCGTTCGCTACTTCAGCGTGGAACGTGCCGAGTGGGAAGAGATTCCGGCCTCTCTCGTCGACTGGCCAGCCACGAAGAAGGCCGAAGCGGATCAGGAAAAAACAGATGCCGCGCTTACAAGCAAGCTCAAGGGTGACGAGGAGGCGGCTGCGCATGCGCCCATCGACGTCGACGCAAGTTTCGAAGTCGTTCCCGGAGTTTTCCTGCCTCCAGGAGAAGGCTTCTTCATCCTCGACAACCGCGCCGTGTTTGCCCTCAAACAGTCGCCCGCTTCTGCAAAGCTCGCGAAAGGCCACTTCGTCGAGCAAATCGCGGTCCCGTTGCCAGTGATACCTTCTCGCACGAGCGTGGATCTTCCCGGAAAATATGCGACCTTCCGAACGACAAACCCGACGCCTGAATTCTACTTTCGTACAAAAGACCTTGCGCAGCCAGAAATCGAGCTGGTTGCTGCTCATATCCAAGCCGACAGGCGGCACATCGAAAATATCGATAGGCTTTTCGGGCAAGAAACTATCAAAGGCAAGTCAATTCCTATACAGGAGTGGCAAGTCTCAAAAGGATTGTACCGCTTCACCTTGGGACACTCGCTAGCTCCGGGAGAATATGCTCTTGTGCAATTCTCACCGAAGGAAGGACTCAATCTCCTGCTGTGGGATTTCGGGGTAGACCGACCAACAAACGCAGGGCACAAGAAATAGAGCAGCGCGCTAGCCCTCGATCGATTTCAGTTCTGTAGAGGACGCAGCGACGAGCGTTTCCAAGACAGCTACAAGCTCCGACAGCTGAAATGGCTTCTGCAACACCGTTACGCCCTTCTTCTCCCAGTCGGATATCTGTTTGGTATCAAGCAGTTCTCCGGTCATCAGCACAAACTGCGGCACTTGTGAGCCTTTGTTGTTTGCGATCCTTTCGAATAGCTGCGCCCCGCTTCCATCTCCCAAG